>NZ_JBALFC010000017.1:0-7413 GCF_036917755.1 Nostoc sp.
TGCCAGAATTGAACAATATCGATTTCGCAGAGATCCCAAGGGTTACTTGGCTAATTTAGAGAGTCGTCTTCTCTAGTAAATTTTACCACACTAGAATAAACCTACCAGTCCGATGCGGCGGGTGGACATATTGTAGAAAAGGTTCGCTACTGTGGTTTTGCCACCAGAGCCAGAAGTAATTCTCGTTCGTCGCTATCAGGGGAAATGCCCATTGCTTGCAAGGCTTCTGTCCGTTTGCGGCTTTTAAAGAATTTTATCTGTTCCCGGATGATAATCTCTAGACGGCGCGATCGCAATCCTAAATCTGCATACATGAGGGCAGCCGGGTCAGCAGAAAAAGTTAAACCGCTTTTTTGGATGTCCAGAAGCCAGTTTTCTTGGGGCGCAGGTTCGGGAAAGGGTGCGTACAGTAGAAATGCTTGATTGGGTTGTAGAGTAAGTAAGCGATATTTGACGGTGAAAGGGGTGTCAGCGAGTTGGAGTTTCTCTACGCCTTCAAGTTGGAGTTCATTAAAACTGCTGGCAAATTGTTGTTCAGGGTCGTACCAAAACACCACCCGCCGTCCTGAGTGTAACCAACGGGCAGAATCTTGAAAGAGGGTTTCTAAGGTATTTTGGATACGAGCGGTGTTCATGCTAGGCAGGGTGAGTGATGAGAAAGTGTATTTTATAATCTAATTTCCACCCAATATGGCACACACTTTACAATTAAACTATTACTCAATAGTTCCACCATGCCAGCTAAAGATATATATCATAATGAAGTCAAGAACGCATTGATAAAAGACGGTTGGACTATTACGGCTGATCCTTACTTTATCAAATATGAGGATGCTGAACTCTACGCTGACTTGGCAGCAGAAAAACCAATCGCCGCAGAACGTCAGGGACAAAAAATTGTTGTAGAAATCAAGAGTTTTGTGGGCAAATCGCTAATGTATGATTTTCACTCGGCTTTAGGACAGTACATTGTCTATCGAAAACTCATTCAACTTACTGAGCCAGTATACACACTTTATTTAGCTATTGATGATGTTGTCTATTATAAGTTTTTTCAACGCAAATCTGTACAAGCAGTCATCAAGGAAAATCAACTTCTGTTAATAGTTGTTAATACAGATAAGGAGGAAATTCAACAATGGATAAGCTAGAAACATACCGCAATGCTATCAAAAAGATATTGATTGAATATTATGAAATGACTAATGATAAAATTACCGAATCTAGGGAAGTTGAGGCAAGCGATCGCTTGGCTTTTGATGAACAAAGAGATCAATATCTTTGGTTTCGATTTGGCTGGAATGACAAAAAGCAGATACAGCATATTATCATGTATCTCTGCATTAAAAACGGCAAAATTTGGGTGGAAGAAGATGCAACAAATTTATGCGTTGTTGATGATTTGCTATCAGCCGGAATACCGCAAACTGAGATTGTTTTAGGCTTCCATCATCCTAGTAAAAGAGGTTTCACAGAATTTGCTACAGCCTGAAGAGGCAGGGGAGGCAGGGGAGGCAGGGGGCAGGGGGTAAGAATTAGAGTCAAATCGTATTAGGTATTTTGGGAAATGGTATCAATTCATTTCAACAATTCCCTTTTCCACTGTGATGCTTTTTCTAAATCAGCCATTTTCAAATCTGACCCTTCATAAACTAAACCTTTGAAGCGCGTGTAGTTGTACGCTACACCATCATCAAGGTCAAGATTAATTCGTGCATCGGCTAAGGTTTGTAGTTTGGCTTGGTAATCCCGTAGTTCTAGCTGTTGCGCTTGTAAGTCTTTCAGGCGGTTAGTAGCGGCTTTTTTGGCGGCGCTGGAACTGGCATTTTCTAGCTGTTGCTGTGCGCGTACAATTTCACCGTCTAATTTTACTTGCAATTCTAAAACGTAATCGGTGCGAATACGGGCGAGGGTGTCTTCGTTGTAGCGGTGTAGGTAGACTAATGCGCCAAAGGCTCGTTTTTTACCACTCGTAAATAGCCAGTAAATGGGGCGTTTTTTATAAGTTTGAATGTGGTCAGAAATGAATTCTTGCAGAAAGTAGCGGCGGATGCGTTCTTGGGCGCTTTCGCCGTTTTTGAGGGTGAGGGCGTTGGCGATGAAATTGAGGTTTTCGATAAGGGTTTCGGGACTGTAGACGACGCGCAGAAATTCTAGGAAGCGGGCAACGATATCGTTATCAAAGTATTCTTGATCTGTGATAAGAATTATTGCATCACTGCTGGCGTTTAAGGTTTGGTGTAGGCTGGGGTCAAAAGGTTGTCCGGCGTGAATTAGTCCGGGGTTGTCGAGGGAATAGCGCCCCATAATACAGCCGACGGCATAGGAAATGAGGGAACGGATATCTTTGTTTAAGTCGGCGCGGCGAATGGTGATTTGGTTGTCGGGTACTTCTGGGGTGAGTTCGTCTTGTAATTCGTAAGCGTCTATCCAGTAGCGGTTATTTTCTTCTTCTAGGCGTTGCAGTTCGCGGAAGGCGGTTTCTGATTTGCTTTGCCAAATGTTGAAGGCTTCGGTGAGGTGTTTGGTGTTGTGGCGTAATAGGGGATGTGTTTGGAAGTCCCAGGAGGTTTCAAAGTTGTCCCAGTCTTGTTTAGTAATATATATAGCCTTACTAGTAGTATTTTCTACCTTTTCACTTATAAGATGCAATACCTTATCATCAAATGGAAGTAATGAAACATTTCCTACAAGAAAATGTAATGTAGGGTTCATTAATTCCATAAAATGAGTTACAACCTTAGAACAAAAGTAGCTAAGAATAATTACTGGATTAGGAAAAAAGAATGTCGGACCTTCGACATTAAATGTGTAACCTAAGTTTGAAATCCTAGCACTAAAAGCTACAACTGTTGTATGAGACCAAGTGACACCTTCCTGAAACATATAGTCTAAATTTTGTGGTCTTGCACTTGGGTTATTAATAATTTCATGACCATCATTTTCCCAATCTATTATAAAATCACAATTTCCATACCACCTTCTGTATTCTCCTCCTTTTTTATGAGGCAACCATCTATATTTAGAACTAAATGCTTCTTGACGTGAAGTTAAACTAAAACCAATTTTATCAAACTGAACTTCATACCATTGCTTCAAAAATCTATCATTATTACCTGTTTGAATTCCTGAACAAGCATGACCTAAATCGCGCAGTTTCTTGGCATTAATAAATATGGTTTTTACTTTTTCACTAGCCTAATAAGCAATAACATTATTTGGAAAATTATAAATATCTTTTGTTTTACATCTAAAAATATAACCACAATTTTTATTAGATATTGCTTCTATTACTTTAGGAGCTTGGTTCTGATGACCTTTAAAATCTGACAATTTGATATAAGTACCTAACTCATCTTGATTAGTTGATTTTTTAAGTGTAAAGGTACATACAGGTACACAAGCAGGTTCAAAAGCATTATATTCAAGCTGTATGAGTGAGGTAATAGTAAATTGCTTTATAACTTTCAAGCGAAATTTTTCATAACTTGGTAAAAACATCCATACAAAAGGCATCAGACAACCTATGGCACTATTTTGAACTGTGAATTTATCAATTCTCTCAATAAACATTGCAAATAAGTCAGATTTTGCATCAGGGTAATTCTTTACTGCAAATGCTTGAAGTATTGTATTTAAATGTTTACTGCCCATATAAGGCGGATTTGCAACTACTACCCAATACGTCTTACTCAAAAACTCTGCTTGTAAAACTAACTCTCTTAAAATTGGAGCATACTCTCGAAACAGTGAACTACTCGCTTCCAAATTATTCAATTGCCCTTGCAATTTTTCCACGTCAAAAGGTGGCGGAGTAATCAAACTTCCTAAATTGTCCGCATCCTTAAAAGCCTCAATTAACGGTTCCCAATCTTCAGGATTCAATTCCGTCGCTAGTGGTAAAGTCTGACTATGGGTAGAACGCACAGCCGTAATATTCAAAGTAGGCGGTTTCCGTAAAATGCGAGAATTATGCGCCCGTGCTTTCATTAACACCGCAAAACTCGCTAACTGCGCTGCACGTTCATCAATATCCAAACCATACAAATTGTGTGTCAAAATTAGCGCTGGAATATCTCGCTCTAAATAACCTTGCTCTTTGTAAATTTCAAACAGCAAATCAAACGCATACACCAAAATATGACCGCTACCACAAGCAGGATCTATCACAGTCAACTCTTGAGGCGTTAAAGACCTCTCCTCGACGCGCTGAGGAGAGCAAGAATTTTCTTCTCTTGTCCCCTCGCCTCCCAGGAGAGGGTTAGGGAGAGGTTCCTGATTTTCCAAATAGTACGGCATACATTCCCGCAAGCGTGATTCCGGGTGAGACTCTAACCACAACCGCCCTAAACTGTTCTCCACCATATACTGAACAATCCAATGCGGGGTAAACAATTGCGTCGCGGCGGGGATATCTGCGGCTGCAACCTTCGACTTTGCTCCAATTACCTCATCCTTGCGTTCAGAAATATAGAACTGATACAGCCAACCCACTACTTCAATATCCTGCCAGTCTTCCTCTGGAATCTCCTTCACCAGTCGCCTGACAATTGAATCCTGATTTAACAGATTTCCAGGTAAAAACAGCGCTTGGTAGTTCTGGCGAGGGTCAAACACTGCCGGAATTCCCTCTGCCAAAGCTTTACACTGAGCTAACAGCAGACGCCGATAGAGAAACTCATCCGGGTTAGGATCACGATTAGCAAAACCACGCCACTCATTGAGAGTATCCAAGTCAAGTCCAGGTAAATCCCCCATTTCGGCAATAGAACTAGCATCCCGCAACAAATCAGGGTCTACCAAATTCGGGTCACTACTACTCAACACCCGCCCAATATATCCATTCACCTCCATAAATCGCAACGCCGCTAAACGGTTAAACCAGGTGTAGGCAATTTCATCTATCAGTGTAGCTACCGCCTGGGCTGGGCTGGAAATTAGCGTTAAATCTTGCAAGCGATTTCGCAATTGTTCATACTGGTTTGTTTCTGTTGCATTCAACGTTTGACCCGCCACCAACAGCCCACCTGTAACGGTTTGGGATTGTATGATGCTTTTGTCAGTAATCCCATACTGAGCAGCACGGGCTTTTACTTGTTCCCGTAAGTAGCGACGCGCCCAAATTGCGAAGTTTTTAATAGCAGTGCGGTTCATTGAGGTGCTAGAGAATTGGTAGTTTTTCACATCAACCACCCCGCATTCAATTTCGGAGAGATTAACCCAAGTCAGTTTTAACGGACTAACACCTTGATAACCACCGCGTTTTAACTGAGTTTTGCTATGGAATTTCTATTTGCCAGGATTTATATTGATTCCCTACTATTTTGGCTACTATAAAGTAAGAAAAATATAGTTACCTTTTGGTAATACCATGTCATCGGAAAAACTATCCATTTCCTTACCAGCATCTTTGATAGAGTTTATTGAGAATTACAAAGTGACAAAGGGGTGTAAATCTCGCTCTCAAGTCATTGAGTTAGCACTGGAGTTACTGCGCTATCAGGAATTAGAGCAAGCTTACAGCCAAGCTTCGGCGGAAGTTGACCCAGATTGGGATTTGACGATAGGGGATGGGTTAACAGATGAAACGTGGTGAAATTTATTATGCTAATCTCAGTCCAGTAGTGGGGTCAGAAATGGATAAACGCCGACCTGTGCTAATTGTGAGCAATGATGCTAATAACAGTGCTGCTAGTACGGTGACAATTTTACCGATTACATCTAACGTCAGTCGTGTTTATCCTTTTGAGGTTTTATTGAATCCAGAGGAGAGTGGTTTATCTAAGCCTTCTAAGGTACAAGCGCAGCAGGTACGCACGATTTCAAAGCAGCGCATTTTAGGAGATGGGGTAGGTTGTTTGAATCAGGATTTGATGCAATTAGTTGATGCTGCTCTCAAGTTGCATTTAGGCTTGGAGTAGGCAAAACAGGAGAGCCGCCCCGCCAGATTTATTCAAGACGGACGCGATGATTTTGGTGAATCTTATCCAGTAGAGTATTCCGCAAAGCCTCTAAATAAACATCCACATCTTGGGGTGTTTCCAGTAGCGACTTAGTTGCAACTCTCGCTACCTGAACCGATACGATAGATTTGATAAACGTTGCTGTACTATAACTGCCATTGCTCGATTGACGCTCGATGATTTCATTAGCAAGCTTGTCTACTTTTTCCAGCAAATGTGGGAGGATGTTTTCTAGTTCACTCTGATGTGCGATCGCGGAATCAATGCTTGCTACCTGATCAACTGAGGTGACAACTTTATCAATATCTTGGGTGAGATTTGTGAGGTCTAGCTGGGCAGAAATATCTTGGTGAGCAGAAGTCACATACTCAGCTAATTTCTCCCGCATTGCTTTGCCTTTAGTCTGCACTTGGTAGATTTGACTTGTTAGCGCCTGCTGCACCTTATCCTTAACAGGTTTGAGCAACATTGCTAATTCTGGAATTTTGGTAGTCGGGTCAGACATTGCCAAAATTTGCTTAACTAAATCCACCCGCTTGAGCAAATCTGGATCGTTTATGTGGCGCAGTTCTGGTTCTAGACTTTTTAAGTCATCACGCGCTTGCTGGAACAGCTTTACTTGTATATTGAAGAAAGATTGCAGCTTTTGCACATCCTCGATATACTCTTCTATCTCATCTCGACGCAAGCGAAAACATCCGAAAAATTCAGCCGCACCGTTGTTTGCTAGCAAGTCATGCAGGAGTGCTAAGTTAGTTTGCAGCAATTCCGCAAAAGGTAGCCCGCCCTCAGCTTGGGTTAACCAGCCCTCTAATTCTTTGCAACGTTCTTTTAAAACTTTTTTGTAATCATCAAAAAGCAACTGTGGATCGCTAGACACTTTGCCATTAAACAAATGACTGGCTATATCCTTAGCAATCTTCAAGCTAGCTGGGTCAATTATATCTGCAAGCCGGATGGTATATTGCTCCATTCCCTTGCGCGATCGCAACTGAGCCACCAGACCCTTTTCACGCAGATTAACATTACCTTGAGCGTGTCGCAGTTCCACTACACATTTATTAGCAAGTTCCGCCATTACTCCCAAAGTATCGAATTCTGACCAACCATAGGGACGCCCCGCAAATTTATTTCCTAAAGCTCGAATACTGACTTGGCGGTGAACACGAGTTTCTTCCATTAACCAAGCTCGCATTTCACTATGAGCAGCAGCGTTAGCAGCAAATCCCTTGATATCTTGTTCTTGAGTGTCACGAATTAAGGCATTGCTCACTTGGTCTTCGTCTTCAAAACCGCTACTGACGTAACTGAGTTTTTGATACACATTATTTACTAAATATTTAAGACCTTCACTCAGTACACGTCACCGCAAAAAGGGGTCGGAAATAGAGGAAAATATTTTTTGTAGGGTGGCAGGAGAAACCAGAATATGCAGGGACGTATCTCAAGT
>NZ_JBALFC010000018.1:0-125282 GCF_036917755.1 Nostoc sp.
TATGGCTTAACTAACTTTAATAGTTTTAGGAGAAGGATTTTACTAAACTGGCATTTCTGTTGTTAATTTAACATATTTAGTCTGGGAGAGCCAACAATGTTAGATCCAGGATTGTTGGCCATGAAAAATTTATGCTGGATCGTTGGGGAGTTCAGCTAGATAAAGGTGTCAACATTTTCATCGTCTGCTCTCTTTCAGGGGGGACTGGCTCTGGTATGGTACTTGACATTGCCTATAACTTGCGAGACTGGGTTCCTCCTGCGGATTTGCCCCAATCCTCAGCTTATTTAGTGCTTCCAGGAGCCTTTGCAGGGCTTGGTGACAGGGTAATAGCTAATGCCTATAGTGCCCTAATGGAGTTAAACCACTATTCGCGCAACGATACTCGTTTTGAAACTCAATATAGCCCGAATCCGAGCGATCGCATCAGTTCCCAAAGTAGTCAGGATGTACCTTTTAACTTCTGTTACCTGGTTGGTAACAGCAACGATAAAGTAACTTTTCCTAGCCTCAACTCTGTTTTGGAAATGGTTTCCCAAAACATTTTTTTGGACTTCAGTTCTGGGTTTAGTCAATACAAAAAACTTGTCCGTGACAATATTCGCAAACATTGGGCTAGTCCTGATTCCAAAGGTTATCCTCAGAATTTTATTAGTTTCGGGCTTTCGAGTATTCAATTTCCTGTAGAGCGGGTTCTCAATGCTTGCGCCTTACGATTAGGAGGTCAGTTAATTACTTGGTGGTCTAACCCTACTCCCACCCCGGCGGCGATGCGTGATGTGATTAAAACAGAAATCCTGCCTAATTTACGATTAGCGGAATCTGAAAATGAGCATCAGTTACTCAACAGTATTAGCCTTGGCGATAATATGAAACCCTACAGCAAAGAAGTGGCTGATTGGGTAGCAGGCTTACGCAAACGTCGCAACGACCTAAATATTCCCTTCGAGAACCTACAGCGCTTCATCTCAGTAGAACAGGACAAATACAAGTCTCACTTTTACGACAGTGATACAGACCCAAGGCGCTGGAGTGATTACTTTCAGAAGATGTGGGATAACCTGAACCAACTGATTCCCCAAAAGCGCCAAGAACTGCGTCAGGTTGTCTACAAAATCATTGAAGACCGTTTTCGCGGGCCAAAGTTTGCTCGTCATTTCCTAGAAGTACTTCTAGACATTTTTACAGAATATCGTAGCCAGTTTGACCAAGACAGACAAAAAAACTGGTTGCCTAAAGAGCATTCTGCAACAAATACTTTACAAGTTCTACTGAAGCAGATAGATGACCATGCTAAACAACTCATTTATGCCCTGAATCGCAAAAATTTGATTGATGAAGACTTCAGGGGAATTACACACGCTTTTGAGTCGCTGTATATATCAAAAGTAGAAGTAAAAGCCCGGACATTGGCAGTACATCTGTTGGATAGTTTGAAGGAAGAAATTGAGCGTTTGCTGGTAGATTTGGCTGCTCTAGAACGCAACTGCGAGATATTGAAAGCTCGATTTCTCGACCAAGAACAAGCTTATATTGGTGAAACTGGAGTACTAACAGTTAACGGAATTTTAATTTATCACAGCAAAGATGTAGACCAAATTTATAACAAGACCATTGCCGAAAAGCAGGAGAATATCTGTCAGGCAATTTCGCAGCAGATATTGGGAGAGTTAGGGACAAAACTCTTTGATTTATACACTTTCGACAACTTGAGGCTCAAGGATTTGTTTGAGCGGATTTTGAATCGCTCTCTGGATGAATTTGTCGGCAATGGTAAGATCCAAATCTCCACGGCTCGCAAGTTCCTGGAAGAATACCCAACTGTAGAACAGCAGGAAGCTCAGATTAAGACTATCTTTGAAAAAAGTGAGCCTTTCTTACGCTTCAGTCAAGAACAGGCTCGATTAGGTTGGGAAGATAGAGCCGAAAAGCGGCAAACTATAGTCGGTATTCAAGGCGGTAATAAACCTACAGATCCGGCTGTAAGTTTAATACTCCCGATGATTCGTAAGACCAGCACACTTACTGATAAAGATATTCGTCCTTTAGGTGACTCTCACCACATTTACTTTGTTCAAGAAATTGGAGCATTTCCTCTCAGGCTGATCGAGGGGATGGATCGGATGCGGACAGTTTATCGGTCTGTGTCTCAGTCAGATAAGAATCCTTTGCATACCCATCAGGATTATCGCCAGTTTCATGACCACATGCCGGCAACTCAAGCTGAAGTCCAGGCTAAACAAAACTTGATTCTGGCTGAAATTTTTGGATTAGTGGTTGAGGAAGAAAATTTAATTACTAAATACTCGGAAATACGTTTTCACTATCAAGACAAATTGACAGGGTTGAAAAAGATCCAGGTTCTGGGAAATGACTGGCAAGAAGCCGAAGAATACCTTGTTAGTGACCATAATCGCAGAGTCCGGGAGATTTTGGAAGATGTACTCCAAAATGTCGGTCAACAAGCGGTTACAAAAGCCGAAAAACAGGGGCTTTACCAAAAACTTATGGCGCATCTCAAAGAACTAGAAAAGACTCTTGCGGGTGGTAAGGACAATGCTAACTACCGTAAGCAGGAAGTAGCGATCGAGGGTTATGTAAAGACTTACAGCTTGTTTATTCCTGCTGAGACTATATCTGCATCTGCGCAAAAATCTGCTGAACTTCCCAAAACTTCACCAGCCAATTCTAGAACATCGGAAGACCTGAACAGTAATTTAGAAAAGTTCACGAAGTTAGTAGAAACCTGTTACCGTCGCGGCAATCCTGCTGAAAATCAAGTACAAATGCTAGAGCATTTTCGCCAAAAGTATGGCATTTCTCAAGCAAATTCTGACCAAATTATTGCTAAATTCTCCTGTGGGCATTCTCAGCAACAAGCTCTCTATGAGTATGGTTTGATGTATCGAGCTTTTCTAGAAAGCAATACTGAAATTGATTTTGAGCAACAGACACAGTTGCTTGAACTTCAAGAAGAATTAGGGCTGACTAACAAACAAGTTTCCACTATGGAAGCCAATATACAAGAAGAACTGGGATTAACAGAAGCGAGATCAAAAGATGCTAAATGAACAGAACTATATTACTTGCTCTAAATGTGGTCATGATAAAAACGCCTCAACTCTAAAAAAGTGCGAAATTTGCGGAGAGAGGCTAGTTCAGAAGAATCCACCAGATAAGCTTAATAATCCAGTAATATTGACTTTAGCTCTTGCTATTACTGCTGGTTTGGGTATAGGTGGTTTTTGGCTAGTAAGTCAAAAGTCATTCAACTTAATTCCGAATGTCGCAAACAACATTAATAAAACTGAACAATTAACTCTTCTAGGTGACACCTTTAGTGGCTACAGTACCTTTCGCGGTAAAGAGTTTCAATCTAGCAAAGAACCGGGAGTTAACCTACATTATGAAGATGAATTCGATCAGGCTAAACGATCTGAACTTTTGAACCAGGGGAAAGCTAACTTATTAGTAACGACACTGGATCAATTTCTCAAACAAAAACCTCAAGGGAAAATTGTCGGGCTAATTGACCGCACAATCGGTGCAGATGCGGTTGTTTTGAATACAAAAAAGTATTCCAACTTGAAGTCACTTCTGGATCTTAATGTATTAATACAGCAAATGCGATCGCAGGGAAAGCAGTTGAGCATTACTTTTGCTGGTGATACCCCCAGTGAATATCTAGCTCTGATGTTAAGTACTAAATTCGATCAGTTTAAGTTGTCAGATTTTCAAGTGAATAAGGTAGCAGATGCATCTGTTGCTTGGAAGCTTTTGCAAGACCCCAATCAAAATGTAGCAGTTGCTGTTCTCTGGGAGCCTTATATCACCAAAGCTCGACAGCAGGGGTATACAGTTGTCTTATCTAGTAAAGATGTACCTGGGGCAATTGTAGATGTGATTGTTGCCTCCAACCAACTTATTCAATCTCAACCTGAGAAAATTTCCGAATTTCTGGCAGCTTACTATCGTCGCATTGATAGCAATCTTCGTGATACTTCACAGTTTCAAAATCAGATTGCTGAGGATGGCAAACTATCACCCAGCGATGCAAATTCTGTTTTACAAGGTATTGACTTTTTTCCCGCTATTGAAGCTAAAGACTGGTTAACAAATGGGACGTTAGAGAAACGAATTGGCTCTACGGCTGCGGTTTTGACATTGGCAGGTAAATTGAATCAGGTTCCTGAGAATCCCAAAGATTTGTTTACCTCTGAGTTCATCACTAAGGCTGCGACTAACAGCCAAAATTTGATTGATTTGGTGCGTGCCGATAACCCAGAACTAGCAGACAGACTAACAGGAAAAGTAAAGGTGCTTGCCTCGAATAACAAACTCAATGCTAACCAAATTAAAGTTGCTCCTAATATAGGCAATTTGCAAGTCCGAGGAGATGTAAAATTTGGTATTGGCTCTGCTCAACTTGAGGATGAGGGTAAGCAAACACTCAATCAGTTAGCTCAGGAAATTTCAGAATTCAACCTACAAACTGTAGCTGTAAGAGTAATTGGGCATACGTCTCAGATTGGCTCTGCTGACTTTAACCAAAAACTTAGCCAACAACGAGCGCAGGTAGTAGGTAATTATCTACGTTTGCAAAATATCAAGCACAATATTGTGGTTGAGGGTCAAGGCTTTAGCCAACTGCTACCCGGCATACCTCCAAATGACCCCCGCAATCAACGCACGGAAATTCGCCTAGTTCGGATCAATTAGCTGAAGTCAATAACCTCCTCATGCAGAGTCGCAGAGAGAGTCTAATTGAGTTGTTCAGTTGAGGTTGCAAATTATAGAGAGGAGACTTAATGAAAGTTCGCACCATACTATCTTGGTTTTGTATTTTTTTGGTCAGTTTAATAGTTACTGTCAGTTGTACTCCTTCGCAAATTCCTACTTCTAACACTGCTTCTACTCCATCGGCAACTCAGCCAGTTAAAATAGGGTTTAGTGCTTGGCCTGGTTGGTTTCCCTGGCAGGTGGCTCAAGAACAAGATTTATTTACAGCTAATAAAGTCAAAGCCAATTTAAAGTGGTTTGATGGCTATTTAGATTCGATTAATGCCTTAGCGACAACTCAACTTGATGGTAATAGCCAGACTCTCAATGACACCATCAGTTCAGTGGCGGCTGGAGCAGATTTGGTAATTGTGCTGACGAATGATAATTCTCAAGGCAATGACCAAATTATTGTGCGACCAGGAATTAATTCTATCAAAGACTTGAAGGGTAAAAAGGTGGCAGCAGAAGAGGGAACAGTAGACCACTTTTTATTACTACTAGGATTAGAAAAAGCAGGTTTGACTCAAGCGGATATTCAGTTTCAACCTTTGGAGACGGGTGCGGCGGCGGCGGCTTTTGCTGCTGGTAAATTGGATGCAGTTGGCGTGTTTGCTCCCTTTATTAGCAAAGCATTATTACTTCCTAAAAGTAAGGCTTTATTCTCTTCTGCTGACTTTCCCGGTGCGATTTCCGATCACTTGGTAGTTACACGCAAGATGATTCAAGAACGACCGCAGGATGTACAAGCTTTAGTGAATACATGGTTTGAAACTCTCAAATTTATCGCAGCTAATAAACAGAAGGCAACAGAAATTATTGCCAAACGAGCGGGTACTAATATCAAGGAATATCAGCAATACGAAGCAGGTACTGCTATTTTCACCTTAGAACAAAATCTGAAAGCCTTTGCTCCTGGTAATGACAGGACTTCCTTATCCTTCACCGCTAAGGAAATTAGTAAGTCTCTGTTGAAAAGTGGTCTGATTAAGCAGGAACCAGACTTAAGCAAAATGTTTGATAACCGCTTTGTCAAAGCCTACGCTGATAAAGCTGGAAAGGTTTGAGGATGTTATGGGTAAGGGATATGGAGGAGCGATGTCTACGACGGGCTACGCCTACGCATGAGTCAATCTACTGATGTTCAGCCGCAAATGTTACCACCAACAGTATTTTGGCGAATTGCAGAAGATATTCCTAAAAGATTGACTGCGATTTTGGTCATTCTGTCTCTTGTCATGCCGATCTGCTTGTGGTGGATTGTCTCTAGCTGGGTTGCCACTATGCCTGGAACTAATTCTATGTTCCTACCAACCCCTGTACAAGTTTTAGCGGCAATTCAGACACTCTGGTCAGATGGAACATTGCTGAAAGACATTGAGTTCAGTATGTTTCGGGTGCTAACTGGTTTTTTCCTAGCAGCAGTGATTTCAATTCCTCTGGGGACACTCATGGGAACATTTGCTAGTGTGCGATCGCTCTTAGAACCGATCATTGGCATCATTCGCTATATGCCAGCGCCTGCCTTCATCCCACTGTTAATTTTATATTTTGGCTTGGATGAATTGCCAAAGATTCTGCTGATTTTTATTGGCACTCTTTTCTTTAATACGTTGATGATTATGGATGGGGTGAAGTTTATTCCCAAAGAATTAATTGAAACTACATATACCTTGGGAGGAAGGCGCAGTCAAGTTTTATTACAGGTAATTTTTCCCTACCTCCTGCCTGCAATTATTGATGCCTGTCGAGTGAATATGGCAGCAGCATGGAACTTAGTTATCGTAGCGGAACTAGTAGCAGCGACCGAAGGATTGGGAAAAAGAATTAGTATTGCTCAACGTTTTCTAAGAACTGATGAAATCTTTGCTGGACTAATTGTAATCGGTTTGATTGGTTTAGGAATTGACTTGCTATTCCGATTATTACTGAGAGTTTCCTGTCGGTGGGCAACGAAATAATTTGTCTTCTATAACTATACGTTTATGCATCTAGAAGTTGCTAATCTTCACAAACAATTTCAAACCCGCAACGGTATAATTGTTGCCCTTAAAGACATCAATATCCATATCAAAGAAGGTGAATTTGTCTGTGCTGTCGGGGCATCTGGCTCAGGGAAAACGACTTTATTACGCCTGATTGCGGGACTTGATACTCTCACGGCTGGGGAAATACGGGTTGATGGAGTGAAAGTCACAGGCCCAGGAGCAGACCGGGGTCTGGTGTTTCAAAACTATTCTCTCTACCCCTGGATGACTGTAGCAGATAACATTGGCTTTGGGTTAAAGCTGAGGGGCGTACCCAAGGTCAAAAGACAACAGCAGGTTTCTTACTACCTAGATATGGTAGGCTTAACTGAATTTGCTAAGGCACTACCTAAAGAACTATCAGGAGGTATGCAACAGCGAGTAGCGATCGCTCGTGTCCTAATATCTCAGCCGAAAATTCTCCTCATGGATGAACCATTTGGTGCTTTGGATGCCCAAACAAAAGAGATGATGCAACAATTTCTTCTGGAGTTGTGGAGAAATACAGGTACAACTATTTTTATGATTACTCATGATGTTGAGGAAGCAGTTTTTGTATCACAGCGAATTTATATCCTCACCTCACATCCTGGAAGCATTAAAACTGAACTAACTATAGATTTACCCATTGAGCGAACCTACCAGATCAAAATAAATTCTAATTTTAAAGAGTATAAAGAAACTGTGCTAGAGCTAATGCGTTTTGAAAATGGAAAAGATGTATTTACACTAGCGTAATCACAATAAATTATCCTATTTCAACCAATGAATCCCATTCGGAAATCTACCATAGTGCTAGGTACAGTAGGCTTCATCATATTTTCTGTACTTTTGCTTGTATTTCTACCGTGGAGCTTTAACTTCTTTGGCTACGCACTACCAGGAAAAGGAGGATTACCTTGCCGAGTTTCATACGGTCATCGGGTCTATATTGCTTCAAATAAGTGCATTGGAGTTTTTTCCTACGGGATACAACTTCCCTGTAGGACAGAGTTAGATTTGATAGATAAGAAGTCGTGGCCGCTTACCCAAGTTGGACAAATACCTACCTTGTTGGGTGAACCCTATCGACTGTTCCTAGATGCTCCTTCTATCAAACAGATAAAGCAATGGACAGCCACAGGTATATTTGTTCGCACTGGCAGTAACTGCTACATTGGCTATGACCTTTCAGGCGGTCCGTAAGAGTAACATATCGCCCGTGAGAAGCATTGGAACAGCCAAAACGAGCCGATTTTTGTTGCGCCAAATTGCCCAAATAAACTTCCAGTAATAAACCCTTTGTTAGTGAGCAACAACTTGGGGAAAATAACAAAGTTCTTCAGAAACTGATTGCTCAATAAGAGTGAATCATAAATGTTTTTTTCATCGCCGCGATCGCCAGAGAGTCTAAATGTTACTTTACTCTATACCTTTGAAGATTAAACCTTAGACTCTCTCACTCTTAATCAGAACAGCCCTTTCAGGATTTGGATCAAAAAGAATATTTGCTTTTATTAACGTGAGCCTCCGTTGGAGACTCACGTTAATTGACTCAAAATAAACGAACAGGCTTTTTTTGCAGCTTGGAACTAATCGAGCTTACCCGATCAACCAGAGAAATCATGTATTTGTAATCTGGTACTTGTCCATTGGGTACATACCCCACTTCTTGAGCTAAACTTGAAGGCGAATTACTCATCACTTTGCGGATAAACTCTTGACGGTTACGTTCTATACTAGGCCCTATTAAGACCACACCTAATGGTACATAGTGAGGGTCTTTAAATAGTATGCGGAATTCGGTTCGGTCTAACTGTGAACCGTAGAGGCTCAATTCCGCCTCTGAGACAGCACAGGCGATCGCTTTTCCTTCAGCGACCAATTGTAGCGCGGCTTTCGGTGTGGGTGCAAATAGTATCTCTGCCAGTGTTGTACCATAAAGATTGTAAAGAGGAAAATAATATCCGGTTGCGGAACCTAACTGGCCTAAAGCCACTATTTTACCTTCTAGCTGTTTCAAGTCGGATATTGGATTGTCTTTGCGAACAACGAAAATTGAACGCAGATTACTAATACCTATTAAAGGAAATAGAGGAACATATTGGTAGTGTGCGATCGCAATAGCCGCTAAACCCGGTGGAGCAAATACCAATGACCAAGCACGAGCCTCAAGGCGCTCAACCGCTCTATTTTCATTAAAAGCAGGCTCTAGCTGAATATATGCATTTGTCTTTTCACCCAAGTAACTATTAAATTTAGCATATTGGTTAATTATCTGTTCGCCTCCACCATAGTTGATAACACCAATAGTTAACGTGCCCTCAAACTCTTTTGTTGATTGGCAAGCAGCAAATGTCAAACCTAGCAGATTAAACAGAAATAAACGCCGGGGAAATCGCAAAAACATCACTAATTTATGGTTGAGGAAATAACTTGGTTTTCAGAACTAATTTTCAAAACAGGTGCTAAATTTAACTTCCTTTTAATTTAATATTAGTTTTCATAGTCAGGATTTTGGGAAGTCGCATTGCCTTATCCAGTGTACTCCAAGGGAGAGCGCAAAATGAAATGGCTTCTCAAGCGTTTTTGAAAATTTTCGTAAAAAGTCTGAGTATAAAAACATCGCCCAAAAAGTTAGCGTTGGTGATATGAGCGTTGATTTTGAAGAAAGCTCTAATGATTAAATATTGACACAGGAAGTAGGTAGTGCTGAAATTTTAACGTTTTTGAGGATTGTACTAGAAGTTCATGACTACCTAAATTTCAGATCGGCTTGCTGCTATATTATTGTTGAAGCTTTAATAATTCCTCAGAAATCGGCAGTGCCCCAACTTTTGAAGTGCTTGCTGGTTGAGAGACTACGGTAACTTCTTCCTGTGCAGTTTTATTTACAAAGTAGGTGATTCCTCTAAAGCTTAATTTATAGGCTAGTGGTGCTAGAGGAACTTCCGGCGGTTTGGAATTCGGATCAACACAATAAGTAACGCCACGGTACATTAGATTATAAGTTAGCCCAAGTTCAAGAACTGGCTCAAAGGGCTGTTCTGCTTTATTGCTAACCTTGCTTCGGTCGTATTCGTAGTTTAGACCACGATAGTAAAGTTTCATAATTTTCACTTCCTGAATAACTGTTGTTCAACAATGCCAATGAGTTATCAGAGCTTAATTGGAGAGTTATGCAAGAGCTAAAAAAACTTACATTTTTTAACTATAGAAAGCAATGATCGCATGGTTTGCCCTGACTCCTGATACCATTTCGCACAAACCCTGATATAGCAGTCTGCTTTGATTTTTGTTCGCGCAGCGTGGCGTAGCCATAATTATTTGCGTAGACAGGGAGTAGAGAGTAGGCAGAGACGCGATTAATCGCGTCTGTACTAGGGAGTGGGGAAGAAGCCTTTTCGGGGTGTACTGATTTTTTTCAAAAATCAAATACGAGTCCTATACATATAGATTTCTCGTAGGGACACAGCATTGCTCATTGGTGTCAACTTAAGTTAAAACGCTTATCCCACAGGCGTTTTACCCCACACGCCAGATGCTCCACTTGGGGAGACCCCAAGACCGCACTGGCTCCCCTTAATCCCCTCCCCGTTCACGGGGCTACGGTGTACACACATCTCTATGCTGAGTGCAAAATGTGGTTTGATCCCCCTAAATCCCCCTTCAAAAGGGGGACTTTGATTCTAGTTCCCCCTTTTTTAAGGGGGGTTAGGGGGGATCAGAACCATAGGGGATTGGTATGAAACACCCCAGGAACCGCCAAGAACGAAAGTATCAGAACCATCACCACCAACCAGAGTGTCATATTCTGTGCCACTAGTTGAATAGCCGTCAAGGCGATCGTTACCGGCTCCGCCATAGAGGAGATCATCACCAGATCCACCATAGAGGCTGTCATTGCCAGAGTATGTTGGATTAGAACCGCCATAAAGGATGTCATTACCTTCTCTGCAAGCGCGATCGTGGATTGATGCCAAATCAGGTCTGTTCTCTGTCCATCCGATGATGATTGAATATGTCAAATCTTTTATTATTGACGAGAAGATTACCAAATTTCAGCCGAGCGTATTTCTGGATCAAGAACATCAACGTCAGGTAGCAAGCTAGAACTGCCAGGGGAACTTTCGTCTAGGGCTTGCTTCTTTGAGTTCATTACCCCTTTTTTCGGAAATTTGTAAGCACTATTACTTATTGACAAATTGTTTATGACCTTAACCTCTTAAAGATGTCCTCTAAATCGCCTGCTCCCGTATGCTTACCCTTTTCATTCGGAGGTTAGGTGGTTAACAATGGGTTGAATGTTTTTCAAATGATTCCACCTTATGACTAGAACTGCAAGTGAATATGCCGTATTCCTCCTACTGGAAACCGGCCACCGGGAAGAAGTACGTTTTCCGACTATTCAAGAGTTTCAGAAATGGTATAGTGGCGAACTTGTGCCAAAGTCTGCTTCTAATGACTTTATTAGTGTCCCGATCAAAAATATTCAAGGTGAGTACATGGTAGTAAGACCCTCTCGGATCGTGGCAATCCGGGTAGAACCCATTTTTAGTTCCAGTGTTGAAAGATTCAACTAAATGATCAGAAAAACCCTCGCTTTGCTTTCCTTGAGTCTGGGAATTGCCCTTGTAAACCCTCTCTGGGTGGCTGTTGCTCAGGTTCCTAACTTACTGCCGTTGCCAGTACCCACAACTCCTGATCTCCCACCTCTGCCAGTACCAATTATTCCTGAGTTAACGCCACCGCTAAAACCAATCACTATCGGAAGCTATTGTACACTCAGACCGGTTTGCTTGGGTTGGGATGACCAAATTTGGGGTCAAATAGGCAAAACAGGCGACCGCAATGCGTTGTTGGCTGCCATTGACAATAGTCTGCTTTACCTAACAAAGAGTGACGCGATCGCAGCATATCAAAATTATCCAGTTAAGGAAATTACTCTTAATCGTGTCCGTCGGAGTTTGGTACGTTTCCGCCAACTGGTTGTCAGTTCTAAGTCAGCAGCGCAACTACAAGCCTCTGTCCGCCGAGAGTTTGTCTTCTACCAGTCCGTGGGCAACGATGGCAAGGGTGCTGTTAAGTTCACTGCTTACTACGAACCTGTTTATACCGCTAGCCGTGTCAGGACTGCAATATATAAGTATCCTGTTTATCGGCTACCACCTGATTTCAGCCAATGGCCGAAACCCCACCCAAAACGAATTGATTTGGAAGGGAAGGATGGTTTACAAGGGAATAAGAGCAAGTTGCGCGGTTTAGAATTGCTTTGGTTCCGCGATCGCCTAGACGCATACATGGTACATATCCAAGGTTCTGCCCAAATTAAATTAACTAATGGCAAAACAACATCAATTGGCTATGCAGGTGGAACTGATTACCCTTGGACTAGTATCGGCAAAGAACTAGCCAAAGATGGCAAACTTCCACTGAATGGATTGACGCTACCACGGATGATTGCTTACTTCCGGCAAAAACCCCAGGAGTTAAACAATTATCTGCCACGCTGGGAACGATTTATTTTCTTCCAAGAAACTGGTGGGACCGCAGCTACAGGCAGTATTCACGTACCAGTGACAGCAGAACGTTCCATTGCTACAGATAAGTCTCTCATGCCACCGGGAGCGCTAGCGCTGATTTACAACTCATTTCCCTATCCCGCCAGTCGTGGCAAACTAGAGAATCGTACTGTCAGCCGCTTTGTGCTAGACCAAGATACCGGAAGCGCCATCAAAGGCCCGGGTCGGGTGGATTATTTCATGGGGTCTGGTAAACTAGCAGGCGATCGCGCTGGCATCACAGGCGGTAATGGTTCACTATATTATTTGCTGCTCAAAGAATAGGTATTGGGCATTGGGGCATTGGATATTGGGCATTCACCCAATACCCAATCACTTGAAGGCAAACTATTTTAAATAGTGTCGCAGCCATGACCATACTTCATTTTTGAGATTAACAGGCTCTGGATTAGGCAAAAGAGTTAATGGTTTTGTTTGGGCAATACTGTTCATCGAAAGTACACAAATAGTTAATTCCCCATCTGTGTAATAGCCGTCGCCTCCTCCATTCCGACCTTGCCATGTGGCTCCAATACCTGTGACTTGATATAATTGGGCAATCTGGTGTGTATTTCCAATACTTTTAATCAGGTTATCTCTTTCAAGATCAATGTTTGCATCAATGTGGTGAGTAATCTGTCCTGTGCGGTGGCTAAGTTCGACGCTTTGATCAAATGTCGCTGAACCTAACCATATAGGTCTGCGATCGCTACTTAAGTCGTTCGATTGCCACAAGCGCACATGATGTCTAGCTTTGGCATTATTGCCCACGGGTAGTTCAAAAGACACGTCCTGTTTGCGTCCCCACAAATATAAATTACTCACAGGTGCAGTTGGGTAAGAATCCTTGAGGAGAACACTTTTAGCTATCCCAGCACTTGAGCGTAAGGTGATCGGGTCTGCTGGATACCAACCTGCTGCCAGTAGCGTCTGCACCACTTCTGCTGTTGTACCTACAAATCCAATATTCAGAGGATCTCCAGAGATCCCTTCTGCGGTTTGCGTTGTTTTCGGAGAATGTTCCAGCTTTGGGTTATGTTCATAGTGACGCCACAGTGCTGGTAAAACGACATAACTCACCAGTCCATATAAGCCGAATAAACCAACTAACGTCCCAAAAATGTACCAAAACCAATGTCGATGTTTTGGGCGTGCGTCACTATTTGAGTTAGAGGCTTGTTGCATTTGAACCCGGTGACAAAGCTATATTTCCTTTTTTAACGTAACGCGAAAGTCCCCACCTTCAATGTACTCATAAGGTGGGGATGGACAAGGGGAGACGACGAAACACCCCTAAACGACAATAACCGCAGGTTATTTAGTGCCAGGGGTGGTAGAGGAGTCTGCAATCCCTGATGCAGGCAGCCGGTCAATCCAGTCTTCAACCAGTTGAGTCATTGTCTTCTCTTTGCTAGCAGCATATAGTCTAAGCTTATCTAGCCGACGTTCAGATATACGTAAATTCAATCCTTTTTTGGTCATGCTCATCTACACAACATCTACACAACATCTACATCAATGATATTATATAGATGGTTGCTGACCCACCCACACGGCTCATAACAAACGGTCACAGTAGCGATTATACGCTTACCAAGTCTAAGAGCGTGAGAAAGGGGGAAAGATTCCGGTCACTGGTTCGCCTATTTGCTAAGGCGGTAAAAGATAAGCCATACAGGAATGTACGTAAAGCTATATACCTGCGGGAGGCGGGTGTCTGCCTGTGGACGCGGAGTAAGACCTTCATCTTGCACGAGCTTGAGGAGGCATCGGCGGATGAGACGGGAAACCCAAGCGACGAATAAGACCGTCATTGTTGTAGTTGAAATTGGAAGCTCCTTTTTCAGCGAAGCAAAAAGGGGTACTTCACTTAATCAATTCCGTGGGTTTAAGTTGCTTGAGCGTAAGAGCATCACTATAGTTAAGCTAAGTGATTTTCTTTTAAACCATCTGTGAGATTATACTATACCATGTCTGACTTCAGCAGTGAACCGATACCAGAATTGAGAAATCCCCAACAAACCTTTCATTCCGGTGACTTAAATTTAAGAGTCGAAGGAGAAGTAGTACCTGTAGTAGATGTCCATCTGGGACAACAGCAATCAATTTACTTTGAGCATCATATCCTACTGTGGAAACATCCCAATGTTCGCCTCGGTGTCAAAGGTTTAAAAGGGGCAGCCAAGCGTTTCTTTGCCGGACTGCAAATTTTTATCAGTGAAGCACATGGGCCAGGGAATATTGCTTTCTCCCGTGAGGCCCCAGGACAGATTGTGGTGCTGCAATTAGAGCGTGGACAGACAGTGGACGTGCGCGAACATCAGTTTTTGCTAGCTACCAGCAATGTTGAGTACAGTTTCTTTTTCCAGCGAGGACTGGCGAACCTCTTTTTCAGCCGCAGTGGCGGGTTATTCATCGATCGCTTCATTGGTCAGCAACAAGGGGGACTACTTTTGATTCACGGTTACGGCAATGTTTTTGAAAAGTACCTCGCTCCTGGAGAGATGTTAGATGTAGAGCCAGGCGCATGGTTGTGGAAAGACTCATCAGTGAAGATGGAGACAGTAACGGCGCTGCAATCTAGTGGTGGCATCTTCGGAGCAATTGGCGTAATGCTTGGCGGCATTTCATTCACTCTTAACCGTTTTACTGGCCCTGGTCGCTTAGGGTTGCAGTCTATGACTTATCACCCTCCTGTATCTGAGGGCGCAACTCAAGTCGGTGGCAGCGCCAATCTCGGTTAAAGTATAAGTACGTTGTCAACCTCAAGAGTTCGAGGCAATTCCGAATTTACATTTGATTGGCTATATGCGTTGTTTGTTTTTTGACAATCGTTCAAACATTTGTATGAAAGCTAACTGCATTTCTGGCGTAAATTCCAACGTGCCAGAACGCAGATGTAAATCTAACTGAGCAAAAGGAATTTCAATTTTTCGCTGCTGTAATACTTCGTAGATATTGTAGTATAAATCACTTTTGAGCAAAAATTGTTTATTAGGTTCCGCAGTCCATACTAATAGCTCAAAATTTAAGCCGTTGTTACCAAACTCTTTAAACAGCACTAGAGGAGAAGGAGACTGCAATACATTGGGATGTTTAGACGCTGCCTCTAGCAGAGCAGCTTGTACTGCTTTGGGATCTGAACTATAAGCAACGCCAACGGGAAGATGAAGGCGAGAAATCGGGTTGCGATGGCTCCAGTTGATTACTTCTTTTTCCAAGAAACGAGAGTTGGGTACAATGATTGAAACGTGGTCAAGAGTACGAATCTCGGTACTTCTTGCACCCATTCGCTCGACGATACCTGTATATTCCCCAACTTCTACAAAATCTCCAACTTGAATCGGGCGCTCAAATACTAGTACTAAACCACTGCCAAAATTCTTAGCAATATCCTGTAAGCCAAAGCCAATACCAACACTTAAAGCACTTGCTAAGATTGTCAAAGAGCTAATATCAAGCCCCCAGATTTGTAGCAGTACCAGTGTACCAATAAAAATCAGACCATATTTGAAAAGTATTACAATCGCTTCTTGAGCGCCACGATTGATTCCAGTAAAATCTAGAATGCGAGAACGTAAAAAATTGGTTACAGTTCCAGCAAAGATCACTAAGCCGAATAACAAGCCAATCAAAATTATTAATTCAGTAATAGAGTAAGGATTCTTCCCTAATGTCAGAATAGGCGATGTGAAACTGGTAATCAGAATATTTGAAATTTGGTAGCTCCATTGACGAGTAAAAGGAAAGAGATTAGTGATATAAAGAACAGCACTTACCCAAAGTCCGAACCGTATACTCGCCAGCACTAATTTGAGAAATAATTCCAATACTTTAAGTGGTTCCGAGTTAGGTATGGACTTGATAGTAGTAGTTAAACGTTGTGATGCTGCTTGCAAAAAGTGATGCTTAATCCATCCTAATAGCCAACTGAATCCAGCAGTTATGAGTAAAATTGCTGCTGCTACAAAAGTTGTTTGTTGGAGATAGGTTTTAGTTCGCTCTAAGTGAGCTTGCTGTAAGGCTTCTTCAATTTGTTGCACCCAAATGCTTGCCTGCTCATCAAGTGTGCTACCTAGAACAGTATCTTGTTGTGTAACTGTTAACAGATAGCGGTCATTTAGCAAAATAATAGGTAGCTGATTGCGTTTTTCAATTTTAACTTGAATAGATTCAGAAGCTGAAATCACATTTTTTAGTTGTGAGTTGATTAAATTTGCCCGTTCTTGAGCGCTATACTCACCAGAATCGCTAATCTGAAAAAGCTGTTGCCCATCCAAAATAACCGGAGCTTTAGTTAATCCTTGAGCAACGACAGGAGTTAGCCAGAGAAACAAAACAAAAGTTAGTACTGCAATGAGAATATTGAAATATTTTGATGGCAGTCGCAAACGTTGAGAATAAAACATAAGGATTCTAACCAGATAATTTTACTCCAGCTAATTAATACTAACTAGATTTTGTCACAATCAAATTATTCCCATAAAATCAACCCAATAGATCAATACAGTTCAGTTAAGCATTTCTTCCTTCTCTTTCTTCTCTTCCTTCGCGTCCAACTCTTGGAGACGCACTCGCGTTCGCGTCCTTCTCCCAAGGGGAGACGCACTCGCGTTCGCGGTTCGTTAAAAAAATTGACTTTGACAAAGAGTTAAGCCTTAACCCAAGCGTATTGCCCAATAGATAGATTTTAAATTTTGAGTTACATAATTATTAATTTTTATCTTAACTTTGGTAGATAATCCAATAGTTCTCGGATAATTTAGTTAGGAAAAAACTCGCATCAAACAAGCTGAAAGATTTATATAGCGAATAGTTGAAGGTAGAAAAAAATCTGCACACATTGTTAACAAACTATTACGACTTTCATTTGACTACTTAAGCTTTTAACACAAAGCTTGCTTTGAAACCCTGGATTAGCGATGGTAGGCTGTGGAGGACGATTTGCTTTGAGCCACTACTCTTTAAGAGTAGGCTGGGAAATCACTACTACTTCTGGGGAGGCAGAGATAGCCCTAACACGGCATCTGGTGAACATAGGTGCAAAAGAATATGTCGCGTGGTGCTGTCCTCATTGCCACCCACGAATAGAAGCTACTCTTTGGCAAAGAAGCCTAGCAGATTATCAAAACAGGCGATCGCAGAGGCATCAATCCCCACCCAGACTTGTGCAACGCGGCAAAAGTCCCAGTTGTTCCCACTTGGGTTATCAAAGGGCGGCAATATAGTGGCGTACAGAACCATTGCGTGGCGGCTGGTGACAGCTTCGCTACTTTTACCCCAACTAACATCATAATTTATTAAGTTCTTTAGGCTAAATTGAGAGTATGCTTAATAATTGAAGTCTAGTTGAGAATTTAAGTAACTAAGTGCAAATAAACTTAAACATTTGTTGAGTTGTTTATACTTTGCCATTTGGTTGAGTGTTAAATACTAAAAAACAAAGTTTATTTGTGCCAACTTACTAACTAGGTTGTCAAGCAAGGCGGTAAAAATCCGACCTAAGCCAAGTACTAACAGCGAAAACCAAAGTAAACTTCACAAAAATTGCGTAAGATGATCAGAAGAATTTTGCTGGCTGTATCGGGATTGGGACACGCAGAAGAAATGCTCAAAACCCTGAAAGAAATCCCTTCAATTCAATCTGCGAAAGTTACAATTTTGCATGTTGTTCAAGCACAAAATGCTGCTGCTACCATGACAGCTAAATGGGAAAATGGTGGTAAAATTCTGGCGAATGCCATTCAAACTTTGAACTTAGATCCTAGTCAGGTTTCTTCAATTTTGCGTGAAGGCGACCCCAAAGATGTAGTTTGCCAAGTAGCTGATGAAATCGACGCTGACTTGATTATTATGGGTTCACGGGGACTGAAGCGGCTGCAATCGATTTTATCGAACTCAGTCAGTCAGTATGTTTTCCAACTATCTTCTCGCCCCATGTTGCTAGTAAAGGATGACATTTATGTAAAAAGAATTAAGCGGATTATGGTGGCAATAGACAACTCTGATTCAGCAAAAAATTGCTTAAAATTAGCTCTATTCTTGTTGCGAGATATTCAGGGCGGCCAGTTAATTTTAGCAAATATTAGTACAGATTTAGGCGGTAAGAAATCGGAAATAACCGAGGTTAACTCAGATAAAAATCCAGTTTTAGCAGCCGCAGTTGCAGAAGCTGAAAAACAGGGTATCCAATCTCGTTCTTATATCAGCAGTGGTAAACCTGGTGAAGAAATTTGTCGGTTGGCAGAGGAGTTGAATATAGACTTATTATTGCTTGGTTCTCCAGATCGTCGTCCATCAATCGCTAAGAGTTTTGTTGATATAGACCGACTCATCGGTACTTCTTTGTCTGACTATGTTCGAGTCAATGCCACTTGTCCAGTATTGTTGGCGCGGACAATTGCTTAAAGTCAAAATAAAGTTAGTAGTTGATAAATAAAAACCCCTACACTACTGGTGCAGGGGTTATTTATTTTATACACAAATTCTTAACTATCTTTTCCACCTTCGCGGCTAGCAGTTTGGATGTACAGAATTAGTAAAAACACAGCGGGAACCAGTACGAACAAAATGCTCGCTATGAATCCCAGGTCATTAACTTGCATGGCAAGAAAACCTCTCTTAAATTTCCAGTCAACAACATTAGGATAGCATTATTGATGACAGAGTTATACCAATTCAAAATTCAAAATTCAAAATACTTACTAAAATTAGGAAATTCAATTTTGGTAAGTATTTTGACTACTGACTGGATACAAATTCGAGCAATGGCAGATTTGAGTATTTAACAAAGTTTAGGGGTTTAATTCCCCTGCCTAACGACGGCAGCACGTTTTCATGCCTAATTAAAATCCCCGTTACAAAACTTAATTACGAACGCGAGTGCGTGCCGGAGGCTCTATTACGAATTACGAATTACGAATTATTTTAAGGCTTTGTGACTACACTGACTGATCCATTCACTAAGGTTTGACAGGCAAGGCGGTAATTTTCCGGCTTTTTCTTGAATTTCCGGTTTTCTACGTCTGTGCGGGGGGAAAGATTTTCTAGTCCTTCCACTATCTGGACAACGCAAGTGCCACATTGACCATTACCACCGCAATTAGTCATCTTGCCAATCAATGTATATATATCAATACCATTTTGGATTGCCTTGAGCCGAAGATTTGCACCATCCGCCGCTACTACTTCTTTATTCTCTTTAACGAATTTGATATTACCCATAACCGATTCCTCCTTGACTCTAAGCTTGGCTTGCAAGGCTTCATATTGACATGGCTTGATTCACATCTTAATTATTATCTTAATTCATCACAAAATATTAATAAATATTAATTTTATAAAATATGTCGTCACAAAAAAATAGGACAGGTGGAGTACCTGTCCTATAAATTGAAAAATAGATTAACTTACCTAAATCCCACGGCTGCTTGCCAAACGAAAGCAAGTAACAAGAAAAATACGGGAATAACAGGGAGAACGTCCACTAAGGGATCAAAGATTTGGTAAGCTTCAGGCAGTTTTGCTAATAAAAGTGCTGCTTCCATGTTTGTTTAAATCCACCTATTCAACACAGCTTTCATAATTGAGAAATATCTTAACATGGTTTGGTCAGGAGTTAGGAGTTAGGAGTTAGGAGTTAAAAATTATTATTCTTCCCTTGTTTCCTCTGCTCCTCTTACCCCCCTATCTCCCTCATCTTCCTCATCTCCCCTTTCTTGATTAAGCCAGTGACCAAATTCTGTGATGAAGCGATCGCTCAATATAGCTTCTCTAATATGCTGCGTAAAGCGAATTAGTTCGGTAATGTTGTGAATGCTCAACAAGGTATAAGCTAAAATTTCCTGCGATCGCACTAAATGAGATATATAAGCACGGCTAAAATTTTGACAAGTGTAGCATGCACAAGTTCCATCTAATGGCGTAAAATCTTCACGAAACTTAGCATTTTTTAAATTCCAGCGTCCGCCCTGGACTATTGCCGTCCCATGTCTGGCCCAGCGTGTGGGAATTACGCAATCAAATAAATCTATACCAGATGCGATCGCGATCGCCATTTCCCGATAAGTACCCACACCCATCAAGTAACGCGGTTTTTCGGGGGGGAGAAGCGGTGCTGTGACTTTTACAATCTCAGCCATCAATTCTGGCGGTTCTCCGACACTCACCCCACCAATGGCATATCCCGGCAAATCCAATTTAGCCAAAGCTTCAGCCGCACGGCAACGCAAATCCAAATACACGCCCCCTTGCACAATCCCAAACAACGCCTGCTCACTACTTTTATGAGCCGTTATGCAGCGTTCTAACCAGCGATAAGTGCGCTCAGTTGCAGTTTCTACCTCTTGGCGAGTCGCTGGGTAGGGCGGACACTCATCAAAGGCCATAATCACATCTGCCCCCAAAGTATTTTGAATCTCAATGGATAGCTCTGGTGTCAAATTAATAATTCGTCCATCATGGGGCGATCGAAAAGTTACGCCTTCTTCAGTAATTTTTCGCATCTCGCTTAAGCTGAACACCTGAAACCCACCCGAATCTGTGAGCATCGGCCCGTTCCACCCCATAAATTTGTGTAACCCACCAGCCCCAGCCACGATCGCTTCCCCTGGTTGTAGGTGAAGATGATAAGTATTGGATAAAATCATTTGCGCCCCAGTATCTCGTAGCTGGGCTGGGGTAATAGTTTTTACATTTGCCAGCGTTCCCACTGGCATAAATCTGGGGGTTTCTACAACACCGTGAGGCGTGAAAAACACTCCGGCTCTAGCTTTGGTTTGGCTACAGCAAGCAAGACATTCAAAGGAAAAATTCGCACTCATGCCATTTTGGATTTTAGATTTTAGATTTTGGATTGTGAAACCCTAATCAGTAAAGAGTTTCAGAAATCCATAACTAGCAGCCATAAAACCAAATGGTATTAGGGCAAAATTAATATTATTTGGCTAAATTATGGACAAACATCAAAATTGGTAATTGAGTTTTAGTCAACACTTAAGGACTCACTACTAACTTAGTTACCAACTTTACGAGTATATACTGTAATACTAGAAAGAATCACAACAGTCATCGTCAATTTCTGCATCCAACCTGGCTGAGAATACTTGCTCCATCATCGCTTCTATGGCGCTGAGATTGAAGTTTCGCTCTCGTCGCTCTTGTAAAGGGGTTGAGCGGGGAATCAACCGCAGACAAACTCCTTCTTGCATTAAATCGAAGTAGGTTTCTTGTTGCGACGACTGTTTTAGTTCCAAGTAATCAAAACTACAAACATTCAGATATAGCGCGTGGTTAGCCACTAAAGTAGACCTTTGCGGATTAGCAAAAACTTCCATCACATCCCCTTCACCCTCGCTCAGTACCTTATCTTCTTGGGTGTAGATGTAGTGGACTCGACCTAAATCTGCCAGCAATCGCCGGATGTCGATCTTATTCACAATGATGCCCGTGTTAATAATGCACGGAGCTGGTATCCTGATGTCGGGTAGATGGTGACTCATAGGAAAATAGCGATTGAGCTAACGAGAGTGGCAACATAGCTAAACTGTCATAATTGAATAGCTTGTTTACTCCCACATTTAAAAAAATATCAATTTTGTGGGGCAATCGTCTAACAAATTGGAGTAAGTTTTTGGTTAACGTATACAAAACACAAATTTTGATCCCTGATGGAATTTTAATTTCCTGAATCCTGGATTTTTTGTATAAGATAGCACTCTTATATCTGTCTATCACCTAGACCAGCATAACAAAATTTTCAGGGATAATTTCTAATAGAAGTAAATCTTATCTAAAGCTTTAAAGTCTGGTCATGTCGGTTGTACCGAAATTATGACTATTATCCAGCAATTAACCAAATATTAATGTAATCCTGATGACGAAACAGCAACAGTGGTGGAAAAAGCTGTTGTTAAAGCTAGCAGCTAGTATTATATTTTACACTGTTATTCCACTCCCGTATTTGAACGGATTGGATTTTCGAGGAGTAGCACATCTTGCTTCGCTTGTAGGGTTGGTGATTGGGGGAATTTTAGGGTTACTAGATACGGGCATGAATTATATTGGTATACCAGTTTTAACTCGTAGTGCTTTGGTAGTAAGTGTTTGGATTGCCATGACTGGAGGACTGCACTTAGATGGGGCAATGGATACTGCCGATGGTTTGGCAGTGGGCGACCCAAATCGGCGACTGGAGGTGATGACAGATAGTGCTACGGGTGCATTTGGGGCAATGGCAGCGATCGCCTTGGTGATACTGAAAATAACAGCTTTAACGGATATGCCAGAAAACCGTTGGTTATTGCTGATGGCTGCTTGTGGCTGGGGACGCTGGGGGCAACAGCTGGCGATCGCGCGATATCCTTATCTGAAACCAACTGGTAAAGGTGCATTTCACAAACAAGCCATTCGTTCTTACAAAGATTTGTTACCAGGATTGTTGTTGTTGTTTAGTTTGAGTGGTTTACTTTGGCTGATAGATCAACAGCAGCTATTTCTTGCAGTGGGAATGATTGTTGCTGGGAGTGCGATCGCTACTTTAACTGGTGCATGGTTCAACCACAAATTAGGCGGACACACTGGAGATACCTACGGCGCAGTCGTTGAGTGGACTGAAGCCTTATTTCTCTGCGTGCTGACCGTTTTTTAAGATGAGGGGGATGAGGGGGATGAGGGGGATGAGGGGGATGAGGGAGATGAGGAAAATAACCCATGCCCCATGCCCAATGCCCCATGCCCAATGCCCCATGCCCAATGCCCTTCATTTAATCGGCTGCAACTTTGTCACTTTGAGTTTAAAAGCCCCAACCCCAGTTTCCCCAAAAGACCGGACACGAATAACATAATTCCCTGTCTCTACAATGCGAGTAAATAGTAGGGAATTGCTAGTACCATCAGGACCATCATCATTTTCTGCCACAGTCGAACCATCAGGTGCCAGCAGTGTGATGATGGTGTCAAAGTTTTCAGATGACAGGTCAACTGCTAAATTATCGCCCTTCGCTAACCTCACTGTGTAATCACGGGCAAACCCACCTTGACCTGTGGGAATGTCTTTGTCTGTGAGGGTATCATTAATTTCAGTACTGTTAGATAAAGGGATTGGACTATACAACTTATTTTGAGCAAAAGCTGCACTTGTACTTATACCGATTGTCAGCAATGTGGCAGGAATGATGATGAGTTGTTTTAAACCCACCGCAAAAACTTTATTCATACATTTCAAACAATTTTTCCACAAAAATAGGGTAATTTGGTCAATTTCTGCACTTATCTGTCAAAGCTTGCCCATTAATTCTTAATTTATCCCTCTTTGACCGTAGTGGCTACTGCTACTAATCCTAAGACTACAATTCCATGCTGACGAAGTGTTTGCACAGCAGACCTGGCAGTAGCACCAGTAGTATAAATATCGTCCACTAACAGCACTGGGACATTTGGAGGACGATCGCGAAATTCTTGGCCAACAGCAAAAGCTTTATCCAAGTTTTTTTCTCGTTTCGATAGAGACAAACCAAACTGCGCTTCAGTTTCTCGCACTCTTGCTAAACCGTTTAGTTTCAATTTTAATCCAGTGATTTCGCAGAAGCTTTGTGCTATCAGTGCGGCTTGATTGTATTTACGTTGCTTTTGCTTGCTAGCGTGGAGTGGGATCGGAACTACCACAGGCTGGCTATCTCGCCTCGGTGAATTTAACAACCATGCTTCTCCTAACCATTGACCCAAAGGACGAGCTATTTGGGGTTGATTTTCGTATTTCATCGCCGCGATCGCTCGTTTCACCGGGCCACCATACTCCCCCCAACCAAACACTGGTATAGTCTCTTGCCATAAAGAAATCGGGTCTTGACGTTGACATTTTTGCAGTTGTCTGGTGCAGTTGTGACAGAATTCTTGGGAAGTTGCGCGTTGACATAGGGGGCAATGGGATTGGAGAAAAAGATTGAGTAAACCTGTGAGATTTTTAGTCCAAGCGTGCATTTAGAATTGTCCTTTGTCCTTTGTCATTTGTCCTTAGCTAGTAACTCTTGACTAATGACCATTGACCAATGACTTAACATACACGCGATCGCACCTTGTAGTTTCGACTCCCGTTGCTGGAGTGTAGCCGTTACTTTCATACAGCTTGACTGCTTCCACCAAAACGCTGGCGGTTTCAATCCAAATTTGCCCAAATCCACGCTGTGCGATCGCGGCTTCTAGCTGTTGTAACAAATATTTCCCTAATCCCAAACCCCTGATGCTCGGCAAAAGATACATTTTGCGGATTTCTACAGCTTTTTTGCCACGGTGTATCGGGTAGTAAGCTCCAGTACCTACTAACTGGCTTTGGTGTTCAATTACCCAAAACTCTCCCCCAGTCGCTAAATAATATTCCTCTACTCGCAGTACATCTCGGTCAGCGCCCTTTGGTTCCCAACCCAGACCGTATTCTGATAATACATAACTGATGACTTCGGCGGCTCTAGTGCGATCGCTTTCCACCCAATCACGAATTATAAAATCTTGATAATAGTTTTTCATTACCATTTGCTGGTCAAGTTTACACAAAAAATTTTTCCGCATCTATATCCCAATTTACCCAGCAAATAGCAATTCTTGCAGAGTCGATTTCAGGCGGTACTCTCAAGGCGATCTCTACGGTGGTAACAGAGTCTCTTCTACTGACTTTGCCTGCCCGTAGCTCTGCCGAAGGGTACTGAGCGCAGCCGAAGTAGCAAAATCGAACTATGCCGAAGTGCTGGCTGTTCGGTGACGCTAAATATGTGTCAATAAGCAGTTATTAATCCGACTATAGGACTCTAGGACTAGCCCTTTCAAGGTGTTGTGTAATGGACTAATTTGTAGTTTGGTTAAGAGAGGTGAAAATCTCAGGGTGGAGAAAAGAAATGTTGCTAGGGCAGGTGTTTGAGCGGTTTGTAAAAGAGAGTCCAGTATCAGTGATGGTTCGGGGGCTTTTAGAGAAAGCACTATGTCCCCAAACCCTGGATGAACTATTTGAACGGAGTGCAAAAACTCAGTACACCCGTGAGTTATTGTTTTCCACAGTAGTAAATTTAATGAGCCTTGTCGTCAGTGGAGTTCACCCATCAGTACATGCAGCCCACCAAGCATCCTCAGAAGAAATAAGTGTTTCAGTGACCTCGATCTACAACAAAATAAATGGCATTGAACCGATTATCAGTGCGGAGTTAGTCAGAGAAGTTGCAGGACAAATGGAAGCGACGATTCGGCATCTCAACGCTACAGTGCCTGATTTGCTACCAGGTTATCGAGTCAAGATTCTTGATGGGAACGCGATCGCTGCGACTGAACACCGTCTCAAAGCGTTACGCGACATTAGTAGCGCCCCATTGCCGGGCCAATCCTTAGTCGTACTTGACCCGAGTTTGATGCTAGCAGTGGACGTATTTCCTTGTGAAGATGGTCATGCTCAGGAGCGTTCTCTATTTGACGAGGTACTACCAACTGTTGAAGAAGATGACGTTTGGATTGCAGACCGTAATTTTTGCACACTCAAGTTTTTATTCGGTGTTGCTACTCACAAAGGCTACTTTATTATTCGACAGCATCAAACTATGCCTTGGCAAGCAACTGATGATTTCCGGCTAGTAGGTCAAAGCGATAGTGGTACTGTATTTGAGCAAAACATCATTTTGAGTGCCGATGATGGTCAACTGTTAAAGGCACGTCGTGTGAAGGTTTGCTTAGAGCAGCCTAATCGTGACGGGGACAGAGAAATTTTTCTTGTCACTAATTTCTTGTCTGATAGCGTGGCCGGCGCGGGTACTCGCGCAACGGTCATAGATGCACTTTTGATAGCCCAACTGTACCGCAAACGTTGGAAACTCGAAACCTTGTTTCAAGTCCTGACAGAAAATCTCTGCTGCGAGATTAATACGCTAGGCTATCCAAAAGCTGCTTTGTTTACCTTTTGCGTGGCTTTAGTTGCTTATAACGTCCTGTCTACCGTTAAGGCAGCCCTCAGAAGTGTTCATGGAACCGAAAAGATAGAAGCCGAAATTTCTAGCTACTATTTAGCCGACGAAATCAGGGGTACTTACCGGGGGATGATGATTGCGATTCCCTCTGAAGAATGGCGTGTTTTTCACAACATGACCTTCATAGAATTATCGCAAATTCTCAAACATCTGGCAGGTCTTGCCAAGCTGAGAGCTTTTCGCCGCCACCCAAGAGGTCCAAAGATTGCTCAACCAAAACGAACTTATCTTAAGAACAAGCCCCATGTCTCAACTGCTAAGATTCTAGCCCAGAAAACACAGAACATTAACACACCTTGAAAGGGCTAGACTCTAGGACTTACGTATTGACAAGAAATACCAAATATGTATAAGGTGAAAAATCACATCTTTCGTAGGGGTAAAGCATGCTTTACCCCTACAGCATCGTCTATTTACGATCAAAGGATAATAAGAAAAGCCTGAAACAACCTATTTTTGTTAACGCAGATCACGATTAATTTGTACAGTGCGTAAGTCCTAGACTCCTATTTGATTTTTGAAAAAACTCCGTACAACTCGAAAGGGCTGATTCCCCATTCCCTACTCCCCACTCCCTACTCCCTGCCTAACACATTTAACACTCAAATTTAGATGCGGTTATCCTGTGTATCATCATGTATGCAAGATTGCAGAAAACTGTATTGTAATTCAATGAGTAATATTGCAAAAATTAGCCATGTTCTGCAAAAAGCGGTCAAAAGTAACTATCGATATTTTACCCTACTGAGTTCCCCAGGTTAAATAAGAGCTTTCAAACTTAATTTCTGTGTTTGCTTGCATCCGGGCTAGATGCATGCATAAGTTTAGATTTTTTCTCAAGTTTAGATTTGATACATCAAGTGATGAAAAACTGCACTCACGCTTCAGAAAGGATGCGTCATGAGCAGGATAAACACATTCAAAAATATTCAGGAGTCTCAGGTATTATGAATGCAATAGTACAGGCTTTTAAGCACATACAAATCTTCAGACATCGGGAGAAAAATCAAAAGCTTTCCGAGTTTGTTCTTGCTCATGATGCAAGCATTGCTGAAGATATTAGCCGTGTCAAGAACCAGGAAAAACCACAACTACCTGCTGATGCAATGCCTGCGGAGGTCACTGAGCCAAGCCGAAGTGCGGGCTACGCCTACGCCAAAGAGCCTCCAGCTATTATGCCTAATGTCAATAGCGAGGAAAAGCCACAACTACCTCCTGGTGAAATTGGCAAAGAGCCTCCAGCTATTATGCCTAATGTCAACAGCGAGGAAAAACCACAACGACCTCCTGGTGAAATTGGGAAAGAGCCTCCACCTAATTTGCCTAATATATGGATTTACGACGGCGAAGTATACGATCTATCCGACTTTATCAAGCGGCATCCCGGCGGTGAGTTCTTCATTGGACGTATGAAGAATAGAGATATCACGACACTGGTTAATATTTTTCATCCTAATCCCGAAAAGTCCAAAAGAGTCCTCAAGAAATATGCTTTGGGACGAGAAGCTAGACCTGAAGACGTTCATCCCAAATACAATGCTCCACCATTCTTGTTTCGTGAAGGATTTGATGGTTGGAGAGATACACCGAAGTTTAACTTCCAAAACAAAGAGCAACTGCTGAATCGAATTAAAACAAGGCTAAACGAGCCAAAAATGAAAAAAAAGATTGAGCAAATGGACTTCATTTTTGATGTGGTAACAATCATTTTGCTCATTGTCTATATCCTTGTGCAAGTGCTGCGGTTAAATTTCATGCAGTATATGCCAATTTATCTCTTTGTTCCCCTCATGGCGGCTCTCAGAATCTCGCTCACAGGTGCGGGTCACTATTTAATCCATCGCGCACAAGTTCGCCTCAATAAAGTATTCGCACATATTTTTGATATCAGCTACGTTCCAATGGCTTTTGTCGTAACCGATGGTCATACTTTAATGCATCATCCATTTACTCAGAGTCAAGTTGATATCAAGAGAAATGTTTTCACAGCCATGCTGGAACTTCCTCGTTACTATCGAATTCCGGTTCATACTGTACATAAACTTGGTCACGTTCTCACTGGTATGTTCGTGCGACTTATTGAGATATGTGCATTAGGAATAAAGTTTGGTGTAAAAGATATGTATGGCTCTTGGCAACGAGGTTTTCCCCATTATGTCGGCACCTTTGGTATGCGGGTAATTCTTGTTGGCGAGTTGATTTTGTTTTGGATGCATGGCGACCTTGGAGCTTGGCTTGCACAATTTGTTCTAACTCTATGGATCAGTACCTTCATGATTGTCGCTAGTCACGATTTTGAAGAAGAAGAAGCCGATCCGTCAGAAGATTGGGCAGTATCCCAAATTAGAAACTCCTATGATTTGACTATGATTGGCAACAAGTACATTGACTGCTTTCTATCAGCAGGTCTTAGTCCACATCGTGTACACCATGTGCTTCCATACCAAAAAAGTGGTTTTGCAAATATTATCAGCGAAGATATCGTCCGAGAAGAGGCAGAGAAATTTAACGTTGTCTGGTCAAAACCAAAGAACTTCTTCTTTGATCGTCTGCCAATCTTGGTAAAACATTACTTGTTAGGCCCATCAAGAACGGCAAAAGAAAATAACTTTGGATTGTTGAAAGAACACTTTCACCCACAAGAATTAATCAGATCGGTGAAATATGTTATCCAAGGTTTTCTTGGTATCGGTTCAATCTAATAATCAACACAGTTGCTATTAATAGTAACTGTGTTGTTAGAATCCTAAAATTGATCAGACAAATTGCAACCAGGAAAAGGATAAAAACTGTATGAATCCCAAAAAGACTCTAGCAATACACAACAAAAGAGATAGTTTACCTGCTGTTCAGCTAACCGAAATTAAAGATAAATATAGCTCTTCTGAACTTGGTACGATTAAGTTAAAGCAGTTTTTACCGATCATTGAGAGTATAGCAACTGGTACCCCCAACAATATCGTTCGACAATCTGACGCGGCTGGATTAGTTGCGAAGATTCCTAGCTTAGAGCAAAATCGATGCCGGATCGATAAGCTTTATAAAAATACTCGAATTGATACAAGACACCTGGCCGTCAACTTATTATCCGATGAAGCGATCGCTCACAACTACAGTAAGACTATTCAATCTCGAATGCAGATGTATCAAGAGTTTGCTGTACCCCTAGCGGAACGGGTTGCTAAAAAAGCACTCTTAACTGCCTCTGAAAGTATGGAGACTAGCAATCATTTGTACTCAGATATGAACATCAAAGATCATATCCGCCTGATTGTTTTTGTATCGAGTACAGGCTTCATAGCACCGGGAATAGATACAGAATTGATTAAAAGCCTTGGACTCAGGCGAGACACAGCTCGAGTAACAGTGAATTTTATGGGTTGTGCAGCCGCAATGAATGGACTGCGTGTTGCTTGCGATCATGTCCGAGCTAATCCCACACACAAAGTCCTTTTAGTATGCCTTGAACTAAGTTCAATCAATGCAGTGTTTGAAGATGAAATGAATGATGTTGTTATTCATAGCATTTTTGGCGATGGGTGTGCCGCAGTAGTTATCGGAGCTTGTCAACCAGAGCAAGCAATCGGTCAAGGTAAAGTCATCATTAGAGATCACCTAAGTTATCTTGTTGAAAATACCGAAGACGGCATCGTTCTTGGCATAAAAGATAATGGGATTACTTGTCAGCTTTCGCGTCAGTTGCCTGACTATATTAAGACTGGTGTTAATCCAATTATCGAACGTTTTTTAGCAAGCCATAAGCTTACTAAAAAGAGTATCGATCTTTGGGCTGTTCATCCTGGTGGCACACGCATTATTCAGAATTCACAGGATTCTTTGGGACTCAGTGATAGTCAAGTTGCTGATAGTTGGGAGATACTTCGTCAGTATGGCAATATGCTTAGTCCCTCAGTACTATTTGTCATGGAACGTATGCTGTTTAGAAGTGAAAATAATTCTCCTGCTGCTGACAAAGAATACGTAGGGTTAGACAACCCAAATAAAAATTGGAAAGATGCAACTGAACAAACGAAAGCATTAACTGGAATTGCCTTTTCATTTTCACCAGGAGTTGGAGTAGAAGGAATTCTATTTCAAAAAGTTTAAAAGAACCATCCTGATATTATAAGCACCACAGTTTTGAGCAATCTAAAAGGACATAAGCATGAGATTTATTCGATTTCTTTGGGAAATATCATGGCGGAGTATCTTGATTGCAACTATCACAGGCTTAATTAGCGGTGGTAGTAATGCGATGCTGATTTCACTCATAAATCGGGCTGTCAGTCAAGCATCACTTCCCAATGCACTGTTATATTTTGCGGCATTAGGTCTTTGTACTCTCTTTACAAGTACTATCGCGCAATTCATGCTGATTAATCTCTCGCAAAATGCAATTTACCAATTGCGAGTTAGGTTAGGTCAAAATATCTTATCTTCACCTTTAGAACATCTAGAAAGACTTGGAGAAAATCGTTTACTTGCAATACTAACTGATGATGTTCGAGTCCTTTCACACGCTGTATCTGCAATTCCTAGTATCTGTATCGATCTCGCTACTGTTCTGGGATGTTTATTCTACTTGTCTTTGATTTCAAACATTATATTTGCATTGACAATCGCCACATCTGCTGTTGCTATGTGGTGTGTCCAAACCAGACTCGGCAAAGCACAGAATTTGTTCTCCATAGCACGTCAAGAGGAGGATAACTTATTCAAGCATTTTCAAGCTATCACTAGAGGAACTAAAGAACTAAAACTGCACAGAACCAGACGAGAAGATTTTTCCTCTAAGAACCTGCAAGGTAGTGCCACAAAACTGCGTCAGAAAAATACTACCGCAATGCAAAGTTTTGCGATCGCTAATGGGTTAGGGCAATTTTCACAGCTTTCTAGTTTAGGCTTGATTCTTTTCATATTGCCCTGGTTTCTTCATATCCCAATCCCAATGCTGTCAACCTATGTTCTCACTACTACCTATCTATCCCTTCCACTCCAGAATCTATTACGCAGATTACCCGATCTCTTGCAAGGTAATGTTGCGTTGCAGAAAATTAACATGATGAAGCTTTCATTAACAAACCAAGCAGAAGTTGACACAACAATGAACTCCTACAGCGTCAAACAACCTAGTCAAATTGAACTGAAACTTGAACTCGATCGCGTCAGCTATATATATCACCCCAATAGTGATGAGAGAGAGTTTCTCTTCGGGCCAAACAGTCCATCTTTGCCCCCAAAACATAAATCGGGACAAAAACGTAAGCCCAGAGATATCCATCCGCCTCGTGGCAATGAGAGAGAGTTTCTCTTCGGGCCAAATAGTCCATCTTTACCGCCGGGACATCAGCCCAGAGATATGCATTCCCCTGCTGACGATGAAAAGGGGTTTCTCCTAGGCCCAATTAGTCTAACTTTGCAGCCGGGACAAATAACATATATTGTGGGTGGCAATGGTAGTGGCAAGTCAACGCTAGCTAAATTGATTACGGGATTGTATCCACCGAAAAATGGGTCAATTTATCTCGATGGAGTACTGATTACAGAGGAAAACCGGGAATGGTATCGCCAGCATTTCTCTGCCATCTTCTCTGATTTTTACCTTTTCGACAGCTGTTTGGGATTCAATCATCGGGGTCTTGATCAAGAAGTTGAAAGTTATCTGAAGCAATTGCACTTAGACCATAAAGTTAAAGTGAGAGATGGTGTTTTATCAACAACTAACCTATCCCAAGGGCAGAGAAAGCGCCTCGCATTGCTAACAGCTTATCTAGAAGATCGCCCTATTTATTTATTCGATGAATGGGCATCTGACCAAGAGCCACACTTTCGAGACGTCTTTTATAGGCAAAGTCTTGTCAAACTCAAGGAGCGTGGGAAAGTAGTTATAGTAATCACCCATGATGACCGTTACTTTCACCTCGCAGACCAAATTATTAAGCTCGATTATGGTAAGGTTCAACCTGACTATGCTCCGACAAATAGCCACCTAACTTCAGGCAGGCTTGATGAAATAAAATCATCGGATTAACAATTTCAAACTTTTGGATTTAAGAGAGTTGTACCATTTTTTTATGAGGCTGCCACAAACCCTTTTAATTTCTTTCTTTGCGTCCTTTGCGTCCTTTGCGGTTCGTTTCTCTTTCTTGTACTTAAACATGGTTTAGCACATCTTCATAAAGGATTGGTATTACATCAGAGTAATATTACCCGACTGACTCTGAAACTATGTGTTGATATTGCGGGTTTCAAACCCTTAGATTTGCGATAATTTATGTCGGAATTATATCAACTAGGTAAAAAATATGAGCGCCAATGAACAGGAAACCAATCATAGAATTCGTGATGAAATGACTCAAATTCAAATTGATTTAGAGAGAGCCTTAAAAAATATCCTTGAACAAGCTGGGAGCAAAATTAAACCAGATAAACAAGAGGAATTTAAGAAAGAGATTGAAGGTACTAAGCAAATTATTGAACGTTTCAAGAGTAAGTATGCTTGAAAGATTCTAGGAAATAATTGTGTGGGAAAAGCCATTACAAATCTCAGCTACTTATGGTTACATAAACTCAGCCAAACAGAGGCGGGTCTGGTTTTTATTCAAGGAGTGAACATGGCATTTAATCCTCTCGAAAAAGTCAATTACCCGAATCTACCCAAGCTAACTGACTCCACATCTTCACTCCCACCCATAAAGAAACAAAGGATAACAAAATGGTTAGTTGGATTTCTCTCCCTATTCCTACTTGTGGGTGTTAGTTATCTTGTTCATCACCAGCTTGTTAAACAACAACAGCAAGCAAATCTACGCTTGGCGGTGGTGCCTTTAAAACGGACAAACTTTTCTATGACTGTCTCAGCCAATGGGACTGTTAAACCTGAGCGGTCAATCAACCTTAGTCCCAAAACGGCAGGTACTTTGAAAAGGCTGTTAGTTAAGGAAGGTGATTATGTCAAAGAAAAGCAGGTGTTGGCTTATATGGATGATTCCAATTTGCAGGGACAATTAACCCAAGAGCAGGGGAGACTGGCACAAGCAAAGGCAAATCTACGCAAACTCATAACAGGCAATCGCCCTCAAGATATTGCTCAGGCGCAGGCCAAACTGGAGGAACTAAAAGCAAAATTACGCAAACTCATCACAGGTAATCGCTTTCAGGATATTGCTCAAGCGCAAGCCCGCTTGGAGAGATATCAAGCTACTTTGAGCCAAGCAAAAGACGACTTTCAGCGCAATCAGAAACTTCACGATGCTGGAGCAATTTCTCGGCAAGCCTTAAACCAAAAACGTGCAGACTTTGACAGCGCCCAAGCCCAAGTAGCGGAAGCGCAACAAGCACTATCTCTGCAAAAAGCCGGAACCCGTCAAGAAGATATTGACCAAGCCCGTGCAGAAGTAAAGCAGCAACAACAAGCACTATCTCTGCAAAAAGCCGGAACCCGTCAAGAAGATATTGACCAAGCTCGTGCAGAGGTGATATCTGCTAGCGGAGCGTTACAAAACATCCAAACCCAGATTGATGATACACTGATTCGCGCACCCTTTGATGGGGTTGTCATTCGCAAGTATGCCGACCCAGGTGCCTTTGTCACGCCAATGACGGCAGGTAGTTCGGTTTCTTCTGCAACCTCATCATCGATTCTGGCATTAGCTGATACAAATCAGGTGGTGGCAAATATCTCGGAAAGCAACATTTCTGAAATTCGTGTCAATCAACAGGTGGTAATTAAGGCTGATGCTTACCCCGGAAAAACATTTGCGGGACGAGTATCACAAATCGCGGCTCAGGCAACAGTAGAGCAAAATGTTACTAGCTTTGAAGTGAAAGTTGCTCTGTTCTCAGATTCTAAGAAGTTGTTGCGCTCTGGAATGAATGTATCTCTAGAGTTCAATGTTGGTCAGTTGCAAAACGCCTTGACTGTACCAACGATCGCAGTCACACGTCAACAAAAGGTGACAGGTGTTTTTGTGGCGCGTAAAAATCAACCACCCGTATTTACTCCCATTACAACTGGAGCCACAGTTAATAATCGTACTCAAGTAAAGGCTGGACTAAACGGCACAGAAAAGATATTGATTAGCTTCCCGCCCCAACCTCAAAATCAATCTGGTATTTCTTTTCCAGGTTTACCAGGAAGCTCTCAAGCGGGCAGTTCTCAACAAGAACCTCCACCTGGTGGCGCTCCTCCCGCTCATTAGGGACTTCCAAATAAAAAAATATCCCAAAACTGACGCAAAAACCCACTCTATTTCTCCTCTCTCTGTGTTCTCTGCGTCTCTGTGGTTCGTTTATTTGGATAATTTATTTCTTGGAAATCCCTTAATTCAAGGTACAAAAAAATGGCTATTTCCTTTCGCTTACCTCGCAGAATAGCAACTTCTCGTCGTGCCCATACTGTATCATTAATCGAAATCTTATCAATGGCAATGGAGGCACTATGGCGCAATAAACTCCGCACCGGCTTGACGATGTTGGGTGTAATTATTGGCATTGCTTCTGTAATTGCAATTACCTCCGTTGGACAGGGTGTACAAAAAGCGACAGAACAGCAAATTCAGTCCTTAGGAACTGATGTTTTGCAGGTTTTTGCAGGTGCCGCCCGTTCTGGTGGTATCAGTCAAGGGATGGGTTCTAGTTCAACACTCACTTGGGAGGATGCCAAAGCTATCCAGGAAGAAGCTCCGGCTGCTAAAGTCGTTTCTGCTTACCTCCAGCGTCCGGGACAGATCGTTTATGAGAAGTTGAATAATTCCACCAACATTGTCGGAACCGATTTGAACTATCCTGAAGCCAGAAACACTTCCCTTACACAAGGCAGGTTTTTTACCCAGGAAGAAATGGACAGCGCTAAATCAGTGGTTATTCTGGGGCCGACAGTGCGGGATGAACTATTTGGCACTGGTAAAAATCCGGTCGGTGAACAGATTCGGATTCAACGTAACATTTACGAAGTCATTGGCGTATTTGAAAATAAAGGTTCAGAAGGCCCGATGGATCGGGACGATCAAGTTTTCATTCCCCTAACTAATATGTCAAGTCGAATCGTGGGGAATAATGCTTTAAAAGGTTTTGCTATCAATGGCATTTATGTAAAACTAGCCAATCAAGAACAGTCAGCAACGGCTCAATTTCAGGTTGTCAATCTTCTACGTCTGCGTCACAATCTTAACTCATCTCAATCTGATGATTTTAGCATTAGAAATCAGACAGATGTTGTTAATACCTTCACAACTGTGGTGGGCTTGTTTACGATGATGGTAGTAGCGATCGCTAGTATTTCTCTGTTAGTGGGAGGCATTGGCATCGCTAATATTATGCTGGTTTCCGTTGTTGAGCGAACACGAGAGATTGGCATTCGCAAAGCCGTTGGCGCAACTAATTCCGCCATTTTGAATCAGTTTTTAGCCGAATCCGTTGTGATTTCTACCGCCGGAGGCGGCATTGGTATGGGCATTGGCATTGGCATTGCCTTTGGCGCTGCCATGATTTTCCATTTTCCCTTTGTCGTCTCTGTGTGGTCAGTTGTGTGTGGGTTTGGATTATCGTTCATTGTCGGCTTGCTAGCTGGGGTGATTCCGGCTCGGAATGCCGCTCAGTTAGACCCAATTGCCGCCTTACGGAGTGATTAACAAGTTCCGTGGGTACATTACAGTCCCCCGCAACTATCAAGACGTTCGGCGAACGTTGCAAAACTGAATTACGAATTACGAATTACGAATTATTTTGATATGGCAACCATGATCTGGATGCAGGCGATTACCAAAACTTATCGCCTGGGTGAAGTGACAGTACCCGTGTTGAAGCGGATTGATTTAGCAATTGAGCAAGGAGAGTATGTTGCCATTATGGGCACATCTGGTTCAGGAAAGTCTACACTGATGAACATTATTGGCTGCCTAGATCGTCCAACCGCCGGAAACTACGTTTTAGAGGGCAGAAACTTGACTACTTTCGGCAATGACGAACTGGCGCATATCCGCAATCAGCGCATTGGCTTTATATTTCAGCAATTCAATCTGTTACCAGGTGCCACCGCGCTTCAGAATGTCATGCTGCCGATGATTTACGCCAATGTGCCGAAGCAAAAACGCCGCCAGCAGGCAATTCAAGCACTGACACGGGTGGGATTAGCCGATCGCTTGTGCAATTTTCCCAGCCAACTTTCTGGAGGACAACAACAAAGAGTAGCGATCGCTCGATCGCTAGTTAACCGACCCGCACTGATGCTAGCAGATGAACCAACGGGCGCGTTAGATACTGAAACATCCCAGCAGTTAATGAATTCATTCACCGAACTCAACCAACAAGGCATGACGATCATGATTGTCACCCACGATCCGGCGATCGCTGCCCAAACAAAACGAGTGATTCGAGTTCAAGATGGTTTAATTCAGAACTATCAATCCTGAGTTTTGCCCCGGTGTTGAATTTGGGTATCTAGCCAATTTAAAACTTGTTGATTTGGTTGTTTGGCAACAAGTTCGAAAATCAGGCAAGTATCAAGGAGGTAGATCATGGGATGAAGGCATCGCGGGGTAAGTTGCGATCTCGGCTCAGGTCTACTAATTCTTCGGTGAGTTCAGCCAGGGGAGATTGACGGAAGAACTCTGAAAGTTTGGTGGGTTGCTCTAGGTGGGTGGTGTTATTGTGTATAGTCAAGCTTTGGGCCAGGAGTTGGATAATATACAGTTTATCGTTGGGTGAAAGCTGAAGGAGTTGTTGTTCGAGTTCTTGGATAACCATGATCGAGTTTAAGTCGAGAATAGTTTTATTTTACTTTTAGGGTCAGGTTCATCACTCCCGGTTCGCCCATTTTTTTGGGAGATAGAAAAAAGCCTACTCAGGAGTAAAAGATTGACCACCAAGTTGAGTGTAAATAGTAGTCGGGAACCCAAGCGAAACAAGAATACGCTGCTGTAATAGTGAAAGAGCAGTCAAATAGGCATAACATTGAACATATACCTACTGTGCGTTTTTGGGAATATCTCGCTCCCTATACTTCTGACTCCCTATTTTTCCTAACTCCTCAAAAAATGGGCTAACCGGGAGTTTTTAATTTGAGTTCCATAAATATTTCGGCTATTTCATTGTCATTATATTTATTAATTTATTGAAATCCATATTTTTCAAAAATCTTTCTGGCTACAATAGATTTTCTCATCGTATCCAATCTTAATATATGTAATTCGTTTTTGTTGGCATTCAATAATAAATGTTCCATTAATAATGTACCTATTCCTTTACCCTGATATGAAGGTAAAACAAAGTACCTTTTAATCTCTCCTATTTTATCTATTTTGTTTAATATCTTTAATCCAATACTTCCAATTACTATGGCATTTTTCCTCATAATCCAGAAATTTCCCCCTTGAATTTGGTAGATATTTTCAATATTCCTTATATCCGATTGTAAGCCAGTTGGCTCAAATTTATATCCTCTGTACGAATACATTATTTCCAAAAATTCTTCCAAACTAGCCTGGAATTCGGAACTGTATGAGATTAATTCCATTTGTTCAAAAGGAGTTGTCATGGGTTACGTTGTAGAAGAATTTAACCTAAGTCAGTCACATCACGGCTTCTAGTTTTACTAGGGGATAAATCAACTTTACTAGGGCTATTTTCTAAATTACTAGGGCTGATCTTGTTATCCCCTAGGGCGTGTTTTCAAACTATAACCACAAAATAATGGAGCGATCGTAATCATAGCTGTATAATTTGCTGCAAGTTTTTCATATCGGGTGGCAATGCGGCGGAATTGTTTGAGTCGGTTGATAGCTCTCTCAACAATGTTGCGTTGTCGATAGATTTCACGGTTAAACGAACCGCGACGTGGTTCATTCGAGAGTCGTGGAATTGTCAAACGGATACCGCGACGACGTAAATAATTGCGTATTCGACGACCTGTGTAACCTTTATCTCCGACTAATCTAAAAGGGCGAATGCGTGGGCGACCCCGACCAGAACGCTTGACTGCTCCTTGTTCCATCAAAATTTCTGTGAAAAATCGACTCGTTACGCTGACCTGGAGTAAGAATAAAAGTTATTGGTTTGCCTTGACCCTCGCAACGTATGTGTATTTTTGTACTAAATCCACTCGCGTGTTCGTCCTAGAGCTTCGTCTTCATCGCCCCTTTTTTTCCACCTGCGGCGTGTTGGTGGGCGCGTACAACTGTTCCATCGACATAATGAATCTCCCAATCAAGCATTCCTTGCTGATCAGCGTAGGCGCAGCCCGCCGCAGGCATCGCTTGAAGCTGTTCTAAGATTTGATTCCAAACCCCAGCTTTTTGCCATCGATAAAACCGTGTAGCCACGCTTTCCCATTTTCCATAGCGTTCTGGCGGGTCTCGCCACGGTGCCCCAGTTCTGAGTATCCATAGGATGCCATTGACAACCAAGCGGTGGTCATGATTTGGTTTACCAGTTTGGGGTTTTTGGGGTGGAAGTAACGGTTTTAACTTCTCCCACTGTTCGTTACTTAACTCGCCTCGATTCATTAACACACTATGCCTGCGATCGCCTATTTTTTAGGATACAACCAGTTTGAAAACACGCCCTAGTGGTTTATTTCAAATTGATATTCAAACCAAACGAGTCCAAAAAGTGAAACGACGATATCTCGAACGAGCATCTCAAACAGTAGAAGAAATTTCGTTCTACCCAGATTTTAAAATCGATGAAGATGCAGTTTCACGAGAAATTCAACTATTAGGCTGGCGAGTATATGTTACCAATCAAAATCAGGCTCAACTTTCTTTAAGTAAGTAGACACAATTAAACTGAACTACGTGAACTTATGTAAAGTACCAGAAATGCTTGCAATATAGGCTTTTAAGCGATTTACACTTCTTAATCTAGTTGTGCTTTTTAACGCCCACCTACTTAAAGCAAGCTGTTCGTACCTATAGAGATGAATATTTAACCGAGCGAGGATTTGCCCGACTTAAAGGCTTTCCTCTATCGTTGACACCGATTTATTTACAACGTGAAGACCATGTTACTGGTTTGATTCGATTACTTTCAATTGGGAAAGCGAGTGTTGACCCTTTTAGAATTTCAGGTTCGTCGCCATCTGGAGAAAAATCAAGAAAAGCTTGCTGGACTTTATGTTGGCAATCCTAAACGAGAAACTGCACGTCCCACTGCTGAACTTGTTCTTGCGGCATTTAAAGAAATTACGCTGCTGTTGATTGAGGTGAAAAATGAAGTTTATGCCCATTTGACTGCTCTTTCACCATTACAGCAGCGTATTCTTGTTTCGCTTGGGTTCCCGACTACTATTTACACTCAACTTGGTGGTCAATCTTTTACTCCTGAGTAGGCTTTTTTCTATCTCCCAAAAAAATGGGCGAACCGGGAGTCATCAGTCAAAAGTTAAAAAAATTGTATTTTGTAGCTCTTGCGCCATTTTGAATGGGTGGAGAACAAGCAAATCCACTACCAGGATATCAACTCAGAATAGTCGATAGGACTTGTTTGGCTGCCACAGACCATCGTTTGGAGGCAATTCGTCGATTTGCAGCTAAAGCTTTACCAGGAAAAGTAATAGTAGTCTCAGACCCACTATCGATACAGGAATGCCTACGGCGGTAAACTACGCAGTTAATCAAGGTGGACGCAGAGCAGGTGCTGTCACCGTGAGTCTGGATGTTTGGCATTTGGACTTACCCGAATTTTTGGAAATGCAAACCGACCGAATTTTAATAAAAGATATTCTTAATAACCTAGAACATATAAAGTATAAATATTGAGAATTTAACTAAATCTTGCCCGCTTGATTACAGCAGACGGGCAAAAGGCGTGTGGGTGAACAGATGAAGCTAAGGCTATTACTTCAATTTTTCTTACTTACAGGCTCTTTTTGGAGCTTGTTGACACATTTTGCTAATGCAGAAGAGAGACAGATATCTAGTCACACCAATAGTACAATTGCAAATATTAATCAACAATCAAGCTTATTGAGTGCAGGACAGCCCATTGAGCCCACTAGAGAGATTCGGCAACTGAGTGAAGTCAATCTGCCGCTCAAGAGTGCAGATACACTTGTGCAGTCACCAACACTAAACTCACCGCCTGCAAATGAAATCATCGAAGTGACATCGGTCAAGGCCAATGGCACAGATAAAGGTGTGGAAGTGATTTTAGTCACTTCCAAAGGTCAGCAGTTGCAAGTATCGAATCGCAATGAGGGAAATAGTTTTATTGCTGATATCCCTAACGCACAACTACGTCTACCCAATGGTGATGCATTCACATTCCGCTCCCAAAAACCTGTTGTTGGGATTAGTGAAATAACAGTTAGTAATCAAGATAGTAATACTATCCGACTGACGGTTACAGGTGAAACGGGTGTGCCAGTTGTAGAGTTATTTGATAGTGATGAAGGCTTGATATTCGGATTGAGACCTGTTACATCTTCGGCACAAATGCCACCCACTCCACCACAACCAGAAAATCAAACCCCATCAGAGAAACCATCGGGACAAACTGATGAACCGATTGAACTGGTAGTGACAGGTGAGCAAGACGGTTATCGTGTCCCCGATGCTACCTCTGCAACCAGAACTGATACCCCAATCCGGGATATTCCGGCATCTATTCAAGTAATTCCCCAACAGGTGATTAAAGACCAGCAAGTTACTCGCTTGGATGAGGCACTTCGTAATGTGAGTGGTGTCACATTTGCGGGAAATAATGACAATCGAGGTATTCGGTTTAGTTTGCGAGGGTTTGGCGCACAGGCATATTCAGGTAGTGTTCCTGTATTGCGAGATGGCTTTAGGGTATATGGAAGTCAGGGGTTTCCAGAACTTTCCAATTTGGAGCGTGTTGAAGTTCTCAAAGGGCCAGCTTCTATTCTCTACGGCGAGATTGATCCAGGGGGTGTAGTTAACCTAGTTTCCAAGCAACCACTAGCTGAACCATTTTATGAAGCTGAACTGCAAGTAGGTAGTCAACCATTTGTGCGTCCTCGCTTTGATATTTCCGGCCCATTAACAACCGATGGTAAGGTTCTTTATCGACTGAATGCTTTGTACCAATATAGTGAGAGCTTTCGGAACTACGACAACAATCTCGACCACTTCTCCATAGCACCGGTTGTTACCTGGAAAATAGGCGAGCGCACTAATTTAACTTTCAACTTGGAATACACCAAAGATACAGGGCCTGCCGACTTTGGTATCGTTGCCTCGAACAACGGAATTGTTGATGTTCCTCGTAGCCGCGTCAGTAATAATCCTAACGACACTATCGAGAATACTTACCTCAGCGTTGGTTACAATTTAGAGCATAAATTTAGCGACAATTGGACAATCCGCAACGCCTTTCGGTATATGTCTTACAGCTACGATTACAGTCCTTTAGCACTGCCTTTAAATTTTGATGCCACAACAGGATTATTGACTCGTTTCTTTGCTGACCAAGACGACACCATAAAAGATTACTCACTTCAGACGAATGTAGTTGGAAAATTAACTACAGGTTCCATTAAGCATACTCTTGTGGTAGGTGTTGACCTTAATAATAGTGACGAGAGCGGTACGACTAAGTTTAATTTTGGTACCCCGGATACTATTAATATTTTCAATCCTGTTTATGGCCCTGAACCCGATCCGAGTACATTAGCTGTTTTGAGTGACACTAGTACCAACACCAAGAGACTCGGTGTCTACGCACAAGATCAGATAACGCTACTCGATAACTTGTTTTTACTAGCAGGATTTCGCTATGACACCGTAGAGCAGACAGTAACTGATAATACAAATGGTAGCGAGCAATCGCAAAGCAATGATGCCATATCACCTCGATTCGGAATTCTTTATCGAGTGATCCCAGAATTTTCACTCTACGCTAGCTATTCGCGATCGTTCAATCCCAACACAGGAACAACAGCAAGTGGTTCTCCTCTAGAACCTGAAACAGGAGAAGGTTACGAAGTGGGTGTGAAAGCAGATTTGCTGAGAAGCAAACTCTTTGCAACTTTGTCATACTTTGATATAAAAAAGCAAAATGTTGCTGTTGCCGATCCCGCTAATTTTGGCTCCTCTCTTGCTACCGGCGAACAACAAAGCCGAGGGGTAGAACTGGATATTACTGGGGAAATTTTACCCGGATGGAATATCATTGCCTCCTATGCGTACACGGATGCTGAAGTTACAAAAGACACAAATCTCAATTCCGTTGGCAGCAGATTACCAGGTATTCCCAGGCACAGCGCAGGTTTGTGGACAACTTATGAAATTCAAGCTGGCAATTTGCAGGGGTTAGGCTTTGGACTGGGATTTAACTATGTAGGCGAACGAGAGGGTGGATTACCAAATACTTTTCAAGCTGATAGTTACTTTGTCACCAATGCAGGACTGTTTTATCGCCGCAATAATTGGCGATTTGGTTTGAATTTTAAGAATCTGTTCGATGTCAATTACATTGGAACCGTTAGTGATAACCCAGTCAGAGGCAATGATTTCGGCGAACCATTTACTGTGATTGGTTCGGTAACATTTCAATTTTGATTGAAAGCTCTCATGAATTAACAATTAGTAATTACGTTACGGATGGGGGATTTAGACCCCACCTGTAACGGTACGACAGAGGTCTCTTACTCTTAAATGGCACGCTTATTCCTTGGCGTAGCCTAAGAAGAGAAGAGGCTGTCCTGACTTTTCACGGTATCTGGAAAACCTCTCTCTAAATCTCTCTCCTAAGAGGAGAGAGACTTTAAATTTTCCCCCTTCCCGCGTCGGGAAGGGGGTTAGGGGGTTAGGTGTTTCGTAGCTTTTCCACATAACGTGAAAAGTCAGAGAGCTGTCCTATTGATTTAATTATGAATTACGAATTACGAATTAGTAATTATTGTTGAGGTTAGCCATGAAATTCCGTAATTTGGTGTTAAAGCTGCATAGTTCTATTGGCATTGTGATGGGATTGCTACTAATGGTGATTAGTTTTAGTGGTGCCAGCATCGTTTTCCATGAAGAACTCCTCTATATGCTCATCGGCTTAATGCCCACCGTTTTATTAATCACTGGCATGATACACTTGGCAACGCAGGCGATGCCAACGCTGATGGCAAAACAAGGCTAGCTATTCTGAGCAAAGGCGGAGCTTTCTAAAGCTTGGCTCCTAAATTCTTAACCAGGATCTGCAATCTGGCTCCCTTCTTTAATTTCCTCTGTTGGATGGAGAATGACCATTTCTCCTTCCTTCAACCCACCTTTGATGGCAGCTTCAAAATTATTGCGCTGGTCAATCTCAACTACACGTGTTTTTGCTCTACCCTTTTCTACCACAAAGGTACACCAAGACTGCTGACAGCGAAAAAGGGCGCTCAGAGGAACGGTGAGAACATTTTCTCCTTGCCAAACCACAATTCTTGTTTCTACACGGTAGTTGTCACCCAAGGGCACTGAAGAATCTACAAAGTCACCGATGATGTTAACCCGTTGTTCTTCAACGCCAAGAGCAGAAACCTTAGTAAATGCTGAAGGCTCAATTTTTCGTACTGTTGCTTCTAAAGTTTTGTCACCGCCCCAACGTTCAATTAAGATTTTCGTTCCTGGCTTTACCTTGACAGCATCGCTAGAAAGGATGTCAGCTACCAATTCTAGTTTTGAGGGATTACCTAACTCTAACAAAGGAGTTCCAGCCTCCACGTATCGGGCACTCTCTTGCAGTACTCGCAGAACACTTCCATCTGAAGGAGAGCGGATATCGCTACGAGCAGCATTATCAGCTAGATTAGCAAGTTCAGCTTTGACACTGGCAATCCGGGCATCATAGACATTGAATAGGTAGTCGGGATCGCGCTGCTGTGCGCGTAACAGATCAAAGGATTTTCTGGCAGCTACTACCTCAGCAGCAGCACTTTCAACCTGGCGTTGTTGTGCCTCTAATTCTCTAAGGCGGGTGGTTTGCAATAACTGGGCACTTTCGAGATTTTGACGGGAAATTGCACCATCTTCTACTAATTTCTGGGCACGGAGGCGATCGCGTTCTGCCTGTTCAAGTGCCGCCTTGGCTTGCTGAACCATTGCCTGAGTCTGATTTTCTGCTGCTTTAGCTGCTTCGATCTTCGCTTGGGCTTGTGACAATGCTTCTTGTTTTGGTCGTTGAATTACGATCCCTGAACGTTGTGCTTGTAACTCCTTGAGATTTGCTTGGGCTGTTTTTAACTGAGTGTCTAGAGGTAAAGGGTCAATGTGACCAACCACTGCACCACGCTTAACAGTATCACCTTCCTTGAGTTGGATACGAGCTAATCTACCTGCTACAGTATTTGAAATCACGAAGCGGGAACGGATACGGGTTTTAGCTTCCGCATCGACAGTAACTAGCAAAGAAGCGCGTTTAACCTGTTTGATCTCAACCCGAATTGGGTTTGGGCGCAATGCTAGGAATGTCAGTGTAATTAGTCCTAGCCCACTGATTATATAAATGATCCGCTTAGGTAAATGCTTCATAAAACAAATTAACAGTTACAAGTTACTAAGTAGCCGCCATCAACTCTGTCGATCATTCCCTGGTTTTAAGAACAGCAATCAGATCGAGACGATTTAGCTGGCGCTGGACAATCAGCCCACAACTAATTGCTGCTGCGATAACGACCATAATGGCGAAAGTATAGTTTGCCTTAGTGACAATTAAGGGCAAACGATAAAGTTCTGAATCATAACCAACACTCATTAAGGCAGCCAACCCAGACCCCAAAACTAAGCCTAGAGGAATTGCTACCAAGGTGATAATCCCCTGCTCTCCTAGTAGGATGAAAGCAATTTCGGCACGGGTGAAACCGATAATTCGCAGACTAGCTAACTCTCTCTGCCGTTCTGACAAAGAAATTTGTGCTCCATTATAAACTACACTGACCGTGATAATAGTGGCAAAAACTAGCAGTACCTTAGTGGCTACTTGCATATTTTTACCCATAGACTCCTGAAAACTCTCTATGGATGCCTTTCGGAGAAAGACGTTAGTCACATCGGGAATCTTTTTGAGATAGGAGTACAATTGACTACTAGCATTCAAATCGATCGCTGCGTAAACACCTGATACTGTTTGCCCTTCTTCCATGAGTCGGTTGAGAGCATAGATGTCCATATAGACATTGAAACCCATCAATTCATCTACCAGCCCCATCACAGCAACCTGATGCACAGCATGACTGCCTTCAAGTACTTCTACTGTGAGCTTTTCCCCTGGAATAACACCCAGAATTTGTGCCAGCTTAGTTGTTAGCACAACTCCATCGGTGGGGAGATTCACTGGGTAGAGGTTGCGATCGACTAAATGCTGAAGTCTACCTGCTGGGTCAATTCCGGTTATGGCCATACCTTGGCGTTTGTGATGTTCAAACATCAGGTTTACAGGTACTGTCCGAAATGGTTCGGCAGAGAGGACTCCAGGAAAGTGAGTGATTTCGTACCGCACACGGTTAGGACGCGGTTCATTAAAAATAATGGTGATATCTTGTCGTTGGACAATATTGAATTGAAAATCAATTAAATAAGCTAAGGCATCTTCAAAGTAACGACCCACCACTAGTAAGGCGATCGCAATCGCAATCCCCAAAATAGAAAAGCCTGCCTGAACTGACTTGCGTTCGAAGTTACGGCAAATAATCCGACCGGTTGGCGATAAAAAGCGGCCAATACTCAGGCGCTCAATGATTGATGGTCGAAACTTAGCTGGTGGCTCCGGTCGCATAGCTTCAGCAGGGGGTAAGGAAATAGCTTTGCGAACAGATCCAAAGCCTCCCAAGCAAGCTGCGCCAACACTGATGCAAATAACTGCGATCGCTAAATCTGTTCTCGCTTCATAGTGAAGTATTGGTAAACGGAAAATCTCCGTGTAGACATGGGTATATCCACTACCTAACCAAAACCCACCAACAATACCAATTACTGTCCCCCAACTGACAATGCTCAAAACAAGTTTTAGATAATGTCCACCAATGGCAATATTGCCATAACCTAAAGCTTTGAGTACAGCAATCTGCTCCCGTTGTGTCCCCACCAGCCGGGAAATTACGAAGTTTAACAAAAAAGCTGCGATCGCCAGAAACAGGCAAGGCATCATCGTCCCCGATACTTTGAGTTGGTCTACATCATTAGAGAAAACCTTGTTAGATAGCTGATTTTTCCGTCCATAAGCACCCAAACTACCGTAGCGCTCTAAAAGTTGGTCAAGACGCTCAATCACATCCTCCTCAAAGACTCTTGGCATGAGTCTGAGAGTGACATTGTTAAAGGCATCGTCGAGATCGAAGGCCGTCGCTAGTGCTTTTCGCCCCATCCAGATGACACCAAATCGCTTGTGATCGGGAAACAGAGATCCTTCGCCTCGAACTTCATAAACATATTCGGGTGAGAGAGCGATACCGACAATCCGTAACTGCTGCCAGCGACTATTAATTACAGCTCCGATAGAGTCACCGAGATCCAGTTGGTGAGCTTCAGCAAAAGCTTCACTCACTAAAACCTCATCACCTCGTTCTGACTCGATATAACGACCCTTACGGATATAAAGGTCATTCAGTATGGGGACGCGCTCTTGGGGTATGGATATTAATCGACCGATGACTGGTTCATCAAAGTTAGGGATATCGAGAGTGACATCAACTACAATCCGCGTTTGGGTCTGTGCAACTCCGGGAATTTCCGCAATCTGACTAGCTAAAGTTTCTGGTGCCCGCTTCATCTGAGCAAAAACATGGGCAAAGCGATAGCTATCGTAATAGATGGACTTGGTGAGTGCGAGGGAAGCATGAGTACTCTGAATCATGATCAAGCTAGAAATACCGCAAGCGACAATTAAAGCGATCGCCAAAACCTGACCTCGCAAGCCCAGAAGATCGCGCCACAGTTTTCGATCTAGAGACGAGTTAAACATTAAGACTTACCACTCTAATTCAGCCGGAGACAACTTGGTTTGGTTACGATGCTCTTGAATAATCTCACCGCTACGCATGGTCAGCACGCGATCGGCCATAGCTGCAATTCCCACGTTGTGGGTGATTATAGCAATTGTTGTTCCCAATTCTCGGTTAACTCGCTCAATTACCTCTAGTATCCGCTTAGCTGTTTGAAAGTCGAGTGCCCCTGTTGGTTCATCACACAACAATACTTGTGGTCGCTTGGCAATGGCACGAGCAATTGCGACTCGTTGTTGTTCTCCACCCGATAATTGAGATGGGAAGTGGTCGAGACGATCGCCTAAATCTACCAATTCTAAAGCTTCCCTCGGACGCATCGGATGAACCGCAATTTCTGTAACCAGAGAAACATTCTCCCGCGCCGTTAGGCTGGGTATCAGGTTGTAAAATTGGAAGACAAAGCCGATACAATCGCGCCGAAAACGAGTCAAGACTTGCTCATTAGCGTTGGTTAGGTTGCGATCGCGAAAATACACACTGCCACTTGAGGGCACGTCTAGTCCTCCCAAGATATTCAGTAAGGTTGACTTACCACTGCCAGAAGAACCGAGTATGACCATAAACTCTTTTTCGTCAAGGTCGAGGTCTATGGAGCGAAGGGCTTGCACCTCTACTTCTCCCATACGGTACTTTTTAGTCACTTCACGCACCTGAAATATTGGTGGTTGTCTGACTGTCACTTAAAAAACTCCAAATCGAATTGAGTCAACGACTGGGTAGATTGCTCATTGTCTTGGACGGGGCTTGTTAGTGCTGAAGACAATAGGCAATAGAAATATCTTTATTTCCAGATAAACGATAAAAATTATCATTTATTTCCAGCAGTATACTGAAACTTGGGGTTTTTGTGAAGCATGATGCAGTGCAAAGCAAGGAAACTTCAGAATTTGGGAGTTGTAGCTCATCTCTCACCACTGGACAAAACCCAGGCTAGCGATCGCCTGCCCTAACTTATTAATAAATAATTTCTATAGTATTCTTACCTCTGCCATGTATTTAATTATATTTTCACCAGCTATATACTGCTGAAACAGCCTATTCTTATACCTTTTTGCTTGTCAGAGAAGTTTTTTCACTACATAAAACTTTAAATTAGGACTTGCTAAGATGATGATTTCTGTAATAAAGTACTCACAGCTAATGAAAATATTTCCTAATATAAAGCGAAATTTGATTTAGTTTTCCAACCATATATGTTCTAAAAAAGGAGTTTCAAGACAAACTTGAACGGCGTTGCATAAATGCGGGATGAATTGACGGTTAAAACCATTGAAAATTCGTTCCAAATAGGGCGCATTCCATGACTCAGTAACGGCACTCAAGCCAATAACGTGCAAATTTGCACAAACAAGGGCATGAAATATTTGTAAAACTGAATGAAATCATGACTTTTAAAACAACCTCTGAGTGACAGTTGAGTTCAAAGACTTGTCGTTAAAACTAATGCAAAGAGTTCTCATTACTTAGTAATGAGCCAAACTTGATATGAGAGTATTTTGCAGGTAATTAAGAACTGCCATAAATCCTGTAGTTCAAATGCATTGAGAAATTTTGCTTTATGGATACTCTAAAAGTGATGGAAACTATCAATAAAATACTTACTGATTTAGGTATTACCGAAGAGTTACTTTATCCAGATGCTTTACTGCGTAAAGATTTACAGCTTGATTCCACTGAAACAGTAGAAGTATCCTTAGAACTCAAACGTCAGTTGGGAGTTAGTGTCAAACTTCAAGGTCGGCAAGATATGACGCTAGATCAATTTTGTCATCTGGTACAGACTGCAATGCTTGTAAGTCCAAATGAGTACAGCGCAACTATACCGAAAAATTTTGGCTAGGCAATGGCTTCCTTTTTCTCTAGTAAAACTCTCAGTATTAAAGGTCTTGGTATTGACATCACACCTATCCAAAGAATTGCTAGACTGATTGACCGACACGATCGCCAAACCTTAAATTTACTGTTTACTCTTGGTGAGATCGACCGTTGTCAAGCAGCTAATAATCCCCACCAGGATTATGCAATCTGCTTTGCCACCAAAGAAGCCGTAGGTAAAGCCTTGGGAACCGGATTAGCTGGCATTGGTTGGAATGAAATTGAAGTAGATATCACACACAGCAAATTAATAATTAATTTGCAAGGAGAAGCAAGTATCCAAGCAAAACAACAAGGCATCAGAGAATTCTTGGCTACTTGGTGCTATTGGGATCAACACATACTAGTTCAAGTCGTCGCTCAATAAATATCAGCCTCACAGGAAAATTGGATGGATAGTATTTCAGAAAACTTACCAGAGGTCTTTAACGTTGCAGCTTACTTCTTAGAAGGCAACCTAGTACAAGGACGTAGGGAGAAAACAGCCTTTTACTATCAAGGTGAAACATACACTTACGTCCAGCTGAACAACTTCGTCCAACGCACAGCTAAACTACTTTCTCATCTCGATTTAGAGCGGGAAAATCGCATAGCCATTCTCTTATCCGACACTCCAGAATTTCTATTTACTTTTTGGGGTGCGATCTGGTTAGGAGCTATACCAGTTCCGATTAATACTGCTTGTAGTTTGGATGAAATTCAGTATATTCTGCAAAATTCCCGCGCCAAGCTTTTAGTAACTACCCAAGAATGGCAAGGGAAACTAGCTCCTATTCAGTCTCAGTTCTTACGCCATATTCTGTTAGCAGATGGTGAAAATCCCTTAATTTCTCTACTCACTCAACAAGAGGAAACATTACCTTGCGCTGAAACATCCCGTGATGAACCAGCTTTCTGGCTTTACACCTCTGGGAGTACAGGCCAGCCTAAAGGTGTGATTCATCTTCATCAAAGTATGGTGGTATGTGCAGAGCAGTACAGTAAAATCATGCTGGGCTTGCATCAAGATGACATCATCTATTCAGTTGCTAAGATGCCCTTTGCCTACGGTTTAGGTAATACTCTCTATATGCCAATGGCTGTTGGTGCAGCATCTATACTATCTGATGCCAATAATGCTTTTGACATCATTACTGATATCCACCACTATCGACCTACAGTCTTGTTTGGTATACCCAGCGCTTATGCAAGTATTCTCAGCGCACATGATATTTCTCCTCTAGATGTTTCTTCTATACGTTTATGTGTATCAGCTGCTGAACAATTGCCTAAAAGTATCTGGCATAAATGGCTTTTGACTTACAATCATGAAATTTGTGAAGGTATTGGCACGACTGAATTTTTGCACATTTTTCTAACTAATCAATTAGGAAAATGTAAGCCAGGTAGTTCTGGTAGGCCGGTTCCTGGTTACGATGTTCAGGTGATTGACGAAGATGGTTTTCCTTGTAGTGCTGGCGACATTGGCGACCTGCAAGTGAGTGGAGAAAGCCTCATGTTAGGGTACTGGAACCGACTGCAACAAACGCGAAAAGTTATCTATGGTAAGACTATGCGAACCGGAGATAAATATTTATGCGACGCAGAAGGATATTTCTGGTTTATGGGTCGTCAGGATGACCTTTTTAAGGTTAATGGTCAATGGCTATCACCTTTAGAAATTGAAGACATTTTGCATCAGCATCCGCAAATTTTTGAGGTAGCAGCAGTACCAGAGTCAAACAATGGGGAAGAATTGATTCAGGTAGTTGTTTATGTTAGCCTCAAACCTGGAGAAAAGCCTTCGCCGGAAGTTGAGGATAGTATTCGGAAGTTTGCTAAACGGCGATTAACTCATTTTAAGGCTCCAAAAAAAGTTTACTTTTTAGAAAATTTACCACGCACCTCGACTGGTAAAATTAACCGCAAAGTATTAGTAAAAAAGCATAGTTTAGCGACAAAAGCAATTGACTAAACAATTATTCACAAGGATTAAATAGATGGTAACGGAGTTAAAGACCGAAATAAAGTATCAAGAAACATTTGTACCTGGACAAAGAGAACCCATCGTTATCCTAAAGAACCTACTACAAGCTGGTATTATTACAAAATATGTCATGTATGAAGGCAAAAATGAGGTTCGGATTGCTGGTAATGAGTTATTTAGGGTAGCAGTAAACCAAGATTTTGTCTCCATTAACGGTTCAGGGAATTCTGACTGTGAGCCAGTCAGCGATCCTTTAAAGCAAGTAGAGAATTTACTTAAGTCTTTGAATGTTGAAAATTGGACAGCTTATGGTTATGTAGCATTTGATATAGCTCGGTTTTACTCTTCATACTCTAAAGCAATCCAGCAAGAACTGCTTTATTTTATGATTCCCGAAACTGAACTTCGCTGTACAGTAGAAGGAGTGCATATCAAAACAACTAAGTCATTAGAACAAATAAAAAATCAATTATTTATTGATAATCAACTGCCAAACTATACACCAGTATCTTTGGAATTAGATTTTAGCGATCGCGAAGTTTATCAAAATCGCATTGAGACTCTGATCAAAGCAATTAAAGAAGGTGATTTGCACAAAGCGATAATTTCTCGCTCAGTCAAAGTACCAGGTGATTTAGATGCCATCGGAACTTATGTCGTAGGAGCTAGAGCCAATAATGCAGCACGTTCTTATTGTTTAGATATCGGAGATGTGCGTGCAGTTGGCTTTAGTCCAGAAATTCTGATGGAAACCAATGGAGAGGGGTCTGTGATCACCAATCCCCTAGCTGCAACTCGCCCTCGTAGTGAAAATCTCAAAGAAGATACACGCTTAAGTGATGAATTATTTACTGATGCTAAAGAAGTTAAAGAACACTCACTCTCAGCCTGGTTAGCACAAAGTGAGATTGCTTCCTTGTGTTTACCAGAAACTGTACACATTTTTGACTTTATGGAAGTTAAAAAGTACCGTTGTGTACAACATCTATCATCACGAGTAGGTGGTAAACTCAAAATCGGAAATACCCTATGGGATGCATTGAAAGTATTGTTTCCCGGAATTACAGTCTCTGGGATTGATAAAGAAAAAGCTTTAGAATGGATTAATCGCTTGGAAGACGAGCCAAGAGGAATTTATGCTGGTGGTATTGGTTGGGTAGATAGCAATGGTTCATCAGATATTGCGATCGCTATTCGCTCAGTTTATCAATACGGAAATAATATTCACTTAAATGCTGGCGCTGGTATTGTGGCTGAATCAGTTCCAGAAAAAGAGTATATCGAGTCTGTCAACAAAATGAATACGATGTTGACCAATTTAGTTTTACAGTCTTAAACCAAGTTAATCTGATGTTTGCAATTGAGTCTGAAAGTTTACCTGTAAACCTGCTCACCTTTGAGCCTGATGCTCTCGAAGTCATTGGCTATAGTATTGATATCGTGGCTATAAGTTCTATTAAAAAACTTATAGAATCAGCAGGTAAGTCTTTTGAGATGCAATGGTTTACAGAACGTGAGTTGAGTGAATCTGGATTTGGTAATGATCGTATCCAGTATTTAGGCGGTCGTTTTTGCGTCAAAAAAGCTGTACTTCAAATCCTTGGGGTTGAATATAACCGAGATCGTTACTGGCTGGATTTGGAAGTACAACGATTACCAACAGGTAAACCAGCAATAGTACTAGATGGCAAATGTCAAGAAATTGCAGTAGCACTTGGGATTACCAAATGGTTAGTTAGCATCAGCCATGTATCATCTTATGCAACTGCGAGTGCGATCGCTCTCTAAGTAAGAGGCAGAAGGCAGGAGGCAGAAGTTCTTTAATTTTGAATTTTGAATTGATTTGTTCCCTATTCCTTTTTTCAAATGATTAACCTTCCAGTAGGGATTCGCGCACTTGCAGTTAGCTTTCCCAGTATCATTCGGACAAACGAGTACTGGTTTTGCCAGTATCCCGACCTATTTACACAAACAAAACTCAGAAACCCAAGGAGGTCTAAGTCTGATGACTTCACTACCGACAACAATGGGTTGGACATTTGGTCAATAGCAGTAGCACCATACTTATCAGACCCCTTTCGAGGTAATGTTGAACGACGGGTACTTAGTTCTCAAGAGTCATCCCTAACGTTAGAATATCGCGCCGCTAAAGATGCTCTGGAGGCTGCAAAACTCTCTCCCAGTGAAGTCGAACTCATGATTGTCGCTTCGCTTTTCTCCGAACAAGTCGGGTCTGGAAATGCAACCTACTTAGCTGAACAATTAAAACTATGCTGCCCTGCATGGAATTTGGAGTCAACTTGCTCAAGTGCTTTAGTGGCACTTCAAAATGCTCAGGCTCTCGTACAAACTGGAACCTACCGTAACGTACTAGTAGTTATCTCTCAGATTGGATCTAATGCTGTAGAGGAAGCAGACACACTCTCATGGTCAATGGGTGATGGTGCTGGAGCCTTTGTGGTTGATTTGCTTAAACCTAACCAGGGAATTCTGGGTACTAAAATCGTTAATACGATCGCCACACATGGTGCTTACTCACATAAACTGACAACAGATGCACAAGGCAAGCCCCGAATTTGTACTAGCACGGGAAACAATGCCAGTATGCTTGCAGAAACAGCAGTAGATTTTGTCCGTAACTGCTGCTACGGTGCAACTACTGCTGCTGGTGTCACCCTTAATGATATTGACTTTTTTGCATTTAATACTCCTACTGCTTGGTATGTCGATGTTTGTACACGAGCATTAGGTATCGATAAAGAGCGGACAATTAATCTCTACCCGCGATATGCAAATATCGGGCCAGTACTTCCCATCGCCAATTTGTACCATGCAGCAGCAGAGGGAAAAATTAGCGGAAATAATTTAGTTCTGGTTTATACTAACGGTGCCGCAGCTACTGCCGCAGCAGTTGTTATGCGTTGGGGTGATGTGGCCCTTGGACAAGTTCCAGCCCCTCCAATTAGCATTACCCAGGAGAAACAAAGGTCTGAACCAACAACACAAGATCATCTTTCGCAAGAAAAAGTCTTCACTACAACACAAACCGCTTTTTCAAAAGCAAAACTCTTGGCTGCTAAACCAGAGCAACAACAGCAAATGGTAGAAACTTATCTTCTGGAATGGTTAGCTACCTCACTACAGCTGCCTTTAGCCAGCCTTAACACTCAGCAGTCTACTGCTTCATTACTTGATTCTTTAATGGCTATTGAACTCAGGCGCAAAATAGAGGCCAATCTACAAGTGCAAGTACCCATAGAAAAATTTTTAGTTAACAATATAGCTCAACTAGCCGAACTATTGCTGAACCAATTAACCTTAGCCAGCCTAACTGTATCAGAAGCGATCGCCTCTGCTGACCTCAATCTAAAAGAAAGAGAAAAATTGAGTTTATAAAAAAGGAAGTCTGATTTTCTTAATTACGAATTAGAATTACGAATTGGTATAAAATCATGGATTTGCGTTCACTTTTAACCACTCTCTCTGACAAAGGCGTAAAACTAGCTGCTAATGGAGATTTACTAGATATTGATGCGCCTAAGGGAGTACTAACCTCAGAATTACGTAACTCATTAGCTGAACATAAATTAGAGATTCTGCGATTTCTGCAAGAAAACAGTATCAGTGGGAGTTTCACGGATTTACCGAAAATTGTACCAGCACCAAGCGATCGCTACGAACCTTTTCCCCTGACTGATATGCAGCACGCTTTTTGGGTAGGGCGCAATGGGGCATTGGAGTTAGGTAGTGTATCCAATCATGGTTACTACGAAATTGCCGGTAATGATATCAACCTAGAACGCTTGAACTGGGGACTGCAAAAGTTAATAGAACGCCATGATATGTTGCGTGCTGTGGTGCAGCCAAACGGACAGCAGCAGATTTTAGAGAAAGTGCCTCCTTATGAAATGAACGTTTTAGATTTGCGGGGACAGAATGAGGAAATTGTCAATGCACAGCTAGAAGAACAGCGCGATCGCCTTTCTCATCAAGTGCTACCATCTGACCAGTGGCCCCTATTTGAATTTAGCGCTACACGTTTGGATGAAGGACACGTCCGACTACACATCAGCTACGATTTGCAAGTATTTGATGCTTGGAGTCTATTTCGTCTGTTTGATGAGTGGTTTCAACTCTACCAAAATCCTGATATTATCTTGCCACCGCTAGAGCTTTCCTTTCGGGATTATGCCTTAGCAGAACAGTCTTTGCAAGAAACAGAATTATACAAGCGATCGCAAAAATATTGGCTCAACCGTCTAGAAAACATACCTCCAGCCCCAGATTTACCTCTAGCTAAAAATCCCAAAGAACTCAAACAACATCGTTGTAAACGTTATCATTCCCAACTAGAACAAACCCTTTGGCAGCAATTAAAGCAGCGAGCCTCTCAAATCGGTTTAACTCCGTCTGGTGTCTTACTGGCTGCTTTTGCCGAAATATTGACACTTTGGAGTAAGAACCCCCAATTTACGATTAATCTAGCCCTGTTTAATCGCCTGCCACTACACCAACAAGTAAATGACATTTTAGGAGACTTCACCTCCGTTACTCTGTTGACAGTAGATAACTCCACCCCCGAAGCATTTACTGACCGCTCTCTGCACTTACAAAAGCAACTTTGGCAAGATTTAGAACACCGCTACTATAGTGGTGTGCGTGTGGTACGAGAACTAGCTCGGCAAAAAGGCACAGGCCCCAGCGCCATGCCAATTGTCTTTACCAGTACTCTCGGCTTTAGCTCCCTTGGTCAAGAAACCTTAACATTCAGCCATTTTGGCGAACTAGTCTATGGCATCAGTCAAGCTTCTCAGGCTTGGATGGATATACAAGTCTGGGAAGAAAAAGAGGAATTGACATTTAACTGGGATGTGGTGGAAGAACTCTTTCCAGAAAATCTTGTCAACGATATGTTTGAGGCTTATTGTCTTTTCCTCAAACAGTTGGCGACTTCTGATTCTATCTGGTTGGAGAAGACTAGACAATTGTTACCTCCTACCCAATTAGCTCTGCGGGATGCCGTCAACGCCACCACAGCACCACTTCCTGATGAGATGTTGCACACTTTATTTGCAGCCCAAGTGCAGAATCGCAGATTAGAACCTGCTGTTATTTCATCTCAGGGTATCTTGACTTACCAAGAACTATACAACCTATCCAATCAACTGGGTCATCGGTTGCGCCGTTTGGGAATTCGTCCGAACCAGCTTGTCGCCATAGTTATGGAGAAAGGATGGGAGCAAATCGTCGCAGTACTGGGAGTTTTAGCTGCCGGAGCCGCCTATTTACCCATCGATTCAGGATTGCCTCAACAACGTCGGGAATATCTGCTAGAAAATGGTGAGGTTCAGATTGTTCTGACGCAATCGTGGCTGAATGAAAAACTGGAGTGGCCATCGAACATTCAACGATTGTGCATCGATACAGAAGAACTCGCTGTTGAAAGTCAACAACCATTACAGCCAGTTCAGACACCCGATGATTTAGCCTATGTCATCTATACCTCTGGCTCCACTGGTTTACCCAAAGGGGTGATGATTACTCATCGGAATGTTGTGAATGTCGTGATTCATACAAACAAACGCTTTAATGTTAGTTCCACAGACCGGATTTTGGCTCTCACTTCTCTAGCACATGACTTGTCTGTTTATGACATATTTGGTCTTCTGAGTGCTGGCGGTGCAATTGTCATGCCTGAAGCCTCTGCTATTAAAGACCCCGGCCACTGGGCTGCTTTGATGGTGCGATCGCAAGTGACACTTTGGAATACTGTACCAGCAATGATGGAGATGTTGGTCAACTATGTCGAACAGGAATCTGTAGAACTACCTAAAAGCTTGCGTTTGGCAATTTTAGGCGGAGATTGGCTACCAGTTTCTCTTCCCCAACGAATTAGAGCTTTAGTCCCAGAAGTACAAATACTCAGTATTGGCGGCCCTACTGAAACTACGATTTGGAATATTGGTTATCTCATAGAAGAAGTTGATCCAACTTGGAAGAGTATTCCCTATGGTCAACCAATGGCTAACTCAAAATACTACATTTTGAAAGAAAGCCTAGAAGATTGTCCTGTTTGGGTTCCAGGTCAGATGTACTGTGCTGGCGTGCAGTTGTCCAAAGGTTACTGGTGCAATGAAGAAAAGACCACCGCCAACTTTATTTCTCATCCTCGCACAGGCGAACGTATCTACCAAACAGGAGACCTTGGTTGCTATCTACCAGACGGCAATATTCAATTTTTAGGAAGAGTAGATTTCCAAATCAAAATTCGGGGACACCGCATCGAAACCGGAGAAATTGAAGCAGCTTTGTCACAGCATCCAGCAGTACGTGCTGCTGTTGTTACCGCCGTGGGAGAACAACAGGAGAAAAGGCAATTATTAGCTTATTTAGTTCCAGAACAAAATCAGGCAGCAGATATTTTTGAGGTGGAAGAGGCACAGCCAGCCAAATCTCAGCAAATTTGGCAATCTGTTGTGGAAGCCGGTCAAAAACAAGCTCAACAAGTTATCTGGCAAGCAAGTGTTGAAAATGTCTTAGATTTATTGCAAACTTTAGGACATTTGCATACTAATTCTGTCTGTCAAGCATTTCAAAAACTAGGAGTTTTTAACTCTGTTGGCGAGAAATACGATCTAGATCAATTAATTTCTCAGTGTGGAATTGCGCCTCGCTATCGACATTGGTTGTATCGAGCATTAACAGCACTAGTAAAAGCAGGTTGTTTAGAGCAACAAGGTGAAGTATTTACCAGTTATGTTGCCTTGCCAGAAATAAGTTTATCAGAGTTACAAATCGAAGGACGAGCAAAACTAGCTGAAGTTTTGTTGTTTAATGAATCTGAAAGTAGTTGGCTTGATTTTGCCTCAGAAAATTTGGCAGATATCATTACTGAGAAAATTAAAGCAGCCGAGATTTATGCTAGTAAATACTTGCCATTAATTTACCAAAAGCTATTTCCTTACTGTAATTACATTGTTGGGAAAATCATGAAATCAGTGGTGCAAAATCGGTTACCAGAAAAACCACTGCGGATTTTAGAAGTTGGTGCAGGTCTGGGTGTAACGACGATTCATGTCTTACCGGAATTACCATTAGATACAACTTACATATTTACTGACATTTCCAATTATTTTTTGCAAAATGCTAAAAATCATCTTGCTCAATATCCATTTGTCAGCTACAATTTATATGATTTAGAAAAAACTCCTCAAGAACAAGGTTATGAGCTTCATAGTTTTGATGTAGTGATTGCATCAGCTGTGTTGCACGACACTCGTTACATTACTCAAACTTTAGATAATATCAAATCTTTGTTGGCTCCTGCGGGTTTATTGGTAATAGTCGAAATAACTAAATTTCAACAGTTTTTCGATTTAAATATGGGATTGCAGCAAGGGTTTGATGTCTTTGAAGATCATGATTTGCGGCAAGTTCATCCGTTGATTTCAGGGTCAGAATGGCAAACAATGTTATCTCATTCAGGATTTCAAGATAGTGTACTTCTAACTAGACCTAATTCTGTATCTGAATGCATTGGTTTTGAAGTTGTGCTTGCTCAAGCACCGTTATCTGTGAAGAAGTTTAAAGCGAGTAAGTTACAAAACTACTTACAGCAGAAATTACCAAATTATATGGTACCTTCTGCATATATGCTTTTAGAAAATTTACCTCTGTCTGCAAATGGTAAAATAGACCGGAGTAAACTGCAAACGCAAAAAAGTTTGCTGCAAACTTCAGATAGTTATATAGCACCAGAGACTGAGATTGAGCAAACTGTTGCTGGTGTTTGGCAAAAAGTATTGGAATTAGAAAAATTTGGCGTTAACGATAACTTTTTTGATGTGGGTGGTGATTCTTTACTGATCACAAAAGTTTACAGTCAACTGAAAGAAGTTTTACCTCAAGAAATGCTAAATATTTCGATGATAGATTTGTTTAAATACTCAACAATTAAGAGTTTGGCTAATCACTTAAGCCAAGAGAAACCAAGAATTTCTTTACAGCAACAAAGTCCGGAATTAGAGAAGGAATTAATGGCAGGAAAAAATCGGTTAAAACAACGGTTAAAAAAATCAATTATGAACAAATAATTCGTAATTGAATTTGTACAAGTCTTTACTAGTTATAACTACTAATGACTTTGACAGTTAAGGCTTAACTCTTTGTCAAAGTCAATTTTTGAACGAACCGCAAAGGACGCGAAGGAAGAGAGAGAAGGAAGAGAAGGAAGAAATGCTTAACTGAACTGTATTGCGTTATGAGTAACAATCAATAACTACATTTTTTAGGAAGGATAAAGGCGATGAATCTTGAACCCACTGGTTTAGAAGTAGCAATAATTGGCATGGCTGGGCGTTTTCCTGGGGGAAAAAATATTGATGATTTCTGGAAAAATCTCGTCAACGGTGTGGAGTTAGTTTCAGAACTGCCACAAGTAGATATGGGGCTTGATGAATCTAATCAGCCCAACAAGACAATTAAAGCTGCTGCTGTTCTAGAGGGTGTAGAGCTATTTGACGCTTCATTCTTCGGTTATACTCCTAGAGAAGCGGAAACTATTGACCCACAACAAAGGCTATTTTTAGAGTGTGCTTGGGAGGCTCTAGAAAATGCTGGCTATGATCCTGAAAAGGAAGAAAAGCCTATAGGAGTTTACGCTGGTTCCGGGTCAAGCAGTTATTTGCCTTTCAACCTTGATGCTGATGAGGAATTGATGGCAGCAAAAGCAATAAGTCCTTTGCAAGCGATCATTGGTAATGATAAAGACTTTGTTGCTACCCGCGTTTCATATAAATTAAATCTTAACGGTCCGAGTATTAATGTTGGCACAGCTTGTTCTACTTCACTCGTTGCAACTCATTTAGCTTGTCAAAGTTTGTTGAGTGGGGAATGTAATATAGCCTTGGCTGGTGGCATTACTATTACAGTCACCAGAGATGGATTTGTCCCATTTCCAGCTGATGGAATGGTGTCTCCTGATGGACATTGCCGAGCTTTTGATGCAAAGGCTCAAGGTACAGTTTTTGGTAACGGTTTGGGTGTTGTTGTTCTCAAGCGGTTGGAGAGTGCGATCGCAGATGGCGATCAGATTTATGCTGTAATCAAAGGCTCTGCAATCAACAATGATGGTTCTTGGAAAATTGGCTACACTGCACCTAGTGAAATTGCCCAAGCTAAAGTTATTCGTGCTGCTCAAATAATGGCCGAAGTTGAGCCGGATACAATCAGCTATATCGAGGCTCATGGTAGCGGTACTACCTTGGGCGACCCAATTGAAATGACTGCGATGATACAAGCTTTTCGAGCTAGTACAGATAAAAAAGGGTACTGTGCAGTCGGCTCAGTCAAAACAAATGTTGGACATTTGGGAGTAGCAGCCGGGATGGCTGGGTTAATCAAAACAGTCTTGTCACTCAAACATAAATTATTACCACCCAGCCTGAACTTTGCCGAACCCAATCCACAAATTAATTTTGAGAATAGCCCCTTTTACGTCAACACAGAGCTTGCTGAATGGCTAACTAACGACAAACCCCGTCGCGCTGGTGTCAGTTCCTTCGGTTTGGGGGGAACTAACGCCCACGTTATTTTAGAAGAAGCGCCTCGTTTCCAACCTTCTGGTAACTCGCGTCCTTGGCAGTTATTGTTGCTATCTGCGAAAACTAGCTCTGCCTTAAACACAGCAACGGCGAATTTAGCTGCACACCTCAAGCAGCATCCCGATATCAACCTAGCTGATGTCGCTTCCACACTCCAACTTGGTCGTCAGGCTTTTAAGCATCGCCGAGCGGTTGTTTGCCAAAACCTTACAGATGCTGTGAGCGCGCTTCAAGATTCTAAAAGAGTTTTGAGCAGTATTCAAGAAATTAGCGATCGCCCCGTCGCTTTCATGTTTACGGGATTGGGTACACACTACGTGAACATGACCGAGGAACTTTACCAACTAGAGCCGACATTTCAAAAAACAGTTGCTCAATGTTGTGAAATCCTCAAACCCATACTAAATCTTGATTTAAGAGATGTCATTTATCCCAAAAATTCTTCACAACCCAATCCCATAAACGGTTCATCTCAATCGGGTTTCGATTTGCGTAAAATGCTTGGTCGTACCCTTGAACAACCCGATGCAGCTGCCGAAAAACTAAATCAAACTTATCTCACGCAACCAGCTATTTTTGTCATTGAATATGCTCTAGCTCAGTTGTGGATTTCCTGGGGGATTCGTCCTGTCGCCATGATTGGCTATAGCATTGGGGAATATGTGGCTGCGACTTTAGCCGGGGTATTATCTTTAGAAGATGCCCTAACTCTGGTGGCGAAAAGGGCGCAAATGATTCAAGAGTTGCCAAGCGGGGCAATGCTGGCTGTACCTCTTTCGGAAGCAGAAGTGCGTCCTTTGTTGAGTGAAAAACTTTCCTTATCAGCTATTAATGGAGCAAAACTTTGTGTGGTAGCTGGAGATATAGATGCAATTGATGAATTAGCAGGTCAATTGACTGAGAAAGGTTTGGCTTGTCGCCGTTTGCAAACTTCTCATGCTTTCCATTCTTACATGATGGAAGCGATCGCAGATCCATTCACTGAGTTAGTCAAAACTGTAAAGCGCCAGCCTGTGCAAATCCCCTATCTGTCTAATGTTACAGGTACATGGATTACAGCCGACCAAGCAACCGATGCCAACTATTGGACAAAGCATCTGTGTCAGCCTGTGCGCTTTGGTGAAGGAGTGAAACAATTGTGGAGAAAGCAGAATCCCATTTTGTTGGAAGTTGGCCCGGGACAAACTTTGAGTAGCCTCGCTTTGCAATATTTAGAGAGCGAGCAGGTTGTAGATAAAGTTGTGCTGCCATCTCTGCGTTATTCCTACGAGCAACAATCAGATTTAGCATTCTTGCTGAACACTTTAGGGCAACTCTGGCTCTCAGGAGTCCAGATAAACTGGTCGGCATTTTACGCACATGAACGTCGTCATCGGATTCCTTTACCAACCTATCCCTTTGAGCGCCAACGTTACTGGATTGACAGACTAAAACCTTCAACTACTAGCAAAAAATTGCCGACATTACCTGCACTTTGGCAATCTATGGTAGAAGCTGGTCAAAATCAGGCGGTTGAGGGTGTAAAAGGAATTGACACTCAACTTGAGCAAGAACGGAAACTGTGGCTGACTCGTTTATGTGCTGGGTACATGAATCAGACCATCAGACAGTTAGGTGCTTTTAACAATCCAGAGGAAAAGTATACTTTTGCAGAATTGTTTGAGCAGTGCCAAATTATTCCTCGCTATCGAGAACTGTTGACTCGCTGGTTGAATGTACTACTAGAAGCAGGTCATATACAACGAGATGAGGCAGGAATTTATACCAACCTCCTGCCAGTTTCCCCAGACTCAATGAATACGTTTTTGCAAGAGGCCAGATTGCGATCGCAAGAGATAATTGAATGGGTAGATATTTACCAGCGTTATGGCGAAAACTTACCAGCCATCTTGACTGGTGCTAGGGGGGCATTAGAATTTCACTTTTCGGTGAAACTTCAAGAAGAAGACTATACAGTGCCAACCTATCCCACCCAAACTTACTATAAACCCATCTTGCGGGCGATCGTTGAACAGGTGGTCAAACCCTTGCCAGCAAATGTCAACCTCAGAATTCTCGAACTGGGGGCGGGAACTGGTACGGCCACAGAGGAATTGTTACCTTTGTTACCGCAACAGCAAACCAAATATACCTTTACTGATTTAGGTAGTTTGTTCCTGAAAGCAGCCAAAAATAAATTTAGCGCTTATCCATTTGTTGAATACGGTTTGCTAGACATAGAGAAATCGCCACAAGAGCAAGGATATTCTACCCACAATTTTGATGTCATTATTGCCTTTAATGTGCTGCATGTAGCTCGGAATATTGGAGCAACTTTAGAACATGTTCGTTCTTTATTGGCTCCAGGAGGTTTTTTAATCCTCTGGGAAATCACCGAAGCCAGATTAGAAGCTGACATCATGGATGCAGTGCTAATGAATCCCATTGAGGATGAAACAGGTATCCGCAATATGGGTAATCCCTTTTTATCAAAAGAGCAGTGGCAAGAAGCTTTAACTGAGCATGGGTTTGTCAATGTTGCAGCTTTCTCGGAATTTGATGTATTCGGAGAACATATTATTTTAGCTCAGGCTTCTGCATCACCATTAAAATCAGTTCCAGCAGCATTGATGGCATTGATTCATCAAGAAGATGCAAGTCAAGTTCCATCGGGTAAAAAGCCTGAAATTGCAGACTGGTTTTACGTTCCATCATGGAAACGTTCAATGTTGCCACCTGTGACAGCAAAGCAGACAAATCAACAGGAATGTTATTTGATATTTGTTGATGAGAGTAGCTTGGGTGAGCAAATCGTTCAAAGATTGGAACTCCAAGATAAAAAGGTGATTACCGTCAGAATTGGAGAGCAATTTGCGGTAGATGAAAAACAGCATGGATATACAATCAATCCTCAACAACAAAATGATTACCATACCCTATTTCAAGAGCTTTCTACCTTAAATTTGACACCAAAAACGATTGTTCATTTATGGAGTGTCACACCGCCCAATGAAACAATATTAGAAGTAGATGAAGTTAACCAAGCTCAAGATGTAGGATTTTACAGCTTGCTATTTATAGCTCAAGTTCTGGAACAACAGAATTTGGCTGAACAGTTGCAAATCATGGTAATCTCCAATAATATGCAGTCTGTGACAGGAGATGAAATACTTTCTCCACAAAAAGCAACTGTATTAGCAGCTTGTAAAGTCATTCCCCAAGAATACCCAAACATTAGTTGTCGTAGTATTGATGTTGTAGTTCCTAGTGGAACAGTTGATAAACTTGTAGACAGCTTGCTCAAAGAAATATCTGCACCATCGACTGAGCAAATTATTGCCTATCGTAATCATCATCGCTGGGTACAAAATTTTGAGAAAATTCAGTGGGATGTAGCAACGGTAACACCACAATTGCGAGATGGAGGAGTTTATTTAATTACAGGTGGCTTAGGAAATTTAGGACTACTCTTAGCAGAATATTTAGCACGGACTGTCAAGGGCAAACTAATCTTAATAGGACGTTCAATCTTACCTAACCGTGATGATTGGTCAAATAGTCTGTTAGAAAAAGTGTTGAAACTAGAAGCACTAGGCGCTGAGGTTTTACTAGTTGGCGCTGATGTCACCAACCAGGAACAAATGCAAAGTGCGATCGCCCAAGCTGAAACAATATTTGGTAAAATCAACGGTGTCATCCATGCTGCGGGAATTTCTGGCAAACTGTGTACCATCGAACAAGCAACTAAAACCGAGTGTGAGCAGCAATTTGCAGCTAAAGTACATGGACTTTTAGTTTTGGCAAAAGTTTTAGAATCGAAAGAGCTAGATTTTTGCTTATTGATGTCTTCTTTATCCTCAGTTTTAGGAGGAAGAGGACTGATAGCTTATTCAGCAGCAAATCTCTTCATGGATGCTTTTGTTCATCAACACAATCAAACTAGTTCTGTTCCTTGGGTAAGCGTCGATTGGGATACTTGGCAAGTTGGAAAAGTTCAACAACAGCTTTTATCTGTTGATGCCAGTTTAGCTGAATTTATTTTGACACCACAAGAAGGTATCGATGTCCTCGAACGGATTTTATCTTGGAAGGAATTAAATCAAGTATTTGTCTCCACTGGAAATCTCACCACTAGGTTAGAACAAGCAACTAGGTTAAAGTCCGTCAAACAGAAAGTAAATATCCAAGAAGCTGACTTCTCTTATCTGCGTCCCAGACCAAATTTAAAGAATGAATTCATTGCACCTACTAACGAACTTGAAAATAAGATTGCTGAAAGCTTTAAAAAGTTTTTAGGTTTTGATAAAGTGGGTATTTATGATAGTTTCTTTGCTTTAGGAGGAGACTCATTAACAGGAAGTGTAATGATTAACCAATTGCGTGATGACTTCCAAATAGAAGTACCAGTCCGCGCCCTCTTTGAAGCCCCTACTGTTGCTGAATTATCTCTGTTTATCGAAAAAATTATTCTAGAGGAGTTAGAAGAATTAACTGATGAAGAAGTTCAAGCAACTTTAGAAAAAGTTGGGTAATCTCAATTCGTAATAACGAAACCCAACATTATCAATCAAGGCTTTGTTGGTTAACGCTTACGCTCAACCCAACCTACAAATATTCTTAACCAAACCGTATTGTGGTATGTCTGGCTTGTCATATATTTTTTCTCTGGTAGTAAAGCTCATTTAGTTGAAGATATCAATCATGAACATCGAAGTAGTTGGTGTTATTGGGGCTGGGGTAATGGGGAGTGGTTTAGCACAAAACTTAGCCCAAACTGGTCATCAGGTCATTTTAGTAGATGTGTCAGAGAAAATTTTGGAGGAGGCAAAAGAAAAGATTAAAAATAATCTTCGGTTTCAAAAAATGCTCCAGAAATCTGATAAATTGGACAATATTGAAAACCTCCTCCAAAAAATTAAGATTTCTACAGATTACCAATCGTTAGAATCAGCAGAATTTGTGATTGAAAATGTCACAGAAAAATGGGAAATTAAAAATAGGGTTTATGAAAAAATAGATGTTATTTGTCCGCCAGTAACGGTGTTTGCTGCCAATACATCGGCGATTCCCATTACTCGTATAGCTTCAGCAACAAAACGTGCTGCACAAGTCATTGGAATGCATTTCATGAACCCAGTGCCAATGAAGCCAGTAGTAGAAACAATTCGTGGTTATCATACTTCTGAGGAAACAATTGAGATAGCCAAAAAGCTGTTAGCTCAAATGGGCAAGGAAGCCATCATAGTTAATGATTCACCTGGTTTTGTTTCTAATCGGGTACTCATGTTAACTATCAACGAAGCTATTTTTTTACTACAAGATCAAGTCGCTTCAGCATCAGATGTAGATAGAATCTTTAAAACCTGTTTTGGTCATAAAATGGGGCCTTTAGAAACTGCTGACTTAATTGGTTTAGATACTATTCTATTCTCCATTGAAGTTCTATATGAAAGCTTTAACGACAGCAAATACAGACCATGTTCTTTGCTGAAAAAGATGGTAGATGCAGGTTTGTATGGTTGTAAAAGCGGTAAGGGTTTTTATAACTACAATTGAAAAATTCTCAATTAGATACTCCACAATAAATACATAAAAATGAACCAAGCTAAAACTAAAATCAAAAATTTTATCTCGCGGTTTATTACAATCCATGACTTGCAAGAAGATGAAGATATCTTCAATTTAGGCTTTGTAAATTCTATGTTTGCTATGCAACTTGTTTTGTTTTTAGAGCAAGAATTTCAAATCAATATTGAAAATGAAGACCTAGATTTCGACAACTTCAGAACAATCAATGCTATGGCAAGTTTCCTCGATCGCAAGCTTAGTAAAACATTTAATTATCATTAATTTCTAGCAAATTCCCCGCGTACTTTTGCGCTTACCTCTGCGCCCCTCTGCGTTTAAACTCCAACCTTAAATTCGCCCCTATTTTCTGCAACCCTGTACTTATTAACACGGTATTAATTAGATAATTAATGAGTCATAACTTCGAAAAAATCAAATTTAGTAATCACAATGCAGATAGAATTAACTACTGAGCAAAAAAATGCTCAAGCTACGTTTCGAGCCTTTGTAGATGAAGAAATTATTCCTTTCACCAATGAATACGATCAACAACAATCTACTCCAAAAAAGATAATTGAAAAACTAGCTAAAAAAGGATACTTAGGTGCTTTAGTACCTAAAGAACATGGTGGTGATGCTATAGATATCATCACCTATGGACTCTTAAATGAAGAAATTGGCCGGGGATGTTCTTCGCTGCGGAGTTTACTAACCGTACATAATATGGTTACTCATGCTCTACTTAAGTGGGGGAGTAAATCTCAAAAACAGTATTGGATACCTAAATTGGCAACTGGTGAGGTGATTGCTGCTTTTGGTTTGAGTGAACCTAATGTAGGTAGTGATGCTAAAAGTGTTGAGACAACAGCAAAACTGGCTGGAGATTCTTATGTATTAAATGGGCAAAAGAAATGGATTACTTATGGACAAATCGCTGATATTTTCTTAGTTTTTGGTTTGTGTGAAGGTAAACCTTCTGCTTTTTTAGTTGAAAAAGATAGCCCAGGACTCTCAATCAAACCGATTGTTGGGATGTTAGGTGTTAAGGCTTCGATGTTAGCAGAATTACACCTAGTCGATTGTCGGATTCCCCAAGAAAATCTTGTAGGGAGATTGGGTTTTGGTTTCTCTTATGTCGCTTCTACTGCACTAGATTACGGCAGATACAGTGTCGCATGGGGATGTATAGGTATTGCCCAAGCTTGTTTAGAAGCCTGTATTCAGTATACAAGTCAACGTCAACAGTTTGGTGTTTATTTAAAAGAACATCAATTGATTCGGCAAATGATAACTAACATGATTGTCAATGTGAAAGCAGCAAGATTGTTATGCTATCAAGCAGGTTATTTAAAAAATATTGGACATCCTAATTCTCTGATTGAGACTTCAATTGCCAAGTATTTTGCATCCACAATGGCTACTCAAGTAGCAAATGATGCTGTACAAATTCATGGTGCAAACGGTTGTAGTAGCGAGTACTCCGTTGAAAGGTATTTGCGAGATGCAAAAATTATGGAAATCATCGAAGGTAGTACTCAAATTCAACAAATGACCATTGCTGAATATGGTTATCAGGAGTATATATTTCCGGGCGATCGCTTGGCAATATCTCAACAATTAGTTACAAGGATATGAAAACATGATTGGTCTAAATTTGGAGCAAACCCGGAACAGCCAAGATACAAAAAAACCAATTAAATGTGTTGTTTGGGATTTAGATAATACTCTCTGGCATGGTGTATTATTAGAAGACGATCGCGTGGATTTGCGAGAAAATATAGTTGAGATTATCAAAACTTTAGACGCTAGAGGTATTTTGCAATCGATCGCCAGTAAGAATGACCACAATACAGCGATCGCTAAACTTCAAGAGCTAGGGTTATCTGAGTATTTTATCTACTCCCAAATTAATTGGAATTCTAAAGTTGCTTCTATTCAAGAAATTGCTAAATTAATTAATATTGGTTTAGATGCGATCGCCTTTATTGACGATCAGCCATTTGAACTAGAAGAAGTACATTTTTCCCTTACCGATGTTCTTTGTATCAATGTAACTAAAATAGAGCATTTGTTAGATATGCCAGAGTTGAATCCTCGGTTTATTACAGAGGATTCTCAAAAGAGAAGGCAAATGTATATTAGCGATATAGAACGCAAACAAGCAGAAGAAAAATTTATCGGTGTTCAAGAAGAGTTCTTAAAAACTCTGAATATGCACTTTACTCTAGCTTCAGCCCAAGAAGATGATTTACAACGAGCCGAAGAATTAACAGTTAGAACCAACCAGTTAAATACTACAGGTTACACTTATTCTTATGATGACCTCAATCAATTTCGGCAATCAGAGCAACATAAACTACTAATTGCCACTTTAGAAGATAAATATGGCAGTTACGGAAAAATTGGTTTGGCTCTTGTGGAATGCCGTGATGATATATGGACAATTAAACTTTTACTAATGTCTTGTCGCGTCATGTCCAGAGGCGTGGGTTCAGTTATGCTTAACTACATCATGAAGCTGGCTCAAGAAAACAAAGTGCGTCTGTGTGCTGAATTTCTTTCTAATAATCGTAATCGTATGATGTATATCGCCTATAAATTTGCAGGGTTTAAAGAAGTTGAAAAGCAAGGCGAAATAGTAATTTTAGAAAATCAGCTCAACCAAATTCAGCCTTTGCCAGAATATATCAAACTAGAAATTATCGATTAACGATGAATGCTCATTTTATAGCCTTAATTATTCAGTAATGGAAAATAATATTCATGTCTTTAGAGCAAGATATTTTAAAAATAAAGTCTCAACTTTCACCGGCAAAACAAGCACTCTTGGCAAAACGCTTGCAAGGTAAAGTTCAATCTGACCAAAAATTAAATGTTGTCCCTCGACGAGCGACAATTTCCCCTGTTCCTTTATCTTTTGCTCAAGAACGTCTTTGGTTTCTCCATAAGTTAAACCCCGATAGTGCTTTCTACAATGAACATGGAGCTATCCAACTTCAAGGTGTGCTTGACATAGGCATACTAGAACAGTGTTTACGAGAACTTGTAAGCCGCCATGAGTCATTGCGGACTACCTTTGATACAGTTGCGGGACAACCAGTACAAGTTATCGCCGCTTCTATGGATGTACCTCTATCTGTAGTCAACTTGAGTGAGTTACCCCAAGCTGCACAGAAACTGGAAATTCTGCGGTTGTCAGCCGAACACCGCCTACCCTCCTTCAATTTTGTTCAAGGCCCTCTGCTGCGATGGATGCTTCTACAGCTAGGGAAAAAGGATTATGTGTTGTTACTAACCATGCACCATATTATTATTGATGGTTGGTCATTGGGTGTGATGTTTCGGGAATTGGCAGCATTATATGCAGCTTTTTCTCAAGGTAAACCTGCTCCACTTCCCGAAATGCCTCTTGAATATGGAGATTTTGCTATTTGGCAACGGGAGTGGTTACAGGGAAAAGTGCTAGAGTCTCAACTGACTTATTGGAAACAGCAGTTAAGTAATTATCCACCTGTATTACAGTTACCAACAGATTATCCTCGGCCATCAGTGCAAAGCTTTCGTGGCGCTAGGCAACACTTTTCTCTTGGCGCTAACCTGACTCAAGCCCTCAAGGATCTGAATAAACAGGAGAATCTCACTCTCTTTATTACTTTGCTAGCAGCCTTCAAAACACTGCTGTATCGCTATACTTCGGTTGAGAAGATTGTCATTGGTTCACCCATTGCCAATCGGAACCGAGACAAGAATACAGAAGGCATCGTGGGATTTTTTGCCAACACGATCGCTATGCAAACAGATTTTTCTGGTAATCCCACTTTTCGGGAACTGTTAAGTCGAGTCCGCCAAATGGTGTTAGAGGCGCAGACTTATCAAGATTTGCCCTTTGAACAACTTGTCAAAGAACTACAACCACATCGAGACTTGAGCCATTCACCTATATTTCAAGTGGTGTTTCTCCTGCAAAATGAGTTGACATCAGCACTGTCGGCTTTAGAGGTGTTGGGCTTGAATACCAGTCTTTGGGAAACTGACACAAGTACAGCCAAGTTTGATTTAACTCTGGCGGTGAGAGAAACAGATGGGAAATTAATCGGCGCTTGGGAGTACAACACCGACTTGTTCGCACCAAGTACGATCGCTAGAATGGCAAATCATTTCCAAACTTTATTAACAGCGATCGTCCTCAATCCCGATCAACACTTCTATGATTTGCCACTGTTAACCATCCCAGAAAAACAGCAGCTTTTAGAGTGGAATCAGACTCAAGTAAATTATCCCCAAGATTTGTGTGTTCATCAGGTGTTTGAACAATGGGTACAAAAAACCCCAAATGCTGTAGCAGTGGTGTTTAAAGATGAGCAACTAACCTATCGAGAACTGAATAGCCGCGCTAACCAGTTAGCACATCACTTGCAAAGGCTAGGGGTTGGCCCAGAAGTACTGGTGGGTATCTGTGTTGAACGCTCCCTAGAGATGATCGTAGGACTGTTGGGCATTCTGAAAGCTGGTGGTGCTTATGTACCCCTAGACTCAGCTTATCCCCAAGAACGCCTAGCCTACATGTTGTCAGATTCACAGGTGAAGGTGCTATTAACTACAGAGAAGTTAGCAGCAAACCTACCTGAGCATAAAGCATCTGTAGTCTACTTGGATAGAGAAATTTCTCGTGAAAGTGAAGAAAATTTACTTAGTGGGGTTAAACCTGAGAATTTAGCCTATGTGATTTATACTTCAGGTTCTACAGGAAAACCGAAAGGAGTTTTAATTGCCCACCAGGGATTGTGCAATCTAGCGCAAGCACAAATTGATAGCTTTGATGTGCAGCCAAACAGCCGTATTCTGCAATTCGCATCTTTTAGTTTTGATGCTGCTGTCTGGGAAATTTTCATGGCTCTGGGTTCTGGAGCGAGGATTGTTTTGGGAACTCCAGAGGAGTTGCTGCCAGGGTCAGCTTTACTTAAACTGTTGGATGAGCAGGCGATTACACACGTAACACTCCCTCCATCAGCATTAGCTGTTCTACCCAATAAAGAATTACCAGCGTTGCAAATTATCATAGTTGCGGGTGAGGCTTGTGGATCGGATTTAGTGGTACAATGGTCTAATGGTCGCCGTTTTTTCAACGCTTACGGGCCAACTGAATCAACTGTCTGCGCCACCATAGCTGAATCTACGCCAGATATTAGTCAACTGCCTATCGGTCGCCCAATTGCGAATACTCAAGTTTATATCCTAGACGAATATCTGCAACGCGTTCCTGTCGGTGTCGCTGGAGAATTACACATTGGTGGTGTCGGTATTGCTCGCGGCTACCTGAATCGTCCAGAGTTGACAGCAGATAAATTTATCCGTAATCCTTTTAGCGATAAATTAGGAGATCGTCTTTACAAAACTGGCGATCGCGCCCGTTATCTACCAGATGGTAACATTGAATTTCTCGGTCGTATCGATCATCAAATCAAGATTCGCGGCTATCGCATTGAACTCGGAGAAATTGAAGCCGTACTCGTTACTCATCCAAAAATCAAAGAAACTCTGGTCTTAGCTAGAGAAGATAAACTCGGCGAAAAGCGTTTATTAGCTTACGTTGTCGCCGATCAAAAAACAAGTGAAATCTTCAATCAGGAGAAAGTTGTAACCATAAGTGAACTCCGAAACTTTCTCCAAGAAAAGCTACCTGAATATATGATGCCATCAGCTTTTGTATTCTTAGAAAGAATGCCACTAACGCCCAACGGTAAAATCGACCATCGTGCTTTGCCTGTACCAGAAAGCCGTCAGTTAGAAACACCATATATCAGACCCCAAACTAAAGTAGAGCGACTTATTACTAATATTTGGCAACAGTTGTTGCAAATCGAAAAGGTGGGAGTTGAGGATAATTTCTTTCATCTAGGAGGACATTCATTACTCATTGTCAAATTACAAGTAGAATTAAATGAAATCTTTGATAAAGAAATACCTATTGTAGAATTATTTAAATATCCAACTATCAAATCTTTAGCTGAATATTTAACTGAAAATAATAATGAGTCCACTTATTCTCAGCAAGCATACGAAAAAGCGGAGAATCGCAACTCTCGCAAAGCTATGACAATCCAAAAAAGACAACTCAGGCAAAAACATCGAGCAAATAATCCTTAAAATTACGTGAGTTCGATGAACCTCTCCCGGACAGCCTCCCTCTCCGAAACGGAAAGTGAGGAGCAACGAAAAATTAAGCTTTTTGCTCCCCTCTGGGTGTCGGGGAGAGATCAAATAAGACTTGTCGAACTGACGTTAAAATTCTTGCTTTAAAATATTCCTCCATTTTTTTAATAATCATGAATAAACAGCCTTTACCTAATTTAGATAATGATTCAGAAATTGCCATTATTGGCATATCTTGTCGTTTCCCTAAAGCCAAAAATATCGCAGAATTTTGGCAAAACCTCCAAGAAGGTGTAGAGTGTATTTCCTTTTTTAACTCTCAAGAACTAGTTTCTTCTGGTGTAGATCCTGAGTTATTGAATAACCCCAACTACGTTAAAGGTAATAGCGTGCTATCAGACATAGATATGTTTGATGCTTTCTTTTTTGACATCAGCGCTAGAGAAGCTGAAACGATCGATCCGCAACATCGGCTTTTCTTAGAACAAGCTTGGGAAGCGATTGAGAATGCAGGCTATGACCCTCAAACTTACAAGGGTTCCATTGGTGTCTACGCTGGTTCTGGTATTAATACTTATTTACTTAATAACCTTTATAAAAAGTTTGATACATCTAACCCGATAGATGATTACAAATATAGACTGCTAATTGGCAATGATAAAGATTTTTTATCTACTCGCGTCTCTTACCAATTAAACCTTAAAGGGCCGAGTATTACTGTTCAAACTGCTTGTTCTACTTCATTAGTCGCCGTACATTTAGCTAGTCAAAGTTTGTTAAATGGTGAGTGCGATATTGCCTTGGCTGGTGGTGTTGCAGTCAGGGTGCCCCAAAAAACCGGCTATCTGTATCAAGAAGGGATGATTTTATCTCCCGATGGACATTGCCGAGCCTTTGATATCAAAGCAGCGGGGACGATTAGTGGTAGCGGTGTTGGTCTTGTTGTCTTAAAAAGATTAGAAGATGCTCTTGCAGATGGCGATTTTATTCATGCGGTGATTAAAGGTTCTGCCATAAATAATGACGGTGCGGTGAAAGTTGGTTATACAGCGCCCAGTGTAGATGGTCAGACAGCAGTGATCTTAGAGGCTCAAACCGTAGCTGGAATTGCTCCAGAAACAATCACCTATATGGAGGCGCATGGAACCGGTACGCCTTTGGGAGACCCGATTGAAATTACTGCACTTACACAAGCTTTTTCTACTAATACCCAAAACAAGGGATTTTGCGCGATTGGTTCCGTTAAAACCAATGTCGGTCATTTAGATGCAGCGGCTGGTGTCGCAGGTCTGATTAAAACCGTTTTGGCACTCAAACACCAGCAAATCCCCCCAAGCTTACACTTTGAAAGCCCTAATCCCAAAATAGACTTTGCTAACAGCCCCTTTTACGTCAATACCAAACTTTCTGAGTGGCAAACTAAAAGTACACCCCGTCGTGCTGGTGTCAGTTCTTTTGGCATTGGGGGCACAAATGCTCATGTGGTGTTGGAAGAAGCCCCACCACAACAGGCATCTGGAAAATCCCGTCCCTACCAGTTGTTAACCATTTCAGCGAAAACTAGTTCAGCGCTGGAGTTAGCGATCGCCAATTTAACTCAACACTTGCAGCAGCACCCCGAACTTAACCTAGCTGATGTTGCTTACACCTTAAGCAAAGGTCGTAAGGCTTTCAACTATAGACGGATGCTCGTTTGTCAGGATATTGCACAGACACAGCCCTTACTGAGTGAGGTCGAGCCTAGCAAATTTCATGAATCAGGCGATCGCTCAATCACCTTCATGTTTTCTGGACAAGGTTCGCAGTACGTGAATATGGGGCGAGAACTCTATCAGCTAGAGCCAACATTCCGGGAGCAGATAGACAAATGTGCAGAGATTTTGCAACCGTACTTAGGAGTTGACCTACGTCATATCCTCTACCCCAATACCGAACAAACTGAACTTGCCACACAGCAACTACAACAAACTGCACTTGCTCAACCCGCACTGTTTGTGATTGAATATGCCCTGGCGCAGTTATGGATGGAATGGGGAATCCGCCCTGTGGCGATGATTGGTCACAGTATCGGGGAATATGTGGCTGCGGCGATTGCAGGTGTATTTTCCCTAGAAGATGCTTTGGCTGTAGTCGCCATGAGAGGTCAATTGATGCAACAGATGCCAACTGGGGGTATGTTGGCAGTACCTCTAACAGAGCAGCAAGTACAACCACTGTTGGGTCAACAACTTTTTCTAGCTGCTGTCAACAGTTTGTCATCCTGCGTCGTTTCTGGCCCAACATCGGCAATTGAAACACTACAACAGCAATTGGCAGCACAAGGCATAGATACTAAGCCTCTTTTCACCTCTCATGCCTTCCATTCGGCGATGATGGAGCCAGTTGTGCAAAAATTTACACAGCGTTTGCAACAGGTACATCTCCAGCCAGCGCAAATTCCTTACATCTCCAACCTGACTGGTACGTGGATTACTGCTGATGAAGCCACCAATCCCGATTACTGGGCACAGCATCTACGGCAAACTGTACGCTTTGCTGAAGGTTTAGAAAAGTTATTGCAAGAACCCGCTCAAATTTTATTAGAGGTTGGCCCTGGTTGGACGTTGAGTAAATTAACTAAGCAACATCCAAATAAAAATTCTGAACAGGTGGTATTAACTTCATTACACCATCCGCGTAGGCATAACCCGTCGCAGACATCGCCTCAATCTGACTTAGAGTTATTGTTAAACACATTAGGTCATCTTTGGCTGAATGGGGCACAAGTAGATTGGTCAGGATTTTATGCCCATGAACAACGCTGTCGCCTTCCCTTACCTACATATCCTTTTGAGCGCCAGCGCTATTGGATTGAGCCAGAAAACCCCTCTTCATCATCTACACAGCTTTGGAAAACTGTAGTGCAGGCTGGTCAGTACCAAGCAAGTAGCGGTATTTTGGAATTTGATCAGCAAACCTGTCTGGAGAGCAGACAATGGCTGGATCGTTTATGTATTGCATACATCAATAAAACTCTTAGGCATAATGGTGCTTTTAGCAATCCTGACGACAAGTATACTTTTGAGGAATTATTCGAGAAATGCCAAGTTATTCCTCGCTATCGGCAGTTGTTTGCTAGGTGGTTACAAGTATTAGTAGAGCAAGGTCACTTGCAACAAAATGGAGGAATTTTTACTAAGTTACTGCCATTTTCATCAGAATCTTTTGACACAGTGTTAGCAGCAGTCAAAGCGCAATGTACAGATACACCTCAACAGGTAGATTTAGTCCAGCTTTGTGGTGAAAACTTAGTTGATATACTGACTGGAAAAAAACCACCACTAGAGTTTTTTAATACTTTAATATATGATGAAGAACAAGCAGAAAAGCTAAATATTTACCCTCGCTGGATTGCTTACTACAACAATATTATGCGGGCAAGTCTGGAGCAAGTAGTTAAGTCCTTGCCGTCAGCAGTTAATTTAAGAGTTTTGGAAGTAGGTGGGGGAATGGGTTTAGCCACCAGCGAATTGTTACCCTTATTGCCTGCCAAACAAACTAATTACACCTTTACTGATGTGGGTGGTTTGTTCTTGAAAGCAGCTAAAAAGAAATTTAGCGATTATCCATTTATTGATTATCGTTTATTCGATATTGAAAAGCCTCCTCAAGAACAAGGTTATTCGGCTCATAGCTTTGATGTAGTAGTAGCGGCGAACGTGCTACACGTTACCAAAAACATGGAAGCAACTTTAGAGTATGTGCGCTCTTTGTTAGCTCGTGGGGGTATACTCTTGCTTTGGGAATGTACTGAACCTCGCTTCGATTTCGATATTACCTGGGGTCTTTTGATGAATCCTCCAGAAGATGAACAACGCAACCAGGGGAATCCATTTTTATCTAAACAACAGTGGCAAGAAGCACTAAGTTCTCATGGATTTATCGAAGTGGAAGCTTTTTCTGCAACTGAAGTTTTTGGACATCATGTAATAGTAGCTCAGGCTGCAACTTTAGAGAATAAAACTGCACCAGCTGCATTTACCACAACTCTAAAACAAGAAGCTCAAGTCTCATTAGACAAAAAGGCAGACATTGCCGATTGGTTCTACATTCCTTCGTGGAAACGTTCACCGCTGCCTAAAAATTCTCAGTTAGGGGTTGCTCAGTTGGGATGCTCGTTAGTGTTTGTTGATGAGTGTGGCATAGGTAGCGAATTGGTGAAGCAACTGGCATTAGTAGGACAAGATGTAGTTACTATCAAACTTGGGAAACGATTTAGTAAAAATAGCGAATCTGGACAACATCTGTATACTATCAACCCGCAAAATCGGGATGATTACGACGCTTTACTCAATGAACTTCGCACACTAGGTTTAATTCCCAAAACAATTGCTCATTTATGGAGTATTACACCGCCAAGTTACTCAGAATCAAGACTTGATAACTATGAAAAAGCTCAAGAACAAGGTTTATGTAGTCTAATACTTCTTGTGCAGGGACTAGGCAAACAAAATCTCACAAATGAGTTGGAAATCGTGGTGATTTCTAATGGGATGCAAGCATTAACTGGAGAAGAAATGCTCAACCCAGAAAAGGCAACTTTACTCGGAGCCGTTAAGGTGATTCCGCGTGAGTATCCTAATATCCGTTGCCGTAGTATTGATATTGTCCTCCCAGTTTCAGGTAGTTGGAAAGAAGAAAAACTTATAGAGCAATTGCTCAACGAAACTAGTGCTAACACTTCTGATGAAATTATTGCTTATCGTGGTATTCATCGTTGGGCACAAACTTTTGAGTCTGTCCGTTTAGATAAAGATGTCAAAGAAATACCACGCTTAAAACAAGGTGGAGTTTACTTGATTAGTGGTGGACTCGGATATCTGGGATTAGAATTGCTGGCACCACATTTAGCCAAAACTTTTCAAGCTAAACTGATACTGATAGGGCGTTCAGCTTTTCCTCTTCGACAAGATTGGCCTGAATGGCTAGCAACCCACGATGATAATGACGACATTAGCCGGAAGATTCGTAAAGTCCAGGAACTAGAAAAATTAGGCTCTGAGGTTTTAGTAGCTAGTGCTGATGTTGCTAACCTCCAACAGATGCAAGAATTAATTGCTCAAGCTCAAGGGCAATTTGGACAAATCAATGGTGTAATTCACACCGCAGGAATTCTGGGTGATAGCTCGATTCAGCGAAAAACTATCGAGCAGGTAAAAAGTGTTTTGGAGGCGAAAGTTAAGGGTACACTAGTTCTCGATATCCTCTTCAAAGATGCTGAGTTAGATTTCTTAATTCTTTGTTCTTCAATGGCTGCGATCGCACCATTACCTGGTCAAGTAGCATATACTGGTGCTAATAACTTTATTGATAGTTTTGCTCATTACAAAACCTCCACAGATAAACAATTTACTGTTTCTATCAACTTGTATGGTTGGCAGGAAGGTGGGATGGGTTTTGAAGGTACAAAACATATCCAAAAGATTTTCCAAGCTCAATCAAAAGCAGTTAGCCACCCTCTGATAGATAGCTGTTTAATCAAAGACTCAAACCAAGAGATATATATTTCTCACTTGAGTGCTAGTAAGCACTGGGTTCTTAATGAACACAAGCTTATGGGCAAAGCTACACTTCCAGGAACAGCTTATCTAGAGTTGGCCGTAGCTGCTTGCGAAAACCACACTCAAAATAGAACAATAGAACTGCGGGAAGTTACTTTCTTCAAACCATTAGTAGTAGAAGAACACACAGAAAAGGAAGTTCGTACTCTCTTAAATAAGCAAGAAGATGGCTTTGAATTCGTAATTGTTAGCCGAGTAGACTCAACCATAGAGCAATGGACAGAACACGCCAGAGGAGAAATCGTCTGGACTCAGCCAGAATCACCTAAAAAATATGCAATTTCTGAAATTTTAGATAACTGCCATCAACAGGAAATAATTGTTTCTCAGCTAAATTATCAAACTCAATCAGAAAATCTAGAATTTGGATTAAGATGGCAAAACTTACAGCAAATAAACTTCGGAAATAATCAGGGATTAGCAGTCTTAGAATTGTCAACAATTTTTCTAAATGACCTGAATAATTATAAGTTACATCCAGCACTATTAGATGCAGCTACTGGTTTTTTAACCAGGCAATTATCAAATCAAAATCATTACCTCCCATTCTCATACAAAAGACTGACAATTCATAACTCAATTTCCTCTAGAGTATATAGTTATGCTAGATTAGTAGAAAAGACTAATTCAGAACAAGATACTCTCAGCTTCAATATCTCTATCTTAGATATTCAAGGAAATGAACTAGTTGAAATTGAAGAATATACCCTTAAGAAAATCAATCCAGAAATTGAGCAATCTCAAGTCTCTAGAGAAATCATGCCAGCTATCTCAGAAAGTGAGAATTTTCAGTTAAGAATTTTCTCTCCTGGGGTTTTAGAAACCTTGAAATTTCAACCTACCACTCGTAAAAAACCAAAACCTAGCGAAGTTGAGATTGAAGTAGCTGCGGTTGGTCTTAACTTCCAAGAAGTGTTGGTAGCGATGGGTTTGTTTCCAACTCCAACTGATTTTGTTTACGAATTCGGTCTTGAATGTGCTGGCAAAATAGTCTCTCTTGGAGAAGGAGTTAAGGGTTTTGAAATTGGAGATGAAGTAATTGCCATTGGCAGTTCTAGTTTAAGCCGATTTATGACAACTACTGCTAATTTAGTGGCACTCAAACCAAAACATCTCACTTTACAAGAAGCAGCAACAATTCCCGTTGCTTTTGGGACAGCCTACTATTCTTTGATAAAAGTGGGCAGACTGTGCAAGGGTGAAAGTATTTTGATTCATTCTGCTGCTGGTGGTGTGGGAATGGCAGCTGTTGAGATTGCCCAGTGGGTTGGTGCAGAAATCTTTGCCACAGCAGGTAACGCAGAAAAACGGGAATTTCTGCGCTCAAAGGGTATTAAGCACGTTATGGATTCCAGGTCTGTTGCTTTTGCTGATGAAGTCATGCGACTTACTGATGGTAAGGGAGTAAACGTAGTTTTGAATTCATTAGGTGGAGAATTCATCCCTAAGAGTCTTGCTATTTTGGCACGCAATGGACGCTTTTTAGAAATTGGTCAAAAGGATATCTTGAATAATACTCAATTAGGACTAAGACCTTTTGAGAAAAATTTAAGCTTCTTTGCTATCCACCCAGATATGGAAGACTTTAAACACATTGATTGGTGTAGGGAAGTTGTAGAATTCTTCGAGCAAGGAAATTTCCCGAATCTTCCCCATCGAGTGTTTCCCATTACAAAGGTAGCTGATGCTTTTGAATATATGGCTGGAGGGAAACATATCGGTAAGATTGTAGTTTCTTTACAGGAAAGAGAATCTTTAAAAACACTTGTGTCTAAAGAAAGCAAAGTAGAACTAACAGCTAGAAAAACTGCGGCTTTTCTGGCAACTCCTGACTTGAATAGTGTTGACTTGCTTCCACTAAATAACAAACTTAACATAGACTTTTTTAGGGAAGATGGGTTATCACCATCAGAAACTATTGAGATTTTTAGCAGAATATTAGGAAGTACACTACCACAAGTTTTAATATGGACTAATGATTTTCTGAGTTGGCGCGAGCGACATAATACTTATAATCAAGAAAATTTAATCGAGATTTTCGAGAAAGCTAATTTACCTCAACCAGTTCAACAGACATATTCACGACCTAAGCTGAAAAATGAATATGTCGCACCTAAAAATGAAATTGAACAGGCGATCGCTGAAGTTTGGCAAGAGGTTCTGGGTATTAATGAAGTTGGACGCTATGACAATTTCTTTGAGTTGGGTGGAGATTCTCTTTTGATAGTCCAAGTTCGTAGCAAACTCCAAAAAAGATTAAACATCAACTTCTCAATTAATGATGCCTTCGAGTATTCAACAATTAGTGCCTTAGCTCAATATCTCAGCAAAGACCAGACTCAAGAATTAGTATCTCAACCAATTAATGAACGTGCCGAAAAGCTGCAAAAAGCGATCGCCCAAGACGCACAACTGATTGAAAAAAGGAGAAAAGCCCGTGAATAACCCCAAAGGCATAGCTATTGTTGGCATGGCTGGTCGTTTTCCAGGAGCTAAAAATGTCGATGAATATTGGCAGAATTTGTGCGCTGGACGGGAGTGTATTTCCTTTTTCAGTGATGAGGAATTGCTGGCTTTGGGTGTAGACCAAGCTTTAGTAAATAATCCTAGCTATGTGAAAGCTGGCGCACCAATTTCTGATATTGAAATGTTTGATGCTTCCTTTTTCGGTTTCTCACCCAAGGAAGCTGAGGCGACAGATCCACAACAACGTATTTTTTTGGAGTGTGCTTGGGAAGCCCTAGAAAATGCAGGCTATGATTCTGAAGCCTACAAAGGATGGATAGGTGTTTATGCAGGGGGGAGCCTCAGTACATACCTAATAGAAAACTTGTTATTAACCAATTTTTACACCCTAGAATCTTTGAGTAGGCAATTTCCTGCTAGTAATGACAAAGACTATATACCTACACGAGTTTCCTACAAGTTAAATCTGAAAGGGCCGAGTCTCAACGTTAGTACAACTTGCTCTACCTCATTAGTAGCAGTCCACATAGCCTGTCGAGGATTATTGAACTATGAGTGTGATATGGCACTCGCGGGCGGGGTTTCGATCCAAGTTCCACAGCAACTAGGTTATTTGTATATAAAAGAAGGTATGGCTTCTCCTGACGGTCACTGCCGTGCTTTTGATGCTAATGCCCAAGGAACAATTATGGGTAACGGAGTCGGTATTGTTGTACTCAAAAGACTAGAAGATGCTCTAGCAGAGGGAGACTGTATTTATGCTGTCATCAAAGGTTCAGCTGTAAATAATGATGGTTCAGCAAAAGTAGGCTTTACCGCTCCTAGTAGTAGTGGACAAGCGAAAGTCATTTCTGAAGCTCAGGCGATCGCTAATGTTAACCCAGAAACAATTAGCTATATCGAAACCCACGGAACTGGTACTATCTTGGGCGATCCCATAGAAATTAGTGCCCTGAAGAAAGTATTTAATGCTAGTACTCAAAAAAGGGGTTTTTGTGCCATTGGTTCAGTTAAGACAAATGTTGGTCATTTAAATACAGCTTCGGGTGTAGCGGGTCTAATTAAGACTGTTATGGCACTCAAACATCAAGTTATTCCGCCTAACCTACACTTTGAAACACCCAATCCGGAAATTGGCTTTGAGGACAGCCCTTTCTACGTCAATACCAAACTTTCTGAGTGGAAAACCAATGGTACACCGCGCCGGGCTGGTGTTAGTTCCTTTGGCTTTGGCGGTACTAATGCTCATGTCGTTCTGGAAGAAGCACCAGCACAAAAGCTGTCGGAAAAGTCTCGACCTTGGCAATTGTTAGTCATTTCAGCCAAAACCGACTCAGCCCTAGAAGTGGCAACTGAAAATTTGAAAAGCCACCTCCAGCAATATCCTCGCTTAGATTTAGCTGATGTGGCTTATACCCTTCAACTAGGTCGCCGAACTTTCGATTACCATCGCTTCGTAGTCTGTCAAGACATAAAAGATGCGGTGTCAGCGCTGGCAGCAAACTCACAACGAGTATTGACTCACTACCAAAAGCCCATCCTGCACCCGATCGCCTTTATGTTTTCTGGGCAAGGTTCGCAGTATGTGAATATGGGGCGAGAACTCTATCAACTGGAGCCAACATTCCAACACCAAATAGACAAATGTGCAGAGATTCTGCAACCTCACTTAGGAGTTGACCTACGTCATATTCTTTACCCTAGCGTTGCCCAAACTGAACTTGCCACACAACAACTACAACAAACTGCACTTGCTCAACCCGCACTGTTTGTGATTGAATATGCCCTGGCGCAGTTATGGCTGGAATGGGGAATCCGTCCTGTGGCGATGATTGGTCATAGTATCGGGGAATATGTCGCGGCGACCATTGCAGGTGTCTTCTCCCTAGAAGATGCTTTGGCTGTAGTCACCATGAGGGGTAAATTGATGCAACAGATGCCAACTGGGAGTATGTTGGCAGTACCCCTAACAGAGCAGCAAGTACAACCATTGTTGGGTCAACAACTTTCTCTAGCTGCTGTCAACAGTTTGTCATCCTGCATCGTTTCCGGTTCCACATCGGCAATTGAAACACTACAACAGCAATTAGCGGCACAAGGCATAGATACTCAGCCTCTTTTCACCTCTCATGCCTTCCATTCGGCGATGATGGAGCCAATTGTGCAAAAATTTACACAGCGTTTGCAACAGGTACAGCTTCAGCCACCGCAAATTCCTTACATCTCCAACCTGACTGGTACGTGGATTACTGCTGATGAAGCTAGCAATCCCGATTACTGGGCACAGCATCTACGCCAACCCGTGAGGTTTTCTTTGGGAGTTTCCGAATTGTTGCAACAGTCTGAAAGCATTTTAATAGAAGTTGGCCCAGGGCGATCGCTAAGTACGTTGACCAAACGGCATTTAGAGCCTGGTGCGAAACAGCTTGTGCTTTCTTCCTTGCATCATCCTAAAGAACAACACTCAGATGTTGCCTTTTTATTAAATACATTGGGGCGACTTTGGATGGCTGGCGTAGAGATAGATTGGTCGGGTTTTTATGCCCACGAAAAGCGTAATCGTCTGCCTCTACCCACTTATCCCTTTGAGCGTCAGCGTTATTGGATTGATAGCAAACCACGATCCTTGTCTGCCCTCGACGATCAAAAACCAGATATTACTGAAACTGACAAAACATCTTCTCGTCAACTCTACTCTCGATTAAACCTTGGTAATCCTTATGTTGCACCAAATAGCGAGTTAGAAATTCAAATTGTCGAAATTTGGCAAGAAGTTCTTGGTGTGAAAGAAGTTGGTATTAATGATGATTTCTTTGAATTGGGAGGAGATTCTTTAATTGCCACGAGAATATTTTCACGTTTGCAAACAACTTTTCCTGTAGAGTTATCAATGGGAAAAATTTTATTTCAAGCTGCCACTGTAGCTCAACAAGCAGAAATGTTAGACCAACTTCTCCTCGAAAAAATTACAGAGTTATCTGAAGAAGAAATAAAATCTCTTTTAGCTAATTAATTGAACGTCATTCCGAAAAAACTTTTAAATCAGGTTTAGTTAGATCAAAACTTCAGAGAATCAAAATTCAGGAGTCAAAATATGGATAAGCAATACTCTAATTTATCATCTGCTAAACAAGCCCTGCTACAAAAATTGAAGGCAGGACAATTTAAAGTACAGACTATTCCTAAACGCTCTAATTCAGACTCCGCTCCATTGTCTTTTTGCCAGCAGCGATTATGGTTTATTGACCAACTTTATTACGGTAGTTATTTCTACAATTTAGTAGGTGCTATTCATTTAAGAGGTGAACTGAATATCACAGCTTTCCAACAAAGTCTCAACGAAATTCTCAGGCGACATGAAGCATGGCGCACGATTTTTGTCGAAATAGATCAGGAGCCAATGCAGGTAATTGTAGCTGAATTAACCTGGGATTTACCTATTATTAGTCTTGAGCATTTCTCTAACAAAGATTGGGAAGCAGAAGTTCAGCGACTAGCAGTTGAAGAAACTCAAAAATCTTTTGATTTAACTAAAGTACCACTTGTCAGAGCAACTTTACTGCGTGTTAATGAACAAGAGCATATTTTCCTGTTAAATATGCACCACACTGTTTCAGATGGCTGGTCTATTGGTGTATTTGTGCAGGAATTAGCAACGCTGTATGCTGCATTTACTAAAGGTTTACCCTCACCGTTGCCGGAACTTCCGATTCAGTATGGGGACTTTGCAATTTGGCAGCGCGATCGCTTGCAAGGTGAACTGTTGAGAACGCAACTGAGTTACTGGAAGCAACAACTAGGAGGAGAACTACCTGTACTTCGGTTGCCAACGGATCATCCACGACCTAATGTCGCTACTTTTGCAGGTAAAAAACACTACTTTAAACTTTCTAAAAAATTAACAGAAGCACTCAACAAATTTAGCAAAGAAGAAGAAGCTTCTTTATTCATGACTCTGCTGGCAGCTTTTAACACATTACTTTACCGCTATACAGAACAAGAAGAGATCCTCATCGGTACGCCAATTGCTAACCGCAATCGTCCTGAATTAGAAGGGATGCTTGGCTTTTTTATCAATACATTAATTATACGTACTGACTTAAGTGATAACCCTAACTTTCGTGAACTTTTAAGTCGGGTACGCGAAGTGACTCTTGGTGCTTATGGCCATCAAGATTTACCTTTCGAGAAACTGGTGGAGGAATTACGACCAAAGCGAGATTTAAGAATAAATCCCCTGTTTCAGGTGATGTTTGTCCTGCAAAATATCCCAATGCCAGCACACGAGGTTTCGGGTTTAACCTTGAGTCCTTTGGATGTGGATAATGGCACGGCAATGCTTGACATACTGTTGTCAATAGTCGAATATGAGCAGGAATTAAGTGGATTTTTAGAGTACAATACTGATTTATTTGACTCGGCAACTATTGCCCGATTAGTCGCTAATTTTGAAACTTTATTAGAAAACATTGTTCTCGAACCAAATCAGGGGATTTCTGAACTACCTTTATTAACTGCTAATGAACAAGAGCAAATATTAATCAGGTGGAATAATACTATAAGAAATTATCCTCAAGCGACTCTGCATGAATTATTTGAACAGCAAGTCCAACAATCACCTCATGCTTTGGCGTTAATCGAGCAATCAGAACAGATAACCTTTGAACAGCTAAACCAAAGAGCCAACCAACTTGCACATTACTTACAAAAGTTAGGAGTCACTACAGAAACCCGCGTCGCCATTTCCCTAGAACGTTCCATCGAATTTGTTATTGGAATTTTAGCTATTTTTAAAGCTGGAGGTGCTTACGTTCCCCTTGACCCAAATTATCCTAGTAACCGTCTAGCTTTCATGCTTGCTGATTGCCAAGCAAATCTATTAATAACTCAACAAAAAATATTAGAAAAGCTGACTAAATCTGCTGTAATACCGACTAGAACTGTTTGTCTAGATGTTTATCAAGATATTCTGGCACAAGAATCTCTTGAAAATCCTGTTAGCAATACAACACCAGATCATCTAGCATACATACTCTATACTTCAGGTTCTACGGGAACTCCCAAAGGTGTCCTTGGCATTCATAGAGGTACAGTCAATGGTTTGAATTGGCTATGGGAAACTTACCCACCCGCAGCTGATGAAATTGCTTGTCATAAGACTGCCATTAGTTTTGCAGATTCTCTTTGGGAGATTTTCAGCCCTTTAATCCAAGGGCTGCCAGCAGTAATTATCCCTGATGCGATTGTCAAAGATACTCGCTTTTTTCTAGAAACCCTTGCTCAATATAAAGTGACGCGCATCATACTTGTGCCATCATTGCTGCGGCTATTTTTAGAGACTTACAGTGAGCAAACTAAAAATCTGTCGCACCTCAAAATTTGGACTATCAGTGGAGAAGCACTACCTCTGGACTTAACACAAACTTTCTATCAATTGATGCCGTCGGCGAAACTACTCAACTTTTATGGTTTATCTGAAGTTTCAGCCAATGTAATTTGCTGTGACACAAGTTTATTACCAGAGAAAGCAACTAGCGTCTTCATTGGTCGTCCGATAAATAATACACAGGTTTATGTGTTAGATCGTCATTTACAGCCTACTCCGGTAGGAGTTTTCGGTGAACTATATATTAGTGGAGTTCCTTTATCAAGAGGTTATTGGCAGCGTCCAGAACTTAACCAAGAACGGTTTATCGATCACCCTTTTATACCAGGAAGTAAGCTCTACAAAACTGGTGATTTAGTACGTTATCTAAATAATGGTGAACTTGAGTATTTGGGACGCAGCGACAATCAAGTAAAAATTAGAGGCTTTCGGATTGAACTAGGGGAAATTGAAGCGGCGATCGCTCAACATCCTGCTGTTCAACAAGCGGCTGTCATTGTCCGCAATCATGCCCAAGGTGGTGACTATCTTGTGGCATATGTGGTGACAACCGAACAAAACTTAATCCCCTCGCTGCAAAGCTACCTGAAAGAGAACTTGCCAGATTACATGATCCCGTCAGCCTTAGCGATTTTAGATGCACTCCCACTAACACCGAGTGGGAAAGTGGATAGGCGATCGCTTTTATCCCTAGATGATGTTCAACCCAACTCTACTGCATCCTTCGTTGCTCCCCGCGATCATTGGGAATTTACTCTGGCGCAGATTTGGGAAAATCTCCTCCAGATAAATCCGATCGGCGTCACAGCCAACTTTTTTGACTTGGGTGGTCATTCGCTGTTAGCAGCACGTTTAATGGCTCAAGTTAACGAGCGTTTTGGGCAAAAACTTTCTTTGTCTGCCCTTTTCCAAGGTGCAACAATTGAGCAGTTGGCTAAGACTATCCGACAACAATTTGGCTCAGGTTCCGGTTCTCCTCTAGTCACAATTCGGTCTTCAGGTAGCAAAAATCCTTTCTTTTGCGTACATCCAGCTGGAGGTACTATCATCACCTATCCAAACTTAGCCAGTGGACTGGATGCAGAACAGCCATTTTACGCTCTGGAACAAAACCCTGTCCAGCAGCAGCCAGAAGTTATTTCTATAGAACAGACAGCTAGTGATTATTTAGAAGCAATTCGTACCGTACAGCCAGAAGGGCCTTATCTTTTAGGGGGTTGGTGTTACGGTGCGATCGTTGCCTTCGAGATGGCGCAACAACTACAAAGGCAAGGCCAGACAATAAGTTTACTTGCCGTGTTTGATGCCATAGTACCAGACAGTCCAATCCAACCAGCAGATGATGATGATGCCAAATACATAGTTCGTGCAGCCGAGTCGATAAAATACTTATTTGGCATAGATTTGGGAATCTCCTATGAAGAAGTCCTACCACTGTCACCAGATGAACAATTCAAGCTTTTGTTAAAACGACTTCAGATCATCAGTGATACAGAAATGCAGCAACACTTTTGTAGTTACAGACTTTTCCGGAATCATGCCCAAGCTATGCGAGATTATGTCCCGCAAGTCTATGCCAATAAAATTACTCTGTTTAAAGCTAAAGAGACAATTCCACACGATTTTCAAAGTCCAGAGTTGTACAGTGATGACCCGTTGTTAGGTTGGGGCAAATGTTCTGTCCAACCAATTGAGGTGATTGAGGTTCCTGGCAACCATTTTTCGATGTTTAATGACACTTATATTCAAGAATTGAGGAAAAAATTGAGAAAAGCTATCAATAAGCTCACTTAAGCTGTATGATATTTACTTAAGGTTGACTAAATTTAAATTTTGGCACTCATCAGACTTTGGCTGCCAGATATCTACTTTCCTGTGTTGAAAATATAGCGCTTCTCAGTTGAGTAAAATGCAGACCTAACCCCCAGCCCCTTCCCTACAAGGGAAGAGGGGTAAGATTCAAAGTCTCTCTCCTAAAAGGAGAGAGGAATAGAAGTGAGGTCAGAGTGTATTGAATACAAACGAGAAGGGCTATAGGCGAAGGAGATTGTCATGCTGGGTTATAAAAATGTCATTCCCCTACACTGTTTTCAACAAAGAGAGTCTACTAAAGAGAATCTTATCCAACAGTTTTCCCAGCCATCACCATACATCTCACCCAATGAAGAACACTCAAAGTCTGAATAAGCTGGGATTACTCGCCTGTTTGTACATATCACAGTACATTCCGATTATGTTTCTTTTGCAAGCTTTGCCAGTGTTCCTGCGTCAGCAGGGAGTGAATCTTGATGCCATCGGTTTACTCTCACTAATAGCTCTACCGTTGATTCTGAAATTTCTGTGGTCTCCTCTGATTGATCGTTATGGCTTTACTCGTTGGGGACATTACCGATTTTGGATTATCTGCTTTCAACTCTTAGTTGCTGCTCTGACGGTTGTTTGTGCCTTTTTTGATATTGAGACAAACTTTACTGGTTTGTTAGTTTGTGTATTACTAATGTGTCTGTTTTGTTCTAGTCAAGATATCGCTACAGATGCCTTAGCTGTGGGATTGTTGGAACCACAAGAGCGAGGTTTGGGGAATGCAATACAAACTTCAGGCCACTATCTTGGTGCAATCATCGGCAGTGGTGGAATGCTGATCTTGCTCAATTACTGGGGATGGAGAACGAGTCTGCTGATTTTGGCGGGAATAGTGGTGTTAGCACTGATTCCTGTACTGCGTCATCAAGAGCAACAAATACCGGATGTGAAAGAATTGCAGACTTCAGGGATCGTTAAGAGTTATTTTAGGACTCTAATCAACCCCTACCGCGATCGCAGAACATGGAGTTGGTTGCTGATTTTGTCGCTGTATTTGGCTGGTGGCAATATGGCAAACACCATGTTTCGTCCATTATTAGTGGATATTGGGCTGTCTTTGGCAGATATCGGTTGGTTAATGGGAGTTGTGAGTCATGGTGCGGGAATCATTGGTGCGATCGCTGCTGGTTTTTTGATTGCACCTTTAGGAAGGAAGCGATCGCTGATTTTATTTGGCTTACTTTATGCGATCGCAATGACCGCTTACTTTTTACCAGCCTTTGGCATCACCAATTTACCGATACTTCACCTGGTAGCTATCAGCGTGCAAATAACTCTTGGTGCAGCAGGTACTACTTTGTTTACTATCATCATGGATAAGAGCCAGTTAGCAACTGCTGGCACAGATTTTACTGTGCAAACTTCATTCATTTATTTTGGTACCATCGGTGCTTCAGCTATTAGTGGTTTGCTAGCGCAGATAGTTAGCTACAAGGGAGTGTTTGCCATCGGCATCGGCATTACTCTCCTCGATATCATCCTAATTAATCAAGTCTTTATCAGTAACGAAATTAAACAGCGATCGCCACTTGTATTTAAATAAAAATTATATTTAGTTTTTCTTATGATTTTTTACTTAAATCTCAATCAAACAAATATTCAACAAGAATAATTAGTATGACTTGAATGCTTGATTGCTCTTTGTAAATTTGACATCTTGTTGAAGATACATCCAATATCAACCAGATTTTATCTAAAACCAATCACCAAATCATCATAGTCATGAAACCACCTCAAGGGCCAAAAATTCCTCCTATATTACAGATTATTCGATTGATGTCTGACCCTCTTGGGTATCTAGAAGCTACAAGTAAACTTTATGGTGACATCTTCACCTCGTCATTTATTTTTGATGCACCCACAGTCTTTGTTAGCCATCCAGACGGAATTAAAGAGATTTACACCAATAAAAATATTGCATCCCCAGGAGAGTTAAACAGAAATGCGGCTCATACATCAGGAGAAAAAGGAATACTTCAACTCGATGGCTTAAAACACAAAAATCGACGTCAGATCATGTTGCCTGCCTTTCATGGTACGCGAATACAAGCTTATGGACAACGTATTTATGACCTAACAGATGAGGTTATGAGTAAACAGATAATTGGCAAACCCTTCTCAGCGTACAACATGATGAAAATTTTTACCTTAAAGGTAATTTTGTCAGCTGTGTTGGGCTTGCGTGAAGGGGAACAATACGAAAAAATAGAGAAGGAACTGCACTCTTTGCTGAATTGTCCACAGTATCCCTTCTGGGAGTTATCTGCATCTATACCGTTTCTGCGACGTGATTTTGGTTCATGGAGTCCTTGGGGATACTTTCTCCGGATCAAGCAGCGATTACAGGAACTGCTTTATGCTGAAATTGATAGATGCCGCCAACAAGAAAATCTTTCTAGCAACAATCTCCTCTCATTACTAGTTTCAGCTAAGGATGAAGCCAATGAACCTCTGAGCAATGAGGAGATACACGACCTCATTCTTGCACCTCTGTTTGCTGGACGCGATGCAGCCGCAACAGCAATTAGCTGGTCTTTGTACTGGACTCATCATCTGCCCGCAGTTCGTGAGAAATTGCTCCAAGAACTCGATAGCCTGGGAGAGTCACCAGATATTATGAGTATCGTCCGATTACCTTACCTCAGTGCTGTCTGCAATGAAGCCCTGAGACTCTACCCGACTCAGGTATTTACTTTTCCTCGACGGGTAGAATCAACAGTCGAGTTGATGGGCTATGAATTGAGTCCTGGTACAGTGGTAATTGGCAATATTTATCTGACTCATCAAAGAGAGGATTTATACCCAGATCCCAAGCAATTTAGACCAGAGCGATTTCTAGAAAAACAATTCTCTCCCTACGAATTTTTACCCTTTGGTGTTGGTGAGCGTTACTGTATGGGTGCTGCTTTGGTCATATTTGAAATGAAACTAGTATTGGCAAAGATTCTTTTAGGATACCAACTAGAACTAGCGACTCGGCAACCAGAACGACCCAAGCGCGATACTCTTAACTTTCCTCCTGCCAGTGGCTTGAAAATGGTTTTGCTGGGTCAGCGCTCAGGAAGCAATAGCAATTCATTACCAATAGAGTTTGCTACTAACGTCAATCATTAACCTGAGAATACATTTTTCATCTAATATTTTACTATGAGTATTAGATTGCCATCAACAGTAAGATAAAAGAGAAAAACTCTATGGTCAATATCATCGAAAACCTAGAACAGTCATATTGTGTAATCCAAATTGGTGAGGAAGTGACTGAACAAGATACTCAGAATTATCTGGCTTGCTTTACAAATCTCATCAATCATCAAGAGCGCATAGGCTTTGCTTTTCAATACCTGGGTGGTAAACCTCGAAAATCAAAAGCTGGTGAAAAAATGGAGGGTGAATGGCTGCGTGTACATAAGAAAGAACTTGAGAAATATTGCTTGGGTATAGCTATGGTTACTTCTCCTAGTATAGAATCCCTGCTAAAACGAATAATTTTGAAAGGAGCGGGAAAGCGTTTATTTGGATGTGATTGCGAACTTTTCTATAGTATGGATAAAGCAGAAGAGTGGTTTAGGACTCGTAGCTAAAGTAAATCATAGGGATTGGGAAAGGGATATTTTCAGGCTATTATTATGTGATTGTTAGCGCAAATTTCTAGCTTGAAAATGTATGTGTTTAGAAAAAAAATTACATCTTTGGTTAGAGGATTTTTACATGAGCGATTAACTGAAAAAAGTTAGGCTAATTTATTTCCAGCATATCTATGTAAATTTATAAATCTTTAGGTTTTATTTTGCCCAAGCCTGGTTTTAATATGCCTAATTTTATTTCTAGATTATTTTTGTTTGAATATATCGATTTATTTTTCTATTACCACTCAGTCTTCTCTTTAGTCTGAATCCTGAACGCCAAAGTATTAACTTTCTCTCTGTAAGCTTCAAGATAACAATAATTGACCTTGCACCAGCTTAGTTTACAAAAAATTACCAATTCAGAATACTCATGAAACTACCTCAAGGGCCGAAAACTTCAGCTTTCTTAAACAATATTAAATTCGCATCTGATCCTTTAGGCTATATGGATACTCTTGCCAAGGATTATGGCGATATCTGCACTATAAATTTTGGTCATACACCGACAGTTTTAGTGAGCAACCCAGACGGAAATAAGCAGATTTTTACCAAAACGAAAGAGATTACAGCTCCTGGCAAGTTACAACAAATTGTAGCTCCCTTAATAGGGAACAATGGATTACTCCTGCTTGATGGACTGCGCCACCAACATCGACGGAAACTGATAATGCCTGCCTTTCATGGTGCGCGTATCCATTCCTACGGACAGCAAATCTGTGAACTAACAAAAATAATCATTAAAGAGCAAACTATTGGTCAATCTTTTTTACTATTCCCTACCATCCAAAATATTACCCTAGAAGTACTGATAAAAGTTTGGTCTGGTTTGCATGAAGGAGAACGTTACCAACAACTTACACAAGCAATTCCAGCTTTGCTAAATTTCGCCAGAACTCCTTTATGGGAAATCTTTGCATCTTTACCCTCACTACAACGGGATTTAGGTCGATGGAGTCCGTGGGGATACTTTCTTAGTCTCCAACGACAATTGGATGATTTGGTCTATGGAGAAATTAACGAACGTCGCCAAAAATCAGACCTGCTTCCCACTAACCTGCTTTCAGAACTTATATTGGCTCGTGATGAAACGGGTGAACAGCTAACAAATCAAGATATGCGGGATCTCTTTCTCACATTACTACTCGGTGGCCGAGATGCAGCAGCCACGGGAATTTCTTGGTTATTATACTGGACTCATCATCTGCCTACAGTCCGTGAGAAATTGCTCCAAGAACTAGATAGCCTTGGTGAATCTCCAGATCCGATGAGCATTGTTCAATTGCCTTACTTAAATGCTGTCTGTAATGAAGTACTACGACTTTATCCCACTCAGCTAGTTACATTACCAAGGCTAGTGGAATCTCCAATTGAAGTAATGGGCTATGAGTTAAGTTCAGGTACATTGTTAAGAGTTGGTATTTATTCAACGCATCAACGCGAAGACTTGTATCCACAACCTCAGGAATTTAAGCCCGAACGCTTCTTAGAAAAACAATTCTCTGCTTATGAATTTCTACCTTTTGGTGGAGGTACTCGTCGCTGTCCTGGTGAAGCTTTAGCTATGTTTGAAATGAAGCTAGTATTGGCAACAATATTGTCACATTATCAACTATCTATAGCTTCACAAAAACCAGTAAAACCACAACGTCGCGGTGCTAATTTTCCTCCGGCTTCGTTGAAGATGATAATGCTTGGTCAGCGTCAAAAACAAGAGCGATCGCCAGAGTTACTCGCCAACTTAATTTAGTGTGCGAACACATCTATCTAATTGACATAAGCTAATGAGCATTTAAGTTGCATAAAACCAGTCCTGAAACAATTACTACAAAAGAATAGGTCTAAAAAGATGAATGGCGATTAGCTTGTCTAAATTTAAAGTACTTCCATTCCGAACCAATAATTATGTAGTAGAATGTCACCGATGATCCTATTTTCCGATTAACTTTTACACACCAGGATATCTTGCAGAATATTCTCATCGACCTGAAAGTAGGCAAGCATATATCGCCGAAAACAAGTCAGCCAACAACATCGAGCAGTAACAAAGCCAAAAGACACTTAATTTCAATAAAGTGAATCAGCTGTAGCAAGTTTATCAATTAGTCATTGATCGTTCAAAAAATAAATGACAGCATTCACTAAAAAATGCCATAAAAAGCCAAAATAATCTAAGTAAAACAATGACAATAAGCAAACAAAAGATCCAAAAACAAAATTACTTTTGGGAAAATGAGCAATCTTTGCAATATGAAATTGAAGAACAAATAATAGAAGTATTTACTTCATCTGGCAAAGCAAATCCTCACGATATAGATGGTTTAGTTGATAAAATATCCCAAAAATTCTTAACCACAAGTGATGCAAACACTGATATTGAAATAGATTCTTTATTAGGTAGGTTTTCTAATAGCAAAATACCTGCTCAACCTGCTAATTTTCAAAGCTATCTCAAATACTTAACTAACAATGTTATTGATCATTCAATACACACATCTTCGCCTCGATTTATTGGTCATATGACCTCTGCACTTCCCAGCTTTGTACTTCCTATTGCCAAACTGATGACGGCAATGAATCAAAATGCAGTTAAAATAGAGACAGCTAAATCCCTCAGCTTCTGTGAACGAGAGGCTTTAGCAATGATGCATCGACTGATTTACAACTTTTCTGATAATTTCTATGCTCAACATATTCAAAATAGCCAGAGTACTTTAGGAATCTTGCTTTCTGGTGGTACAACTGCTAACATTACAGCCCTCTGGTGTGCCAGAAATACTTCTTTGGGAGCAAAAGATAGTTTTGGTGGCATAGAAAAAGAAGGCTTAACAGCAGCCCTAGATTTCTACGGCTACAAAGGAGCAGTAATTATTGGCTCTGAGTTGATGCATTTCTCTTTTGATAAAGCTGCGGATTTGATGGGCATTGGTATACAAGGTTTGATCAGAATCCCTACTAACTCTAATAATCAAGTTGACATACAAGCACTACGCGAAGCTGTTACAGAATGTCATGCTCAGAAATTGCTGATTATTGGTATTATAGGCGTTGCTGGCACCACAGACTCAGGTGGAGTAGATTCGATCGCGGAGATTGCAGAGATTGCACAAGCCGCTAAAGTTCATTTTCATGTAGATGCTGCCTGGGGTGGACCACTCATTTTTTCTGAACAACATCGACATAAACTTGCTGGTATCGAACGGGCTGATTCAGTAACCATTGATGGACATAAACAAATGTATCTGCCGATGGGCATTGGGATGGTTTTTTTCCGCGATCCTGATCTGGCGAAAGCAATCGAAAAGCAAGCAAGCTACACCATGCGTAAAGGGTCATTTGATTTAGGTAAACGTGCTTTAGAAGGTTCTCGACCAGGTATGGCTTTATTCTTACATGCTGGGCTAAATCTGATTGGACTTAAGGGATATGAATTTTTGATTGATGAAGGAATTCGGAAAACTCAATATATGGCAGATAGGATTTGTACTATGCCTGAATTTGAGTTGTTAGCTAAACCTGATACTAATTTACTGGTATATCGTTACATTCCAGAGTCATTGAGAGAGCTTGTAGTTAAAAATAATTTGACCGAAATCGATAATCAACTAATTAATCAAGTTAATGAAAATATCCAGAAAATCCAGCGCCAAAATGGTCGAACTTTTATCTCACGAACAACAAAAACTACTATCTGTTTTGATCGGCAAATTCCGATTATTGCTCTGCGTGCAGTAATCTCTAATCCACTCACTACTAAAGAAGATATTGAGGCGGTTTTAAGCGATCAAATTCAGATTGCTTCTGAAATTACAATAGGATAATTTATAGATTTCACTGAGACGCTAGACCAGTTTTAGTGAATTAAATTCAGTAGAGGGGGTCAAATGAGCAACCGATGCTGTTGGCGAAGTCAAAAAACGCTCGTGTTTGACAATACCTTAGCCAAATTACGAGGGTTCAATGGCTGTAGAAGCATTATGAATACGACCAAGAGAGGTAAGCTTGGCAAAAATCTGGGTTAATAAAATAGGCTCTGGTGGTTGTGGAAGCATTTTTAACATTTCACACACAAAAAAAGCAGGTTGTTTGGGGTTCCCAATAAAATCACGTCCCCCCAACCCGGCATAATTAATGTTTAGGAGAACCTACTTCAAAAATCTTTGACCGGACGTAAATCAGAACGGCTGATATAGCACTGAAAAATTAAAGCCATTATCTTGTAGTGAACTACCGCGATCGCTTGTTCCGATCAATGGTACACCGTAGTCTGCACGCAATACTAAACCGTTAAAAGGTTGCCAGTGCAAACCCAAACCCAAGCTGGCGAGGGTTTGCGGGTCAGCACTAATACCGCGATTGTTCCAAGCTGTACCGATGTCAAAAAAGGGTATTAGCTGTAATGTTTCCACATTTGATGCCAAAGGAATACGAACTTCCACACCTCCAACTACCCCATTGTCAGCAACAATTTGATTTTGACCATAACCGCGCACTGTATCAACTCCCCCAATGGTAATTTTTTCTAGCGAAAGTAAGGAATCAGGAGTAAGTTGAGTGTTAACTTTGGCTAGCATTAAGATGCGGGGAGATAGCCGTTGTACCCATTGAAATTGTCCTAGCCAGCTAAAAAAACGCCCATCAGTACCACTATTGTTGACGGTTGCATCAATTGCATCAAGCCCAAAACTAAATTGCGATCGCGCCGCTAAAACACTGTTAGCATTACGTTGTAACCAATCTTGGGAAAAGCGAATTACTGTAACTTTTGATTTCCCATCTTCGGGACCTTCGGTAAAAGAGAAGGGGATATCATTGAGGATGAAGGTTTGACTGCGCCGTAAATCGAATGCTAAACCGAGAGCAAATTCGCTATTTGGCGTATGGATTAGCGGTTGACGGACGTTAAAAGAAAGGGTTTCGGCTTCGCTACGGATGTGCAAATCACGAAATTCGCTTTGAATAATCCGGCTACCACTATTGCTGTAGCGGACACCAAAAGTTCCATCTAGAGCGTTAAAGGGAACAGAATAGCTGATATTGTAACTGTCTAAACCTTCAGTACTACCATATTCGGCACTGAATTTATCTCCAAAGCCGAATAAATTATCGTGAGCAACAAAAACACTCGCTTGTTCTGAACCAACGCTAGTTGATTGGTCATTTGCAAAGATCACACCAGCGTGAAATGCTGGTGATTCGGTAATTGTCACCTGTAAAATATTACTACCTGGGGTGCTACCTGCGGTTAACTCGGCATTGACTCGTTTAATTAGAGGGTCAAGTTGTAATAATTGCAGTGCTTGTTCAATGCGTTTTTGGTTTAAAGGTTTCCCTGTAAGCCGTTCAATCCGGGAACGCACGTATACAGGCTGCAATCTTTGTAACCCTAAAATGGAAATTCCTTCGAGTTCGCCTTCCACAACTTGAATTTGCACGACACCGCTAGCGACATTTTGATTGTTGGGAATAAATGCACCACTGGTGATATAGCCCTTTTTAACATAGAGTTCAGTGATTTGCGATCGCAGTTGCAATAACTGCTCAAATGTGATTTTTTTATTTTCTAAGGGCTGTTTTAACTTGATGATTTCAGCTTCTAAAACAGTGTATCCTTTGACTTGAATTTCTTTGACAAAGAAACTTTCACCACTAGGAAAGGTTGTTTTGGGTAAATTTTCCTGTGAGGATGATGGAAGTATGGGAACAGTTGGTGTCGCTGGTGTGGGAGGAAGAGTTGGCGATGGTGATGGTTGCGGTAGAGTTTCTTCGACTTTCCCCGGTGTATTAGGGGGAATTGTGACTCCAGGTGGGGGTGTCGATTGTGCAAATACTGCAAGTGGAGTGATGCTGATGCAGGTAAGTAATATGAAAAAAAGCTTTTGAAACCGAAGGTAGGAACCCATTGTTTATATATGATATGTAATGGTCATTAGGGACTTCCAAGAAATAAATTATTCAAAGAAACGAACCACTCCAGACACAGAGAAGCCAGTGCCTTGCGGGGGGTGGAGGAGTTTGTAGCAACTGGCGTAACACAGAGAGAAGAGAAATAGAGAGGATTTTTGCGTCAGTTTGGGGATATTTTTTTATTTGGAATTCCCTTATTTTTCATTGATAAGGTTTGAGATATATTTATGCTTCGTAACATATTTTTATTTATTCTCACCAACAAAGAAGCGCGATTGCACTAATAATTAGATATTTAACAAGTATTATTACTTAATTAAAATACCATAATAGTTTGCTTGATGATTGCACCTTTATGCAATCATCAAGATCCGAGTCGGCTATACTAATATTTAGAACTTACGCATTGATAAATAAGACAATAGATGCAGTATAAAAAGAATGTGCGATCGCGCAAACGCTGACTTCTCAGTTCGCTAATCACCAGGGAACTTGAAAAACAGATAATTTACGCTATCTTTATTTAAGATTGGGACACTATTCTTTCCACATCTACAGCCGAGCATCGTCGGAGACTGTCGCAAGTATACGCTGCTAGTGAACCATCAGGCTCAACAGAAAACAAAAAATTATCAGCAATATAAGTAGGGTGTCTTGTGGAAGTCCCAGCATAGACAGGGTTATATCCCAAAAAAACTAATCCTTCAGAAGAAGACTTGAGGCTAATTTCCTGGTCTATAACCTGCTTCTTATTTATCCCAGGGTCAAAATATCTAGTTCTCATCATTCCTGAATATCCCTCCATCACTAGCACGCTTTGATAAACGATTCCATCAATGCTATATCTGAGATTCCAAGTTCCATAAATTGGAGAATTGGCTTCTAAGAGTTGCGCGATCGTATATGATGAAGATTGAGAAACATCTGGTGTTTGGACTAAGGCATTTCTTGCTTCTACTGACTTGATACTAAACAATCCAATTCCAGCTACTAAAATTGCAATCGAAGTGGTTTGTTTAAAATTAGGTAATGCCAAAGATGTTCTTAAAACTGTGTTGCGAACTACTTGATCAAACATAATCAACCTCTGAATCTAAGTTAAAAGAATAATGATATTTTCATCAGGAACGGTTGATAAATTGATGATTTTTGTTGTTTTTCGATTCATTAACCGTTTCTTTAATACTCAGATTAAGGGAAACGACTAGGTAATGCATTCACCATTTATGCAAATATAGTTGCATGATTTGTATGGTGCGATCGCATGATTGTGCATCCCATTTTGCAGAAAACTGCACATAATATTTTTCCATGTGGTATCGATGACCTTTGGTGATAATTCAATGAAGCTGTTTTGAATAGAACTGTTATCCGGTGTGATTTCTGCCTGGGCTAGTAAATAAAGGCTGAATGCAGTGGATATGAGGCATAATAAATAAAGAATACTTTTAATACTAGCTTTTTCCAAATGATGTGCTTGATTCATAAATAATTTACCTTGGCTCAATTAAAATCAAATCCACGATATTGCTTATGCAAATGTTTTTTATCAGTTGTGAGAAGTCCAGGTTAGATCATCATTCAATAATACCAGCAGATAGCAGGTTAGATAAATTGCACAAAACTGCACACTTTTGAAACTTTCAGTTTTTTCTGCTGATTTATGGTAATTTAAACAATAAAAGCTATAGCGTTTCCTAATCTAGTCAGGTACAGCTTAACCTCACCCCGATAAAGCTGTGCTTTATCTCCCCTCTCCTTACTAAGGAGAGGGGCTGGGGGTGAGATTTTAATTAATTTGAATAAGAATAACTGTTACGATCGCATTTTAAATATGAAAACCAAAAATAAAAAGATATTACTCTCTGTGCCTCGCCTGATGCACATCTTGCTGAAGGTTGGAAATCTTGGCAAGACGCTAATTCATCTCTTTACTCAGCAATACCAAAAGCTAAATCGTCATCAATTTATCAAAGTATTATTTTTAGCAACTCTCCTAATCTGTTTATTGTTTGGACAAGTCGTATCCGCACAAACTCCAAATGCTAGTTTACTCGTTGAACAAGGAATTAAAGACTATAATGACGGAAATTTTACCAATGCGGTAAAACACTGGCAAGAGGCATTAAATCAGTATAAAAATAATCCGTCAGATGCGGCGGTTGTCAATGAAAATTTGGGGCGTGTCTACCAACAACTAGGACAAAACAAAGAAGCTATTGAGTCGTTATCGGCGGCAATTCGTGACTATGGGGCGGTGGAAAATATCCAGCAAGTCGGACGAATGCAATCAGAACTCGCCCAAGTTTACAGCAATTTGGGACAACCTCGCAAGGCGATCGCACTTTTATGTGGAAAACTGGTTGATAAGTCGAAAATCTCAAAAAATCAAGGGAGTCAGCAAATAGAATGCACTCCCGAAAGTGCCGAACAAATCGCCACCAAACACAACGACAAACGCGGTAAGATTGCGGCTTTGGGAATTCTCGGTGAAGCATATCGGTTAATGGGAAATTATGACCAAGCAATTAAATATTTACACGCGGCGCAACAAGTCTCTCCAGAATATGACTTTTTGGTGTTAAATAGTTTGGGTAACGCTTACAGAAGTCGCGCTCAATTGCATGAGTTGGAAGCCAATTCTGCAAAGGAAGCTGGTATTTTCAGTAAAGAAAACGAATTTACCAACAAGTCTGCGGCAGATTACAACCAAGCCCGCGAATATTTTCAGAATAGTATCAAACTTGCTCACAACCAAAAAGAACCTTTAGCAGAAATGCGAGGATTATTAAATTTAATTCAGTTGGGTTCCCAGACAAATGAGACGAAAGTTATCAGCGATGAAACCTTTAATAATGCCCATGAGGATGCTTTGAAGCTTCTCGAAGATTTACCCAATTCAGCAACAAAAGTTTATGGGGCAATTGATTTAGCATACTTGCAGCGCCATTCTCAAGGAAGTTCGCCTTTTACTTACTGTCAAACTCAGATGCTTTCATCGAAGAACGAAGCATTAAATTTACTCCAAAGCTCAGTATTAACTAGTAATAACTTACAAGACAATCGTCTACAATCTTATGCTAATGGTGCTTTAGGACATTTTTGGGAATGCCACAAAGATAGTAAGGAAGCATTAAAATATACCCAAGCTGCAATCATCGCCGCAGACAAAAAGCTGAGTGCAAAAGATAGCTTGTATTTGTGGGAATGGCAAGCTGGACGGATTTTAGATCAGGAAAATCACAAAGAAGAAGCGATCGCATCCTATCAAAGAGCATTTGAAATCTTGGAAGATATTCGGCAGGATATTTTGACCGCAGAACGTGATGTGCAGTTTGACTTCCGCGATGTCGTTCGACCATTGTATCGCACATTGGCGCGATCGCGGCTCGATCTGTTGGAAGTTGGGGCAATTGCAAACAAGCAACGTGCGAAGGAATTATCGCAAGTAGTCGAAACCATCGATGCGTTGAAACTCGCAGAATTACAGAATTATTTTGGTAATGATTGCATTTTGAGTGGGTTGAATCCCAAACAGGTGGGCGAACTTCTCGAAGATAATAGTGCAGCGTTTAAGAATACTGGGTTTTTGAGTTCGATAATTTTAGATGGCAAAACCGGGATATTATTGCAATTACCCAATCAGACAACCAAATTTAAGTGGATTGAAGACCCCAATCAAAAAGATACAAGTAAGATAGTTAGCAGCGATAAGCTACAGAAAAAAATTGCCGAGTTTCGTACTGGATTAGTTAGAGGAGAAGAAGAAGTTAACTACGATACAACAATTGCGGCAGAGCTTTATGATTGGATAATTCGCCCCTTTGCTGAAAATATTAAACCTGAGACAGTCAAAACCCTTGTGTTTATTCAGGATGGGTTTTTGCGTAGTGTACCAATGGCAGCACTTTACGATCGCCAACAACAGAAATACTTAGTTGAAACCTACGCAATTGCCACAACTCCTAGTTTACGACTTACTACACCCAAAGTACGCGATCGCAGTACGCAAAAGGCGTTAATTTTGGGTTTGACACAACAAGCCACAATTGATGGAAAATCTTTTGATAAGCTTTTTTCAGTTCCCGAAGAAGTCAGTGCAATTAAAAGTCTATTTCCCAATTATACCGACCTGATCGACGATAACTTTGTCCCCGAAAGTTTTAAACAAAAACTTGAGAAAACAACATACCCCATCGTCCATATAGCTAGTCACGCTCAATTTGGCATTATTCCCGAAGACACCTTCATTGTCACAGGCAAAAGCCAAAAACTTACCATCAATCAATTAGAAAACTCACTGCGAAACCTTAACAGCAAATTAGATAGCGTCGAACTTCTCGTACTTACTGCATGTGAAACCGCAGTTGGCGACGACCGGGCCACACTAGGATTAGCTGGAGTTGCATTACAAGTTGGCGTTAAAAGTGCGATCGCATCTTTGTGGAGTGTCACAGATGCATCGACAGCCGAACTAGTCAAAACATTTTACACCAATTACCGCAACGCAGGCATGAGTATTGCAGAAGCACTACAAAAAGCCCAAATTAGAATGATTAATGCGAAGAAATTACCGTCATCTGAAGGTATAAATATCAAGTATGATAACCCAGTATATTGGGCGCCAATGATTGCGATCGGTAATTGGCTTTGAAACTCACAAATCCCCCTGACTTTTCATGGGTCTGAAAAATCTCTCTCCGTTTCGGATCTTGGAAAACTTCACCCTGTCCCAATACGCTTGGGTTAAGGCTAAAACTCTTTATCAAAGTCAATTTTTTTAAAGTAGACAGCGGTGAAGCAGCGCGGTCTTGGGGGTTTCCCCCATGAGCGACTGCTGAACCCGGAGTGCTTCCCGCAGGGTACCGCAGAGGCGCAGAGGAAACAGAGAGAAGAAAAAAATGCTTAACCCAAGCGTATTGCACCCTGTCCTAGCAGATATCCCTCTCCTTAGTAAGGAGAGGGACAGGTTTTGCGTAGCATAACCAGGGTGAGGTTTTTTGCGCTAACTATGCGAAAGGTAACTATTATTCAATAATTCCAATCAATATTTGCATTAAAACATCTAAATCATCAGGCACACGATACAAAGTAATGTCTTGAGTAATATGAAGAAGCTGTTGTTCTAATAAACCAAAACGCCAAGTATCACCTACTGTGACTGCACCATAAAGAATATCTTGTTCTTCTGCTATTGCCAAAGCGATTAACTCTGCTGATAGTTGAGTAAAACCTCTTGACAAATCATCGTTTTTAGCCTCAACTACCAGAAAATTTTTACCTCTTTTATCTGTGTTCATATTTCGCAGTAAATAATCTAGATTACCTTTGAGTCGAGAACTTACCTGAAGAGGATATTCTAAACGCATTTGACACTTACAAAAACGCGCTAGTTCCGAAAGTACTGGTGCCACCATAATTTCTCGACGTGCAGTTTCGCTAGATAAAGTTACTAGTGGTAACAACTCCTCAATTTGCTGACGTAATTCAGGTAAACGTTGTGGTATACGTTGAGAAGAGGGTAAGGTCATACGCGCACGTGAAAAGCTATAACCCAATTCAGCTAAAATATCTTCTGTTTCATAAGGTAACTCGAAGTAAGAACGAAATGTGTAACTCTGTCCTTCTTGCAAAATTTTTGGTTTAGACATAATAAATTCAACATATAGCTAATAAGAAAGCGTCCTAACTCTTCCACACAATGAAGCCAACTTAGCTTAATTATAAGTATGTTGATTCATTTTAAGGGCGCTCTTTTATGCCTATATTGTTTCTAACAAATAAATCATACCCTTCACTGACATTCTCGACTGAGTACCAAGCGTCCATCAGCAAGTCGATAAACAGCATTAGGTTCGATAATTAGATCGCCTTTTTTCCAAGTCCGCGATGTGCTGTCATTGACATTTCGCACCTCACCAGTCGAATAGATTGAGGTTGAAGCATCGTTACGGCTGTTACGTAAAGCACCAGAACCCGTGATCAAGAATGTACCGTCTTGCTTGGAACTGCGAGAAATGCAACTATTGGCGATCAGGGCGTTAGTGTCGATGACGTTTGGGGATAATCCTGTGAAGCTGTTTTGAATGGAAGTGGTATCGGGTGCGTTAATATTTGTTATACCTGAAATGCCTAATTCGGAACTTGCAGTGATATCGCTTTTTTCGGTTAGTTTTGGACGCGATTCGATACCAAAGATACCTTGCGAGTTGATTTGAACTTTTCCACCTGAACCAGTGTATGCGTTGGCGCTGATGTCGCTGTTTTCTTCGGGGATGGCGACGATGAATTTAGAGTTGATATTGATATTACCGCCATTGCCACCAGCTTTTGCCCTACCTGCGGTGGTTGAAATTAAACCGCGATCGCGCAAAAATAATAAATCACCGATATCGAGGGTGATGTCACCACCATTACCTGCATTTGTGAAAGAAGCGATTCCGCTGCCTTTTCCAATAATTTCCAGAAAATTAGCCTTAATTCTAATATTTCCAGCGTCACCTGTACCGAGGCTGCCAGAGACGATTTCGGCATTATCACGTACAGTTAGGCGATTGGTAGTAATATCTATATCACCACCTTTACCATTAGCCCCTTCGTTAACTGATGATAGTAATCCAGTTGCAGCCTCACTGTCGGAACCAGTCAAGATAATGTTATCAGCTTGTACCGTTAAATTCCCCGCGTTTCCATTTCCTCGAGTTCCTGATGATATCTGGGATTCTTCTTGTAAATTTAATAGTTGAGTTTTGATGCTAATATTACCTGCGTTACCTTTAGCTTCATCGTCAACCTGAGTTCTAACGCTGCTACTTCCACGTAAATCAATTTGACTGGCATTAATCCCAATATTTCCCGCATTACCTTGACCGAATGTAGAGGCAGAAATTCCTCCCTGATTGCTGAGGTTTAAACGTCCGGTTGTCACGTCAATGCTGCCCCCAGAACCAATTCCCCCCGTTTGTAATTCTGCAAATAAACCTGATGGTGCAAATGAGCCATCTAGTAGTTCTCCACCAACCCCAGTAATATCAATAGAATTAGTGGCACGAACCACCAAATTACCCCCTTGTCCTTTACCCCCTATTAAAACTGAGGCTGATATATTTCCACCATTACTCAACCGCAACCGTTCTGTGTCAATAGTTATCGTGCCACCCCGCACATCTGCATTACTTTTCAACACATCCGAGGATAAGTTACTCCTATAAGGAACACCCCCGAAGCGAGACAGAAATTCTTGTGTTAGAGGGTCAGACAAAATCTCTTCTGCATCAGCTTGATCTAGTCTAGCCAAAAACTGTTCTTTAGGTACCAAAACAAACCCATCGAATTGTACATCTTTGGCGCGGATGTTAATATTCCCGGCATTACCACTGCTTTGAGTGGATGTAGTGTCTATATGTCCTCCTTGACTGACAGTGACTCGCGGTGTTTCAATCGTTACATTACCTCCATTTCCTGAGCCAGAAAATGTACTGGTTGATACATAGCTAGAGAAACCGCTAATCTCTACGTATTCATTAGCTTTAATAAAAATGTTAGCTGCATTTGAACTACTAAATGTATCCGTACTGATATAACCCGCATCTTTGAGATTGAGTCGCTGGGTTTCAATGGTGATATCCCCTGCTGTTGCTTGAGTTGTACTTCCTCGTGGTGTAACAATACCTGTAGATATATTGCTTTGAGTCACCTCAACCGCATTGCGAGCCTGAATCGAAATAGAACCGACATTTCCACCACCAGCTGAATTTGCTGTCACTCCCCCTGTTGGGAAATTATTTTGGACTCGGAAAGTACCCGTTTCAATCCGCAGATTACCTGTTGAACCTGAACCAAAGCTTCCGAGTCCTAAAGAAGCTCGGTTAGTGATATTGACGGCATCTGTGGCTTGCACTGTCAAGTTCCCCGCATTACCTGCATCTGTAGATATAACAGAGACAAAGCCACCATTGATGTTAACCGACTCCCTAGCATTGAAAGTAAGGTTCCCTCCATTGCCTTTACCACGACTAGATGCAGAGATAATACCACTATTTTCTGCTCTTCCATCTCCAGTAATTGTGATTTTTCCAGCATTGATAGTAAGATCACCGCCCGCACCTGTAGCTGAAGCCGTGCTAACAGATGAAATCTGATTGCCGTTAGTGAGAGTTACTGCATCGCTGGCTTGAATTTGAATATCACCACCCTTTGCTGCACCAGAAGTAGCGCTGAGAATTGTAGCACTGTTATCTAAATTAAGTTGAGTCGCATCAACAACAATTGAGCCGCCATTACTACCGAAAATAGACGAACCATTTAGCCCAATCTCGCCCCCAAATAGTTCAATTGCACTATTGCCACTTGCAAGGATGAAGCTACTATTGGTTAAGTTGATGGGTGCGCGTCCGAAATTTTCTGGTAATTTAAAACCCAATGAGGAGCCATTGACATTTAGCCCAACAGTTGTGTCTCCAGTGACTGCTCCCAATTTCACTTGTCCATTTTGACTAAACAAATAACTACCATCCAAGGTGATTTCACCCCCCATAAGTGCTAGTGTGCTACCAGAGCCAACACGTAAAGCATCAACAATATTTCCCTGGGAATCCCGAATCGCTGCAAGGCTCGTAATACTTCCAGGTTGTGAACCAAACTGTAAACCAATTGGTACATTGATAGCCAATAACGGCGGTGCTTGGGGATTTATGGCGCTAAACTCTACCCCATTGGGAAAGACTAAACTATTTGCTGTTGTTCCCAAAAAAGAACCTTGTATATCTAAACTGGCATTTTTACCAAACACAATGCCATTTGGATTTAGCAAAAACAAATTTGCATCACCTAATACACCTAATCTCCCGAAAATATTTGATGAGTTCCCACCAGTAACGCGAGAAAAGATATTTGTTATCCCCTCTGGATTGGCGAAATAAACGCCTCTACCAACACCGACGTTAAAATCTTTAAAACTGTGAAATAGGTTAGTGCCACGAGCCGCACCGCCCCCGATGCGGTCATTGTTTGTATTAATCGGAATGACTTGCGATCGCTCTATCCCAAGAGTGTTATCGGGAGTTAACTGAGCTAAAGTAGGGCTAATAGAAACTGCGATCGCACCCACGCACCCTAGCAATCCCACTACACCAAACCGCAAAATTTCTACCATTTCTATTCTCCCCATTCCCTTTATATTCTTTCGCTTAAAATTCTCTGGATATCTTCGATGCGTTGTTTGATGATTTGGATATCGACTTCGTTTCCTGTGGGGATTTCAGACTGTGCGAGTTCTTGAACTAAAATTGATCCAGTTTTACCCAATTTCCCATTACTACTTGCTTTCAATGCTTCTTCAAATGCTTCATACCACAGTTCATTTTCCGCATAATAATTTGCGCTTTCTGGGATGCTAGAAAATCGGTTCTTAGCTAGTGATTGAGGATTGATGACGGTAAATTCTGCATTGCTAACAATTGGATGATCTTCGCAGTTAATTGCGATTTGCCAGAAATATGTTTTACCTACAGTTAGTTCAGGATAATCGCTGGGAAGTTTTAGTTTGTTGATCCCGACTGTTGTTGGTATTTCTTGAACTTTGCCGATTTGTTTAACGGTTTTCTCTGAATCGAATTCAAAGAGTCGGAATCGCACGGTTTGGGAACTTGACATATACCAAGCAAGCATTGGACGTGTGGAAGCGGTTTTACCGACAAATGTCTTAGGTGCAAGCTGCGTCAGAGGGATACCGCGAGTCGAACATCCACGCGAACCACCCGCACGAGAATATCCACTGGCAGGTTTGCGATCGCGTGGTTTAAACTCAGCATAGGCGGGAACTGCGCTAATTAAAAACACCACCCCCACAACCAAACTTGTAAGTCTGCGGCTATGTAGCCAAAATCCCAAATTAGGATTGTCTTCAATGTGATTCAGTATTGAACTCATATTTTCGGATCAAAAACCCATGATTAATATTCTTTTACCATAGAATATTACTCTTTTGGAGACATCCTATGGTTATTTACTGAAATCTTCACTTACCTATGGTTTAATTAGCTGAAAATTATTTTAATGACATTCTCGACTAAGTACTAAGCGTCCATCAGCAAGTCGATAAACCCCTTGTGGTTCAACTATGCGTAGCTTGGCGCCGTAGGCATCGCCTTTTTTCCAAGTCGGCGATGTGTTATCATTGACATTTCGCACCTCACCAGTCGAATAGATTGAGATTGAAGCATCGTTAGGGCTGTTACGTAAAGCACCAGAACCCGTGATGAAGAATGTACCGTCTTGCTTCGGACTGCGAACAACGCAACTATTAGCAATAAGGGCATTAGTATCGATGACGTTTGGAGATAATCCGGTGAAGCTGTTTTGAATAGAACTGGTATCGGGTGCATTAATTTTAATTACACCTGAAACGCCTAATGCGGAACTTGCAGTAATATCGCTTTTATCGGTTGGCTTTGGACGCGGCTCGATACCGAATATACCTTGCGAGTTGATTTGGACTTTTCCACCTGTGCCGGTGTATGCGTTGGCGCTGATGTCGCTGTTTTCTTCAGGGATGGCGACGATGAATTTAGAGTTGATATTGATATTACCGCCATCGCCACCAGCTTCGCTTCTACCTGCGGTGGTTGAAATTAAACCGCCACGGCGCAAAAGTAATAAATCAGCGATATTGAGGGTAATGCTACCACCATTACCCGCATTCGTTGAAGAACCTATTCCACTGCCTTTACCAAGAATTTCCAGAAAATTAGCATTAATTCTAATATTTCCAGCCTCACCCGTAGCTAAACTGCCAGAAAAAATTTCAGCATTATCACGTATATTAAAATTATTGGTAGTAATATCTATATCACCACCTTTACCGTTAGCCCCTTTCTGAACTGATGATGTTATACCAGTTAAAAACTCACTGTCTGAACCAGTCAGGATAATATTATCAGCTTGTACCGTTAAATTACCCGCGTTTCCATTTCCGAAAGTTCCTGATGATATCTCCGATTCTTCTTGTACATTTAATAGTTGAGTTTTGATGCTGATATTGCCTCCGTTACCCTTAGCTTCATGGTTAACCTGAGTTCTGATATTACTACTTCCGCGTAAATCAATTTGCTCGGCATTAATCCCAATATCTCCCGCATTACCTTGATTGAATGTGGAGGCAGAAATTTCTCCGCCATTGCTGAGGTTTAAGCGTCCTGTTGTAACGTCAATGCTTCCCCCAGAACCAATTCCTCCCGTTTGCAATTCGGCAAATAAACCTGATGGTGCAAATGAACCATCTAGTCGTTCTCCACCAACCCCAGTAATATCAATAGAATCAGTGGCATGAACCACCAAATTACCCCCTTGTCCTCGCCCCACCATCACTGAGGTTGAAATGTTTCCACCATTACTCAACCGCAACCGTTCCGTGTCAATAGTTATCGTGCCACCCCGCACATCTGCATTACTTCCCAACACATCCGAGGATAAGTCACTCGTATAAGTAATACCCCCTGACCGAGACAAATTTTCTTCTAAAACAGGATCATTTGGTATAGTCAACTGTTTATTGGGTACGAAAACAAACCCGTCCAATTCTACATCTTTGGCGCGGATAGTAATATTCCCGGCATTACCACTGCTTTGAGTGGATGTGGTGCTTATATATCCTCCTTGAGTTAGGGAGAGTCGAGGCGTTTCAATTGTTACATTGCCACCATTTCCTGTTCCTAAATAAGTGCCGCTTGATACCTGACTAGTACCGCTAATGTCTACGTATTCACTAGCTTTAATAAAAATGTTGGCTGCATTTACATTGCTATAAGTATCCGTTCTGATAGAACCCCCATCTTTGAGATTGAGTCGCTGGGTTTGAATGGTGATATCTCCTGCTGTTGCTGGAGTTGTACCTCCGAGTGGTAAAACACCTGTAAATATTTCACCTTGAGTCACCTCAACCGCATTCCGAGCCTGAATGGAAATAGAACCGACACTTCCACCATCAGATGCAAATTTCCCTCCATTCGTTAAGAAACTATTTTTAACTCGCAAAGTGCCCGTTTCAATCCGCAAATTACCTGTTGAACCCGAACTATTGCTGTAGAGTGCCAAATCACCTTGGTTAGTGATATTGACAGCATCTGTTGCTCGCACGGTTAAGTTTCCTGCATTGCCTGCATCTCCAGAGTTAACACCGATCAAGCCACCATTGACGTTAACCGACTCCGTAGCATTGAAGATGAGGTTCCCTCCATTACCTTTACCATTGGTCAATGTGCCAATTTTGCCACTATTTTCTACTGTTCCATCTCCGGTAATTGTGATTTTCCCGCCATTGATAGTAACATCACCACCCTTCGCTGCACCAGAAGTAACGCTCGCAACGGTAAAGCCATTGTCTAAATTAAATTGAGTTGCATCAACAACAATTGAGCCGCCATTCACACTCAATATATACGAACCCTTTCCGTTTAGCCCCATTTTTCCGCCAAATAGCTCAATTCCACTATTTCCACCTGTAGCGCCAATTCTTGCATTCGTTAAGTTGATGGGTGCGCGTCCGAAATTTTCTGGGAAATTAAAACCCAATGAGGAGCCATTGACATTCAACCCAACGGTTGTATCTCCCCCGACTGCTCCCAATTTCACTTGTCCATTTTGAGTAGACAAATAACTACCATCCAAGGCAATTTCACCGCCCATAAGTGCTAAAGTGCTGCCAGTACCAACACTCAAACCACTAACAGCATTTCCCTGAGAATTCCGAATCACTGCAAGGCTAGTAATACTTCCTGGTTGCGAACCAAACAGCAAGCCAATTGGTACATTGATACTCAACAACGGCGGCGCTTGGGGATTTGTAGCGCTAAATTCTACGCCATTGGGAAAGACTAAGCTATTTGCTGTCGTCCCCATAAATGATCCCCGAATATCTAACTGGGCATTCTTCCCAAATAAAATCCCATTGGGATTGAGCAAAAACAAATTCGCATCACCTAATACCCCCAATTTCCCGAAAATATTCGATGAGTTACTACCAGTAACGCGAGAAAAGATATTTGTTATCCCCTGTGGATTGGCGAAATAAACACCTCTCCCAACACCGACGTTAAAATCTTGAAAACTGTGAAATAGGTTAATGCCACGAGCCGCACCGCCCTCGATGCGGTCATTGTTTGTATTAATCGGAATGACTTGCGATCGCTCTTTTCCAAGGGTATTATCAGGAGTTAACTGAGCTAAAGTAGGGGGAATAGAAACCGCTAATGCACCCACGCACCCTAGCAATCCCACTACACCAAACCGCAAAATTTCCACCATTTCTATTCTCCCCACTCCCTCTATATTCTTTCGCTGGAAATTCTCTGGATATCTTCGATGCGTTGTTTGATGATTTGGATATCGCCTTTGCTTCCTGCGGGGATTTCAGATTGTGCGAGTTCTTGAACTAAAATTGATCCAGTTTTACCCAATTTCCCATTACTACTTGCTTTCAATGCTTCTTCAAATGCTTCATACCACAGTTCATTTTCCGCATAATAATTTGCGCTTTCTGGGATGCTAGAAAATCGGTTCTTAGCTAGTGATTGAGGATTGATGACGGTAAATTCTGCATTGCTCACAATTGGACTCACTTCGCAGTCAATTGCGATTTGCCAGAAATATGTTTTACCTACAGTTAGTTCAGGATAATCGGTGGGAAGTTTTAATTTGTTGATCCCGACTCTTGTTGATATTTCTTTAACTTTGCTGATTTGTTTAACGGTTTTCGGTGAATCAAATTCAAAGAGTCGGAATCGCACGGTTTGAGAACTTGACATATACCAAGCAAACATTGGACGTGTGGAAGCGGTTTTACCGACAAATGTCACAGGTGCAAGCTGCGTCACAGGGATACCGTTACTCGAACATCCACGCGAACCACCCGCACGAGAATATCCACTGGCAGGTTTGCGATCGCGTGGTTTAAACTCAGCATAGGCGGGGACTGCGCTAATTAAAAAAAACACTCCCACAATCAAACTTGTAGATCTGCGACTATGTAGCCAAAATCCAAAATGTTGATGACTCATGGTAAATGCTGGTGATTGTATGGTTATCTACTAATAAGAACAGTTTTAAAATCTAAACTTCCTTCGTAGGTTTCCAACTAAGTTCGCATATTGTTCCGCGAGGAGAAAGTGATTCCCGTCGGAACTCTCCTCCTAATTGTCTGGCTAGTAGTTTAGAATGTTTTGTTCCTTTATTTTCGAGCTTTGATTGAATCCCTGAACCGTTATCTTTGACGCACAACTTATATTTATTTTCAGCATAAACACCTGTTGCTTGAACACGTTTTACTCCTTGGGCATGTTTGCCAACATTACACAAAGCTTCTTCCAGAAAAAGACAGATTTCACGTTTTCGTTCCATACTTAAATACTTACCATCAATTGGTTCAAAATTGCGAATCTTGACTTTTAATGTTTTAAAATATTCAAAATCGTGACGTTCTAATGTACTTGAATAAACTTCATATAACAAATCATGAAGCGGTCGGTTCAATTCAAGGATCAATCCGCTTCCTAAACGCAAACTCTCTTCCTTTGTTAATGTTTCGAGTTTGAGAAATTCGCCAATTTCCCGAATTTCTCGATCGAGTTTTTCAAATTGTCCAAGCAGTTGTTCATAGGGTACATCTTTAGCACGCATATGCTTTAATCCATAGGCGAGGGTTTGCAGAGGGCCATTATGAATTACGGTAAAAGTGTGTTGAATTGTGTTTTGACGTTCGTTAATTTGTGATCGCAAGAATTTATCGTGTTGGTAAAATGTAAAAGCACTCAAGCCAACCCCATTCACAGCTAATATCATCAAGCTGGGTGCTACAGGAATCCATATACCCCACAACCACAGCATCACATAGCCGTAGCTAAATAGACAAACTCCCGCTAGACAAACACTAAATAGATTTTTCCAGACAGATTGGGTCAGGCGTCCAATAATGATCGGCAGAAAACCCCAAATAACTATCCATATATATTCTCCCATATCTCCCCAACTGTGCAACATTGGGCGACCATCGATTACAGTACTCAGAATTTGACTGATGACGTGAGCATGATAGTCAACACCGTAAATTTGACCCTTTAATTCTAATGTTGGCAAAGCAGATGTATAAAAAATATCACCGACGCTCAGATTTCGATTGCCAACTAAGACAATGCGATCGCGCAACAATTTTGCATAAACGTTCTTATTTTTATCATTGAGAATATCGCGCAGCGAAATAACATGAAAAGGCTGATAATTGTTGCGGAAGTTCATCAAAATTGACAATCCCCCATCCCCATGATTAATGTCCACATATCCACCAAAGTTATCAGTGATTCGGGGCAATTCAGCCCCCTGAATCATGATTGTATTCGGGTCATTTTTCCCTGTTTCTAACTCAATTCCTTTCGTTTTTAAGTATCTAGTAACTAACTGTAGCGCTAGAGAATATTTATCTTCTTTGTCATTCTTCGGGTTCGTTGTATATAACAAATAGCGTCGATTTTTACTATCTGCATCATTCAATAAATCAACAAATCCAATTTGTTCTGGTGGCAAATTTAGGGCTGGAGAAATCTCTTTTGGTGGTAATATTTTTTCAATACTAATAATATTAGTATTTTCTCGCCATACCTTGGCGAGTTGTTCGCCACCAGGTTCAACGGGAACATTTTTGAATATATCCAGCCCAATTGCTAGCGGTTTATAGCTTTCCAGCTTGGTGAGTAACTCTGCAATCTTTCCATCTGGAACCGGATATTGCTTAACCCATTCAATATCTTTTTCGTCTATCCCCACAATTACTACACGTTCATCGAGTTTTTCTGGGGGACGCAGACGTAACATCGTATCGAGAAACATCCATTCTAAAGATTGGATTCCTCCAACTATACGGATCAAGATCACCAACACCAATACCAGTATTCCCGGAGGTGCAGCAACAGACCACAACCCAAATTCTTGATAAATGCGATTCCAGATTCTCCTTCTCATCTAGTTTTTTTCTGCATTAATTTTCCCCGTCCATATTAACAATCAGAATTCAGAATCAATACTGAATTCTGACTCCTGAATTCTTTAATCAATTAAGCCTTCTTCACGGGAACGAACTTCGGTTTGGATTCGCATATTCTTACCACCTTGCTTGCAGTCTTCAGGATATACCCCCAAAACATCCTGAATCTTCGTCCAGTAAGTTCGCACTGCTCGTTCTGATTTATACATTCGGTCAGCGATCGCCTTATCTGTCAAACTCTCTTCAAAAGCCAACCGCAACACCTCCAACCATTCCGGTTTGAGTTCGATCCCCTTTTTGATGTCTTTCGTGTGAGTTGCACCATGAAGTGCTAAATTAACCCGCATTAGCATTTGATCTTCGGGTAATCCTTTGTCTGCGATCGCAAACCCACCTTGATGATTATCAATCTCGTGCTTGATCCGGATTAACGCCTTCACATAACTAGTTTGCACCATGAAATTCTGACGAGGATATTCTTGAAGCAAAGTTTGCAACAGCTTAATTCCGGTATCAATTTCTGCTGTCTCTCCTTGCTGATCGGGAATTGATAAATCCATCACAATCAGGTCAAACTCGTGAAATTGAAGTTGATAAAGTGTCTCTTTTCCCGTCTGAGCCTTAATAATAGAAGCTTCGGGATACTCTCGACTTAATACATCCAGGGTACCAGTCAAAATTAATTGATGGTCATCGACAACAAGAATACCCAGCTTTTTTTCCACTGGTAAACGTCCATAAACTTGATGTTCTTGCAAACTTATCCTTACCATATTTTCACCTAATATTCATCCAAATTAAAATTTTCTTAACCTTCACGAAAAATCCCGTCCTCCACGGTGTTTACTTTGCTGACTTTTCACGCGTATCTCGAAAACCTCTCTCTTGAAAAGCTTTGATGCCTGCGGCGGGCTACGCCAACGGAGGAAACCTCCGCTCAAACTTTTCGCTCTTCTTTATCTCTCTCCTAGAAGGAGAGAGACTTTGAATTTTCTCCGTTAGAGCGTTGGGAAGGGGGTTAGGTTAATCGTTAGCTTTTCCACATGACCGGAATTGTCAGGTTTACTTTGAGACTCATAGCCTTGTTACCCCCAACTTTACTCGTTGAAGTATGACTTATTTTAATAGGAGATGAATTTTAAAGCTATGCAGAAAAGTGCAAATCTGGAGATGTAAGTTTACTTTTATTAATCAATTTAATTTATCAATTGGAAAAACAAAGATATTTGCTCCTATTAGTAAAAGTTCTTAAAATGCTGGTGTCAAATCAGCCACTAAAAATTTGAGTTTCCCTTTCTAGTCTCAACCTAAAAAGTTTGTAGCGGAGGAAGTAGCTTGAACATCCTAGAATTTTCTCTATTGGTTTGGCTTGGTTCTTTGATTGCCGGATTTTTGGGGGCACTGACCGGGCTAGGTGGTGGAGTAGTGATTGTTCCCTTCCTCGCTGTAGTTTGTGGAGTAGATATTCACTACGCCATTGGTGCTTCTTTAGTCTCTGTAATTGCTACGTCTAGTGGAGCGGCTTCTGCCTACGTTAAGGAAGGCTACACAAATCTGCGGTTGGGAATGTTCCTAGAAATAGCTACAACTTTTGGCGCAATATTCGGGGCAACTATAGCAGCAAAAATTTCTACTGGAATGCTCACTGTTGTCTTTGGGTTTGTTTTGCTCTACTCGGCATATTTGTCGCGTCAAACCAGGAATGAAGACCTCAACAGTTTACCGTCTAATCCTTTAACCATTCGACTGAAGCTCAGTAGTACATATCCGACACCAACGGGAGAACAGCCTTACAACGTAGGTAATATTACCTCTGGATTTGGATTAATGTTGGTGGCTGGTGTAATTTCTGGATTGCTGGGCATTGGTTCTGGAGCTTTCAAGGTCTTGGCAATGGATCAAATTATGCGTATCCCGTTCAAGGTTTCTACAACCACCAGCAATTTCATGATTGGAGTGACGGCGGCGGCTAGCGCTGGAATCTACTTAAACCGAGGTTACATCGATCCCGGATTAACAATGCCTGTAATGTTAGGCGTATTGTTGGGTGCTGTTTTAGGGGCGCGGGTATTGATTAGAGCCGAGGTAAAACTTTTACGAAATATTTTCAGCGTTGTCATTTTGGTACTAGCGCTAGAAATGATTTACAAAGGTCTAACTGGGAGGCTTTAAAATGGCTCAAAAAAGGCGTACTAAGTTTGAGCAGCGCTTTGAACAATTTATTGGTAATCTGTTAAGAGTCGGGGTCATTCTTGCCACCACTTTGGTTTTAGTGGGTGGAATTTTATACTTAATTCGCCACGGAACTGAGGTTCCTAATTACCAGTTTTTTCGGGGAGAACCAGCAGAGTTTCGCACTCCAGCCGGGGTAAAAACATCAATATTATCAGGTCGTAACCGAGGCATTATTCAACTAGGACTACTGCTGCTGATTGCTACTCCAGTTGTACGAGTTGTTTTTTCGCTGTTAGCCTTTGTGCGACTAAAAGATTATACTTATGTAATTGTGACTTTAATTGTACTGGTTGGGCTGATATACAGTCTGATTTGAGGAAATTCTTAGATATATCTCAGGGTTAGCGCATCTCAAAACCTATTGACAAGGGGACTCGTCTGATCAGTAATAAAATTTGAAACAAAGTGGCGCTATCAGAGCTAGGGTAAGATTTAATCCATCTAGCCCCAAGATCCGATAATGCCAGCAGGATTGCTATATGCTAACTCTCCTCACTTTTTCTCAAAATAACCTGGAATTATTCACCAGTTGGGATGTCGATACGGTACTGAAAAAGATTGATGGTTCTCAGAATATTTGGTTGCGGTGTATTCACTTCCGCGATCGCACTGGAACTGCCAAAATTATCAAGCACTTTCGACTCAATCCATCTCGTGTTAACATGATTTTCAACCATTCCCCTCTAGGAATTGATGAAGACGTAGAAGATTGTTTATTTGACAGCTATGAAATTCTAACTCCTCAAATAAAAAATCACGAGTTTGAGGTTGCGCGTGGCAATATTGTGGTTGGAAATAATTTTATCATCACTTTTGAAATCACTGAACTAAAAATTTTAAGTATTCTAGCTAATAATCTCCAAAAGCGAACTCTAGATATTCAAAAGTTGGGAATTGACTATCTTTTTTATCTCATTTTTAAAGATATTTTGAATAATTACGAAACTGTATTTGACTATATTTCTAGAAAACTTGACGATTTAGAAGATGAAGTATTAGAGAATTCCGGTGATGAATCAACGTACCAAAAAATTGCCACCATGAGGCAATCTACCCGTTCGGGACGCCGTAATTTTCAAAGCATCAAGTCACTTATGGCTATTATGGATCGCGAAGATTTCCAATGGATCACCGAGCCTGTGAAGGAACTATTCAATCAAGAATTGGTTCATCACGTTGATAAACTCTGGCAAGAATATCAAGCTCTGAGAGCCTGGATGTCAGAATTAATGGAAATTCAACGCGATAATATTGCTAGCAAAACCGGTGAACGAATTAATCGCCTAACTATCCTCTCGACCATATTCTTACCAATCACTTTCATGTCTGGTTTCTATGGTATGAACTTCAAATATATGCCGGAATTAGAGCAACCTTGGGCTTATCCTGCTGTGATCTGCGTCATGGCATTAATTGTAATTGGTAGCATTACTTATGCTAAAAAACAACGTTGGTTGTAGCATCTATTAAGTTACGAACAAAAAGATCCCCGACTTCTTGAAGAAGTCGGGGATCTGAGCCTATAAAATGGAAATCTATGGTTGAATTAAGTCAATCATGGGAGAAAATAATTCTGTTGTATTCTGACGATGATGTGAAAGCTTTCAATAAATTGTTTGTTTTATTTGAAGAATTCGTCAATAGAGATAAAATGTTGGAAAATGAAAAAAATATCTAAAATTTCAATAGGTTAATGTTTTAAAACCATACTTTAATCTTTAAAGTTTTTGGTTGACAATGAATATTTAAGCCCTGAATAATAAAAACTAAAATTAGAAGATATTAAGAAGTGAATAAATCTAGTTTTATAGCAGCTTTCATAATATAGCAATCTTATCTGATTTGTGAAAATTCTCGGTGTCCAGATACCCGACTTCGTAAAAGTTGTCGGGTATCTAACTTTTCACGAATGATTTAGGATTGCTATAGGACTCGTATTTGATTTTTGAAAAAAATCAGTACACCCCGAAAAGGCTTCTTCCCCACTCCCCACTCCCCACTCCCTGTCTACGCAAATAATTATGGCTACGCCACGCTGCGCGAACAAAAATCAAAGCAGACTGCTGTATCTATTCTTTGTGATGATCAAACCGAATTCCTAGAAAGATGTCATAAACAAACTCAAAAAAGTCTTTTTTCTGTAACAATCCTGAAGTTTGATAACACCCTTTTTCATCTAATAGGGGCTTCATGAGATAATAGCTGGGCTGATAATTGTACCAAGGAATAGAAGGCCACAAATGATGAATTAAGTGGTAATTCTGTCCCATAATCAGGATATTGAGAACTGGGTTAGGATAAACGCGAGCATTTTTCCAGCGATCGCGCTCCGCAAAAGGACGATGGGGCAAATAATCAAAAAATAATCCTAGTGCTATCCCCACCACAAAAGCCGGTATAAACCAAAAATTGAGAATGTAACCCAAAAAGTGGTATTGCACTGATATATAAACAATTACACCCACAATTAAACGGCTGATGAACCATTCTAATAGCTCATATTTACGCCACAGTTGTCGTTGAAAGAAAAATACCTCGTGGTATAAAAATCGTACCGCAATTAACCATAGCGGGCCACCAGTAGAGACATAATGATCTGGATCGTTTTCGGGATGATTAACATGGGCATGATGCTGTAAATGCACCCGCGTAAACACTGGAAAAGCAAAAGCTAGCATTAAAGCACTGCCATGCCCTAACATCGCATTAATCACCCGGTTGCGATGGGCAGATTGGTGACACGCGTCATGAATTACCGTTCCAGCACAATGCAAGGCGATCGTGTTAACGCTAAAGCATAGCCAGTGCGGCCATTCCCAAAGCCAGTAACCAAAGCTGGATAACACCAGCATTGCCACAGCTCCGAAAAACAGCAGTAGCGTGGGATTGAAATCACCAGGAGGCGCTAAAAATTCCTTGGGCGGGATTGTCAGTGGCTTTTGTGCCTCCGATGCGATCATCTTTAACATTGACTCCTTCTTGATCAAACATTCCGAATATACGACAAATATTATGGAATAATAAAGTTTTGTATAGCAAGATTTATCTACAGCTTTGCATATCAGCAGATGAATAACGCTATGATTCCAGACGAGGCCAAATCTTTACTGATAAGTGGGGTATGACAATTGGCAAGAAGTTGATGGGCTAAACTCCTTCGTGGGGACGATGGATACAAGATTGATGTACTATATCTAGTCTATCCCATAGCCTCACTCTCCCATAAACCCTCTCTAACTGCTTATATCTATTGATATAGCAGTAACTGAAAAGGAGATGCCACTTAAGTTACGATGACTTCCCAGATAGCTCCCTAACTTCAGCCCCTATGCAATTAAGAGATTCTCTGCGCCGGACAAAAATTGTCGCTACTATAGGCCCCGCCACAAGCAGTCCTGAAATGCTCAAGGCGATTATTGAAGCGGGAGCCACGACGCTGCGGCTAAACTTCTCCCACGGAACTCATGCCGACCATCAGCGTAGTATTCGCTTAATTCGGCAAACCGCTTTTGAACTAAATCAGCCAGTGGCTATTCTCCAAGACTTGCAGGGCCCAAAAATTCGCTTGGGGAAGTTTGATAATGGGTCTATAGTTTTGGCAAAAGGCGATCGCTTCACCTTGACAAATCGTCCGGTTGTAGGTACGCAAGAAATTAGTTGTGTTACCTACGATTATTTAGCCGAAGAAGTCCCAGTTGGCGCAAAAATCCTCCTCGATGATGGACGAGTCGAAATGCTGGTGGAGGAGATTAACCGCGACAAAGGTGATTTGCATTGTCGCATCACCGTGCCTGGTAAACTTTCTAACAATAAAGGCGTAAACTTTCCCGGCGTTTACCTGTCAGTTAAGGCAATGACCGACAAAGACCGAGAGGATCTGATGTTTGGTCTAGATCAAGGTGTAGATTGGGTGGCGCTTTCCTTTGTCCGCAATCCCCAGGACATGATCGAAATTAAAGAGCTAATTTCCAGTACAGGCAAGCAAGTTCCAGTGATTGCCAAAATTGAAAAGCACGAAGCCATAGAACAAATGGAGGCGATTCTGGCTTTGTGTGATGGTGTGATGGTTGCCAGAGGCGACTTAGGGGTGGAACTGCCAGCAGAAGATGTTCCCGTACTCCAAAAGCGGCTAATTGCCACAGCAAATCGCTTGGGGATTCCGATCATCACCGCCACCCAGATGTTAGACAGCATGGTGAGCAATCCCCGTCCCACTCGCGCGGAAGTCTCGGATGTGGCAAATGCGATTTTAGATGGTACGGATGCGGTGATGCTCTCCAATGAAACCGCAGTGGGTAGCTTCCCTGTAGAAGCAGTAGCGACGATGGCACGAATTGCCGAACGTATGGAGCAGGAAGAAGCCCAACACTTAAACTTACGTTCTTCGAGAGATGCCCGACGCTCCATTCCCAATGCGATTAGTCAAGCTGTAGGTCAAATTGCCGAACAACTAGGCGCAGCAGCAATCATGACCCTAACGCAAACCGGGGCAACAGCTCGCAATGTCTCTAAGTTCCGCCCCCAGACACCGATTTTGGCAGTGACACCCCATGTAAATGTGGCGCGACAGCTACAGATGGTGTGGGGAGTCAAACCACTGTTGGTACTAGGATTACCTTCAACTGGTCAGACATTTCAAGCTGCGATCAACGTAGCTCAGGAACTGAAGTTACTGTCTGAGGGAGATTTAGTAGTGATGACTGCTGGCACACTCCAGGGAATTTCCGGCTCCACAGATTTGATTAAGGTAGAGGTGGTGACGGCAATACTAGGTCACGGCATTGGACTGGGACAAGGTTCAGTGAGTGGTCGCGCCAGGGTGGCTAATACTGGCATGGATGTTAGTAACTTTAATCACGGAGACATATTGGTTGCACCCCGCACTAGTGCCGATTTTGTTGAGGCCATTCGGAAAGCTGCCGGGATTATTACGGAAGAGGAAAGTCTCACAAGTCACGCAGCAGTGATTGGCTTACGTCTCGGTGTGCCAGTGATTGTCGGCGTGAAGCAGGCAACAAAGGCGATTCGGGATGGAGCGATTATAACGCTGGATCTGCAACGGGGTTTAATTTACTCTGGGGCGGTGAGAACGGCTTAGGAGTGGGGAGTGGGGAGTGGGGAGTGGGGAGTGGGGAGTGGGGAGTGGAGAGTGGGGGGATGAGGGGGATGAGGTGGATGAGGGAGATGAGGACAATAACCAATGCCCAATGCCCCATGCCCAATGCCCAATGCCCAATGCCCCATGCCCAATGCCCAATGCCCCATGCCCAATGCCCCATGCCCTTTATCAAACAGTTGCGATCGCTACCCCAAGCCATCCCCTAAAGTTTTGCTGCTGGGTGGAGTCAGGATGCTCAACAGGTTTTACTTGATATCGAGTGGGACGTGGTGACGTGAGGGTGATGGAATAAGTACGCAGTTCGTCTTGGTGGAAAACTGTGACTTCGATGGTATCGTTTGCTTGGTAATCTTTCAGGCGATCGCTTAAACTATTCCCCATTAGCTTAATCCCATCAATTGCTAACAACTCATCACCTGCATCAATTCCCCCTACTTGTGCAGGTGAACCAATCTCTATAAACTTAATGATCTCCCGCCCATTCTCTGTATTTATTCTCACACCCAGGTAAGGTTCTTCCTGCTGATCTGCTACCAACTGTAAGCCAAAGGGTTCTAAGTACTGATTCAAGGGCAAATCGTCAATGCCATCAATGTAGCGTTTAAAGAAATCAGTCAAATCGATTCCGGCGACAGATTCTATAACTTCCTGCAACTGTTCTGGGGTATAGCCAATTTCAGCTTGTCCAAATTGTTGCCACATTTTCTGCATGACGTTATCGAGCGATCGCTGATTGTCGTGAGTAGAGCGAATCAGTAAATCTAGCAACAACGATACCATTTCTCCTTTTAAATAGTAGGAAATTTGGGAATTACCGCTATTAGCATCCGGGCGATAGAGTTTTATCCAGGCATCAAAACTCGACTCGGAAACGGGTTGTACCTTGCGCCCCGGCGTCATTTCATATCTGGTAATTTCTTTGCCCAAGTTATTTAAATACGACTTAACATCATAAATTCCCGCCCGCAAAGGAATTAACAAGTCATAGTAACTAGTAGTGCCTTCACAAAACCACAATGATGGTGTGTAATTTTCTTGGTCGTAATCAAAAACCTCTAATGCTTTTGGGCGAATTCGCTTGACATTCCACAAATGAAAGAACTCGTGTGCTACCAATTGAAGAAAGCGATCGTACTTATCCTGAGCGCGAAACCCAAAACGGTGGTAAATTAACGAGCAAGAGTTTTTATGCTCCAAACCGCCAAAAGCTTGACTAAATAAATGTAGCAGAAACACGTATCTTTCATAGGGCAAACCCCCGAACATCTGCGCTTCTACCTGGACAATTTTTTGGATATCAGCAATCATCTGCTGGACTTGGAAATTTCCCTGTCCCCAGATTGCCAGTTCATGGGGTTTTCCCAAAACCTCAAATTTATACAATTGGTGGCAACCAATCTCAAACGGAGTATCAACAAGAGTATCAAAATCACCAGCCAAGAAAGTATTCGTTTCCTCAGCAATGGGTGGCAAGGCAGTAGTTACCTGCCATTTCGGGCGTGGTGGTACGATGGTAACGCGAATGGGTTGGTTCTCCCAGCCCGATATTCTAAAAAATAGTGCCGCACCGTTAAAATAACCGTGGCTTGCATCTAAGTGATTTGTCCGTACCGATAGCTCGTTCGCAAAAACACGGTAACGTACAGTTAATTCGGAAACACCTGTTTTGTCTACCTGCCAGTGATTTTTGCTGATCTTCCGCCAAGGTAAAGGCTTATCCTCGGCAAAAGCCACAAAATCCTGTAAATTCTTGGCGTATTCCCGAACTAAGTAGGAACCGGGTGTCCACACCGGCAATTTTAAATCGAGAATTGGTGAGGGGTAATCGACAAGGCGTAAAGTCACCTCAAACAGATGGGTTTCTGGTTGGGACATTGCCACCAGGTAATGAATCGTTGGCCCGGTTTCCTGGACGTAGATATTGGGACGAGTTGCGGTTGCTTCAGTCATCTTGTGTGCTGAGTTAATAGTCGATAGTTGACACTCCCCGGCGTGAACGCACGGGGATTCTTGGCTCAACGAAACCACTTAACCTAGAGTCCTTGCGTCATCTAGACCAGAGGTGGGATTCTCCCCAAGCGTTAACTTTGGGTATGCCCTACCCTAGTTGCATTGCTGCAAGTCCTGTTTAGTTTGAAACAAATAGTCTCAAAATTCTGAGTCGTCTAGCTCCTATAAATCTTTTACCTACTGCTAGGAGGAAACTAGAACAATGCAGTAGAACCGCATAGATTTAATTGTCAAGGTTCAGTGCTTTGTCTTTCGACGGCTAGGTTTTTTAAGTGGTTGATTACCTTTCCACCATAATTAGTGTAGCATATTGCTACACTAATTATGGTGGAAAAACAGTTGCACGTTAGAGTTTCCCTCTTAAGAGATGAAAGCCCTTGAGCGATATGCTTATCAATTGCAAAGCGAACCAAAACAGATATTATAAGGGAGTTTCTTCGATCATTAATAGAACAAAAGCCGTCGTTCTACGACGGGGCTTTAAACCCATTAATTTCGGTAACTACTGAATTTTTAATGCGATAAAACCAATTAATACCGCAAGACCTAACGCTCTGCGAAAATAATTAACGCCTTGAAATAATTCCAGCCACGCCCAAGTGAACAAGGAACCATTTGCTAGTATGTCTAATACTGTATTGATTTTGCCACTTGTAAAAATTAGAGCAAGTATACTGGTTACTATCCAAACAATAAGTGGTAGGTTTGGCATCTGAGCTAAAACAATTTTGCCATCGCTATCACGGAAGGTTTTATCAATTAATGTATTTTCCATCTTTGAAATTGCCATTTAGCTAAAAATTATTAACTTACAAAAATTACCGATGGTCTATTGAGAATAGACTGGCATTTAATTGTAAATTATTTAATAACATTAAAACATTAAGGCAAATCTCTTTTCAACCATCTAATTGCATATATCAGAGTGGTAAAGCATATTCATATATGAATATATTAAGAGGCATACTCACACTAAGCCCATGATCTGTCTTTCTGAGCAGTGCATTGGCGTTCTATCTTGCGATTGTGATTCTTTTGTTCCCGGCATTTTCAGCCACAACCAAAGAAGTCTGATCGCTATTTTTTTGTAGTCTATAATACTGTTTGATACCCAATCCTCAACCACCAGACAATAATCTTTTTCCTAAATAGTCATTGGATACCTTTATCTATCTTGCTATGATTTGCATCATGGTGAAGCGTTTAGCATAAATTTTTATCGCTCATAACTTTTCAAACACCCTCTTATACACTAAGACAACATTGCAGGTAATTCGCTAAAAGAAATCACATATTTCTCTCCAATATTGCGTTTCAATATCTTAATCGCCGCTTCATGATATTCCTGCCCACCACTAGAAGCACAGCCATCTGATACTACGAACGTCTCAAATCCAGCATCAAAGAGTCCTAAAGCTGTAGCCATCACACAAGCGTCTGTATCAACTCCACACACTGCGACTGTAGTAATAGCGTTATTTTGCAGTGCTTGGAGCAGGGCAGGTGACATCACAAAAGAAGTAGGAGCATGAGCATGAAAAGAAAGAAAACGGGATATAATATTTACTTGGAGCAAGGTAGGTGAAATTGGAGAATATGAAGGCTTATCAAACGTTTTGCTGACAACCGGAATTAAGGTTTTAGAAAGCTCTGTTTCCTGTCCAGACACCATCTCGTTCCAGTTGAGTTGACGTGAAAAGTTAGGATTCCGGTTAAAAAAGCGAGTTGCCCAAACCTGATAAAACTTACTAGCATTATCAACTACCTTTGGCACAACCGCTTCACATTCAGGTGTGATCAAAAAGCTATTTTGTAAATCTACCGCTAACAAAATCCCTTTACGTTGACTTAATGAAGTAGACTGCGCCTGTGCTTTCTTGGCGGAGCCAAGTTGGACGGCTGCCAATGTTCCTGTCAAGGTGATAGCACCGTGAAGAACAGTTCTTCTATTGATTCTATTTTCTAACATATAGCAGTCTGCTTTGATTTTTGTTCGCGCAGCGTGGCGTAGCCATAATTATTTGCGTAGACAGGGAGTGGGGAGTGGAGAATAAGCCTTTTCGGGGTGTACTGATTTTTTTCAAAAATCAAATACGAGTCCTATAGGATGTTTTTATTTACTATTCATCTATTGCTGAGTCTGAAAAGATAATTTACTGTATGGTATTTAAGAAATTTTTCCAAGCTCAAAATAAAATCCATTGATACAGTATTTACAACGGAATATATAAAAATACCTCTGTCTTAAGGTCAATACCCATGAATTAAATTGCCCCGAATCCAGAAACTCCTTCTGTACAAGGGATACAAGTTTTAGGTGCAAATAGCAATTATTAACCCACACAACTCATTCCCAAAAATACGGCGGGCTACGCCTACGCAGTGCATTCGGTAAAAAGCCCAGAATTAGCCCATCAAGAGGATTTGAGAGATAGAAGCGAAATTCATTCACGGGTATTGGTCTTAAGGTCGTTTTATGTAGAAGTTCGATACTACTTCTGCATCTAAATCATTCTAATAATGAGAATTATTGTATAGTTTGAGGTATGCCAGATTATACTCTCCAAAGAAGCTTTATGATTGCTTTACCTGGTATTACCATCTCAAACAAGATAT
>NZ_JBALFC010000019.1:0-160207 GCF_036917755.1 Nostoc sp.
CAAATACTCCTCCATATATAAGAAACGTTTAAGTATTTCCTGTAAACATATAAGCCGTTGCTACAAACGCTTAATGCTTTGCAACAAATACTCCTTCATATATAAGAAACGTTTAAGTGATTGCAACAATTGTTGTAACGAACTTATAATCTGATTTGCTACCGGAAATTTTCAAATAATCTAAGTAAAATTAACTAAACTTTTGTGAATGCGATGTCTACGATGGTCACTGATACCATTTCAGACAAACCCTGATACATATTTCTCGTAGGGGCACAGCATTGCTGTGCCCCTACCAACGTATTTGTATCATTACGGTATGACTTGTGCCGAGCGCAGCCGAGGTAGCCCACACTTCGACCCTTGTTTTTTTAAACGCAGAGGAGCGCTGAGTTTTGCCAATTTTAATTCGCTATGAACTTATGAAATTCTGTACTAAGGAATAAGAGTTAAATAACATACAATTTATGTCCCTGGCTTACCTCACCCTCAATCCCTCTCCTTTATAAGGAGAGGGAGGCTAGAGACAAGATGAAGTTTTGCATTTTATTTAATCCACGTTCCTAAGTTACCAGACTGAAGAACAAACAGGCCAATAATAAACCCAAAAGTAACAGCAAAGCCTGATTCTGTTTTACCCAAATTTTCACAGTTACCGCAAAAGTGTTAGTGTAACGCTGCTGTTGCAACTCTAACTTTGTCTCTTCAATATTTTGGTAGAGGGTACAGTCTTTAGCATAGGGACGCTGGGGAAAATTGCAAGTATTATCAGCCTGATATGTGCAGGTGTCGCACAGATACCCGTCCCCAGTGGCGCGGTGCAGTGGAATACCGGGATGGCCGTAAGCTTTGAGTGTCGTCCGGCAATAGGGACAATTAATAGCTTGACTATTAACAAGTTGATGGCAGTGAGGACAAGATACAGTAGCCAAAACCTTTAGCGCAAATAGCTTAAGTAAACACTTTGATTCTAGCTATTTACAGGGGTAATGGAGAAATACATACATAGCCTGTTAATTTTGAATATGGCTAGCTATAAGAAGCGATTATTATATCAGCAAAAATACTAATTTAATGATGATTATTTATCTATTTCCAAGTGATTTATATCACTCCAAATAATTAAGGCTATGCCATAATCGAGCAAATATCAGGTTTTGTCCCAACTCCCAGAGTTATTTAGAGGTATAAAAATATTGCCTTTTAATCCTGAGCTATGCCGAATGAAAACGATTGTAATTTACCACAATAAAGGCGGCGTTGTTAAGACAACCACTGTAGTTAATCTAGCCTCTGCTAGTGGGAAAATTTTTACAAGGGATAAATTAGCGGATAGAATTGTAAAGTTAGATGCCTCTCGGTGCTAGTATGATTGCTGACTATGGCTCGACACTGCAAAATATTTTTCAAGCGATCGCTCCAAATAGTAACGAATCCGATGTAGAGCAAAAGGTAGTAGTTCCCCTCTTGCATATCCTTGGTTACAGCAATACTGATTGGCAGTCTCAAGTAGTAATTCTCCAATCTAAGCTTGACTTCCTAGTGGGTCAACCAGACTCCGCTTTAATAAAACCTGCCTATTTAATTATTGAAGTTAAAGCACCCAGTAAAAAAATTGCCCACAGCGTTTGGCAAATTAATAATTACATGCGCCACACTGGATCTGTTATCGGACTGTTAACCAACGGCTATGATTTTCGTATACTTTATAACTATAACGAAAAAATTACAACGATTGTAGAGTATTCCCAAGCCACACTTATTCATAAATATAGGTCATTTTACAAAATTTTATCCAAAAAAACTTATTTAAACTTTACTTCTACTCTGTATAAAAATCAACAAAATATTAGGTTACAGTTTTTAAATTTAATCTCAAAAGAGGTGCAACAAGAAGATATGTTTGGCTTATTCAACAAAGCTAAAACTTCTCCCATTCCAACACAGCAAACGAGTGAAGAAAAAAAAATAGTTTCAGAAACTAAGGAGGAACGCAAATCGATGATTATTACTGTATTTAATAACAAAGGTGGCGTAGGTAAAACTACAACGACTATCAACCTTGCTGCTGCTCTCAACAAGCTAGGTAAGCGAGTGTTGCTGATTGATATTGACGCTCAAGCTAATCTAACAATGGGATTAGGAATAGATCCTTTAGATGATCTTGAAAAACAAGGTAAAAAAGATATTACCCATCTACTGACTGAACCAAGAACTAAATTAGAGGACACAATCATTACAACTAATTGGGGAGATGTTCAATTAGACTTGGTTCCATCACATATACGCCTAAGTCGAATGGAAACTACGCTTAACCAAACAGTAGATAGTGATCGCCTACTTGCAAAAAAGCTGAAAAAGCATGATTACGATTTCGTATTTATTGATCCGCCTCCCTCTTTCGGCAAAGTTAACAGCATATCATTAATGGCATCATCAGCTATTCTTATTCCCACCCAGTTATCAGCCTACGCAATTCGAGCTTTAGAATATGTGCTAGATCGAACAAACGAAATAGAGCAATTAAAAGATGAACCTCTACCAATTTTGGGAATAGCCGTTAGTATGTACGACCAAAAATCGTCCAACTACAATAAGTCTATGGTTGTCAGACTTTTCGAGATTCTTGAGAAGAGTGGCGGGAGTAACAAAGTGGAACTTTTTCCTGAAAGCACTTGGATTCCACGTTTAAATATAGTTTCTATTTGTCAAGATAAAGGATATCCACTGTACCAAGGCGAATTTGACAACACGCTTGCTTCTCAAGAAAAAGAGGCTGCACAAAAAGTTCTAGAACGCTACACCAATCTAGCTCAACATTTGATTAAAATTACTACTGGAGATTCAAAAAATAATGGATAGTTCAGAACGTCGCGCCCGTATTCGCGCAAACTTGGGCATTGAACCAATTAGTCATGGTCAAGTTTATACTTTCCAGATTGCTATATCAGCGTCTGAACAGCAGAATATTTCCCTAGAAAGACGCCAGCTAATAGAAGAGACTCTGACTCAACACAAAAGTAATTTAATTCCTCTAATTGTGCGTCGTACTGAGGCGTATAGTGAAGAAGAGGAATACGAAGTTGTCTATGGCGTTGATTGGTGTCTTATTGCTAAAGAAATTGAGATTGAAAAGCTATGGGTTTGGGTATTTGATATGAATGATGAGCAAGCTGCTGCGGCTAAAGAAGAAATGCAGCAGTTACTTGGCTATTCAATTGATGGTGAAAATAGTGTAAAAGGAGAAACTGATATTAGTAGTTTAATTGATCAAAAGCTCAAACCAATTTATACCAAAATAAATCAATTAGTTTCAAATAGTTTAGGTAATACAGAAAAATCAGATTCTGAAGAAAAATTCAGAGGAATTGAAAGCCGACTTGAAAATATATCATCTGCATTGGAAACACTTACAGTAGTTATTAAAGAAGTGCTTCCTCCACCAAAGTTGAATTTGGTGATAGCAAATGAGGAAGAAATCAAGAGTGCCTTAGAGGAAGGTGGCGCAACTAAAAATCAAAGAAATGCTGCATGGGAAGCTATTAAATATTGGAAACAATCAGGCAAAGTTTTAACATGGCAAAATCTTAAGAAATCGTCTGAATCAGGCAGTGAACATAAGATTAAAAATTTTGCGAAAGCTACTTATGATAAGGTAAAAAATTTTACAGATATACGCAATAGCTAGTAGCTCTATTAAACCTCAGTTAATGCACCTTCGCCTTAGCAATACATGACAGTATAGGTAATCGTATACAGTCATGGAATAGTAAATTTACTAACTCCTGACTCTTGAATTCTGCTGTATTTTCTAACCCCGCACCTGTCGCAGTGCATTAAACGCCTTACCTCGCAACCCAACTGGTAACAGCGATAATCCTAAACCAATCCAAGCCTTAGCAGTTGAAAAAGACTTTCCTGCCAAAACTAGCTCTCTGCCTTTTTGCGTTTCACCCTTTTCAATTAAACGCAAACCTAATAATAATTGCGTTTCAGTTAGACGATTTTTCCTGATTGTCTCTATTTTTTCAGATTCAAACTTATAACTTTCTAAATAACGGAGTTTATCAAATAAATAAGGAATGGCTCGATTGATACCTTGCTGCTCTGCATGGTAGCGATATTCCATCAATAATTCTGGTAAATAATAGCCCTTTTTACCAGCCCAAGCTAGACGCACAAATAAATCATTATCCTCACAATTTTGCAGATTTGGCTGCATAAATCCCAATTCTTGCAATGTTTTACGGCGAAATAATGTCGCCCCAATTTGAAAGCTTTGGTGAATAAATACAACTTCCAATAAATTATCTACAACACCTGCTGGTAAATTATTCCTACCCCAGCGATGAGAATTTTCTTGAGTTTTTATCTCATCCCGCACATTATCAATATCAATTATCCAATGGTCTGTACCAACAAAATCAATGCTAGAATCTTGAGCAAGAATAGCTGCGGTACTTGCGAGAAAATCGGGTGTTAGCCGATCATCATCATCAAATTTAATAAAATATTCACCACTGGCAGCATCAAAGCCCGATCGCATATTATTACTTTTACCAATATTTTGCGGATGACGGACATATTTAATCCGGTGGTCTGTGTACTGTGATATTAACTCAGGTGTGCGATCGCTAGAACCGTCATCACAAACAATTAGCTCAAAGTCTTGCTCAGACTGATTTAGTACACTGGCGATCGCATAAGGCAGGAGACAGACACGATTAAAAGTAGGAATACAAACACTAATTTTTGGCATAATCTATACTAGAATTATTTTAGCGTATACTTCTTTGAAGTTTCTGCACTATTTTGTTGAAAACAATACTAGTTTTTGTAATCATACTAGCTGGTCTTAGTTGTTTTGGTCTTTGTTCTGGGTGTTTGAGAAAGCGATAGTATAAGAACTCATCTCTATAACAGATATTGATATCTTCTCCTTGACATAAACGGGCAAAGTCACGAGAATAATAGCTCATATAATGAATACGGTGAATTGGTTTTAAGCCATCTTGATTGTAAAGAACATTATTAATATTGACGAAGGGATCTGCATTAGCGCAGTTGCCTGTTCTATCTTGACCATTGGAGCTAAGTGTAAAGTTAAACAGGGGGCGATCGCAGCGCAAAGTCATATAATTAAACAAAAAAGCATCATCCCACCATCCATGTCTATTAATCCATTCAACTTCCCTATGAGTAATTAATCGCTCTTTGATTATTTCAATTTCTTCAACAGGAAATAACCCTCGTTTAGAGCCAAAAAAGCTGGAGCAATGCAGCTTACTACGTATATCTGCTTCTGTATATAGTCCAGTTTCTTCTATAACTGAAATATCTAACGCTGCAACAGACCTATCCTTAAGATGTTCCCAATCATCAAAAATAAAATCGGATGTTTCTAGCTTGTCAATTAGATTATTGAGTGGCTTCATTGCCAAGCTATCAGCGTCATAAAATACAAATTTATCAAAAATACCCTCAAAGGCAACAAATTTTCTTTGTAAATGACTTTTGTACCAACTAGGACGTGATACTTTTGTCTCTTTCTCTCTGGGATGAGCCGCCCAAACTTGGTGAGCAAATTTTTCCCAGCGTTGAATTACGTCCCAATTATCAAACAGGATTACATTCTTTCGAGAATTAATTTCTTGCCTAACTAGGTCTAGTCGCTCATCATAAGGAATAATACAAATCGGAATATCTGCGCTAACATTTGCCTCAATACTATTTAGCAAAGCTACTAGTTGGTCAAATACTACGTCATTAGCAAGGGTGTAAATACCGAAAGAATCCATTTTGAGAAATCCTTTTTATCTTGAAGTTACTAAGTAACGCAAATAATACAGTATATTTCAGGTAATTTTGGTTAGTTTGGATGATACTAACATTATGCGTTGTTTGTCTGCATTGGCAAAACCCGTACTGTGGTAAATTATCAATTACTAAGGAATTAGATAATCCGATGACAGGGAAATTAGAGGGAAAAGTAGCAATTATCACTGGCGCTTCCGCCGGAATTGGAGAAGCAACTGCGATCGCCTTGGCTTCAGTTGGAGCAACAGTAGTACTCGCTGCTAGACGTGGCGATCGCCTGAAGGCTTTAGCAGAACGCATAGAAGCTAGTGGTGGCAAGGCATTACCTATTATCACCGATGTGGCTGACGAAACCCAGGTAAATAACTTGGTGGCAAAGGCAAATGCAGAATTGGGAAGGGTCGATATCCTTGTGAATAATGCAGGGATTGCCTTACTCGGCACCATTGAAGCTGGGAATAGCTCAGACTGGCGGCGATCGTTTGACCTGAATGTACTAGGACTGCTATATGCTACTCATGCTGTTTTGCCTCTGTTGAAGGCGCAAAAATCTGGGCATATAGTCAATATTTCCTCGGTGGCTGGCCGGACAGCGCGGGCGGGTTTAGGTGTTTATAATGCTACCAAATGGGGTGTCAATGCCCTCTCTGAAGCATTGCGCCAAGAAGTCCACAAGGATAACATCCGCGTCACCATTATCGAACCAGGTTTGGTGGATACGGAAATTGACGACCAAATTACCGATCCCGTTGCCAAACAACGGATCGAAGAACGACGCAAGTCAATTCAACCTCTGCAAAGCGAAGACATTGCTGCTGCGATCGTTTACGCTCTCACTCAACCACCGCACGTTAATGTCAACGAAATCCTCATTCGACCAACGGGACAAGAACACTAATTAACAATTCAAAATTGTTCGCGTGGTCACTGACTTGTGCCGAGCGCAGTCGAGGTAGCCTTGCCGTTGGCGCAGCCTCTCGTAGAGAAGTCCAGCCTCTGCGTGTTTCGCGGATGAACACCTTTTCAAGAGAGAGAAGTGCCTGGCGCGGGTTCCCTACTTACAAAAAAGTGGCAGTGGACTTTGATGTTTTGAATTCTTTTTATCATGAACTTTAGGGATATTTGAATCGATTCTTATAAGCATTTTAGTGCTTACTAAAAACCCGCAAAACTAGCTAAAGAAAGTACTACTTTACGCTTAAGAAAGAAAATTTGCCATTGACGCCGTTTGGTTCCATCTTCAGTTGGGCAACGTAAAACTCTTTCTGAATGACATCACCTACTGGTGTAAAAGCAATTTCACCAAGAGGAGTTTGATACTTTCCTTTGAGTAACTCCTGATTTAATTGTGTACGCAATTGGGGCAGTGTCAATTTGTTAATTTTGCTTTTTTTATCCAAAGATTCTAGAGCTTCTACATATACTTGCAAGGCGGTAAAAGCTTGAGCGCTGACTTGGGGTGGTTCTCGACGATATTGTTCAATGTAGGCTTGACGAAATGCAGTGTTAATTTTACTGGGATATACAGGACTGTAGGCTTGAGCAATAATCACGCCATCACAAAGCTCTCTGCACACAGAAAATATATGAGATGTGTTAAAACCATTGCCACCAATAATTATTCCTTTATAACCAAGTTCCCGTAGTTGTTTAACTAAATTACCTCCATCTACCGCTAACCCGGATATAATCACTAAGTCTGGTTTTAAATTAATCGCATCGCTGGCTTGACTTTGAAAATCGGTATCTGTGGTTTGAAATTTTTGTACTGTTACTAAATTCAATCCTAAATCTTTAACTGTCTTCTGAAAAATTTCTGTTTCCGACTTATTAAAAGCATCATTTTGAGCGTAGAATACAGCTACTCTTTTGATTTGAGAATTTTGCTTGAGTGCAGCTTTCACCGAATAAGGAGCGACGACAGCAACAGATGAAGAAACACGAGCAACATAATCACCGATTTCGGGAATCCCTTTAGCGGTATTTGATGCTCCCATAACTGGAACTTGATTACGTTCTGCTATGGGGTCAGCGCTAAAAGCTTGTTGTGATAGGGTAGGGCCAACAATGGCAACAACTTTATCTTTATTAATTAAAGTTTGAAAGGCATTAATCGCTCCAACTTCATCGCCACCAGTATCTTGATATACTAATTTAATTGGTTTACCATTGATACCACCTTGATCATTAAAATACTTTTCGGCAATTTTGACTCCATCAGTTCCTTCTTGACCAAGTAATGCTATATTGCTTGTTTGGGCAAAAGCAATCCCGATAGGAATAGCATCAACTATACCTGTTGTTGCTGTTGGACTATTTGCAGAATTTGCACCAGTATTGCCACTTTTGCTACAGGCTATTAGTAGTATCGAGCATATAAATAATAATGCCGTTTGATGAGCGATACTAACGGAGAGCTTAAGAGCGATCGCATTTTTCATAGATGCAAGAGTATTATGTTTATTATGATCATACTAGCTATGTATGCAAAGAGCACTGTAGGCCGCTCGTACACAATTCATACTGAATTCTGACTCCTGAGTTCTGAATTCTTCTTATAAAACCCTTATTATTTCGTTACAATCGGCATGGGCATTAGGCATTCAAGAGTTATCAGCCATGAAATTGATTTCCGAGCCACCGATTCCTGTAAAAATTCAAAAGATGAAGGAACGGGTGCGGTGGATGCATCCAAGTTTTGTGCAACGGGGAATTGACCAAACCAGCATGGTGATTGACGATCGCAGGCAGGATAGTCCAGAATTTTCGTTTATGGTTATCGGTGATTCCGGCACCAAATCCCATTCTCGACACCACCCCCAACGAAAGGTTGCCGAACTTATGCTGCCTCACCGCGATGATTGCAGTTTTGTGTTACACACAGGGGATGTAATTTATGTGGTGGGTTCCCAAGAATATTACTCGACAAACTTTATTGAGCCTTACCGGGAATTTCTTGTCGGTGGCAACAATCCCAAAGGCATTTCCTACGATCGCATGGTGTTTAATCTGCCATTTTTGCCAGTACTTGGTAATCATGATTACTACGATGTGCCATTGATGTACCGTTGGCTGACTGGAACTACCTTACCACTGCGTCGCTTGTTGCGCTACAAAGATATTGAGATTGGCTGGCATGGATCGTATCAAGGCAATGCTTATGCACGGGCGTTTTTGGACTATACAGGGGCGATGTCTACCCCAGAATTAGAACGTCATTTAGATCAACACTATACTGCTAAGACTGACACAGGGCGCTGTTTGCGTTACGAACCTGGAGATTTTACCCGCTTACCGAATCGTTATTACACTTTCCGTTACGGCGGGATTGATTTTTTCGCACTGGATTCTAATACCTTTAATACACCATCACCTTTACCTGCAACTGAAGAAGGGGAAATTTACCGCCGGGAATTGCAAAAGCGTCGCCAGGAAATAGATCGAGAAGAATTGCAGATTTTGGGAATATGCGATCGCCTCAACCCAGATAAACCCACCGACGCGGAACAACTTGATGAGCTTAGTGCCAAATTAGACCAAATAAACGAGATCAAAATCGATATTGAAAAACAACTAGCATCTCATAAAATGCCTGCGATCGACTTTGAACAACTTGAATGGTTGCGAAGCAGACTAATCGAATCTTGGAACACCTCGGAGGTGCGAGGACGTGTAATCTTTTTCCACCATCCACCCTACGTCACAGAAGCTACCAAGTGGAATCAGGCACAAACTTTGGCGGTTCGCCACCGCTTGCGCTGGGTGTTTGAACAAGTGGCACAAAATCTTGGTTCTCTAATTAAAGAACGTCCTATAGTTGATTTGATTTTAAATGGCCACGCTCACTGTTTCGAGCATCTTTGCACAACTGATACCGGATTTGCTGACTCCCACATTAACTGCATTATCTCTGGTGGTAGTGGTCATCGTCCCCGCTATCAACGGCGAGGGGGGACTGAATTGATGGAGACTTTTACAGAAATTGCAGGTAAACCTATTCGGAAAGTTGCAGATTCAATGCTTTTTGTGGGTCGTCATGACTACAATTTTCAGAACCGACTGCCTTACTCATGTGTGCGGATTGATGTTTTGGATGGTCGCCCACCCAAGTTTATTATCAGACCACTGATTACTGAACGGGTTGAAGATGAGTGGTATAACCGCGAACTTGAACCATTTGTGATTTAAACAGGATGCGATCGCTGAGTGTCTACTTATAGGACTAGGGCGTGTTTTCAAACTATAACCACAAGAGAATGGAGGCGATCGTAATCATGGCTGTATAATTTGCAGCAAGTTTCTCATATCGGGTAGCGATGCGGCGAAATTGCTTGAGTTATGTTGATAGCGCGTTCAACAATATTGCGTTGACGGTAAATTTCACGGCTAAAAGAACCTCGGCGTGGTTCATTTGAGAGCCGTGGGATAGTAAGACGAATACCACGACGGCGTAAGTAATTACGTATTCGACGACCTGTATAGCCTTTGTCTCCAACCAATCTTACAGGGCGTAAACGTGGACGACCCCGACCAGAACGCTTAACAGCACCTTGTTCCATTAATTGTTCAAGAAAAATTGACTCGTTGCGTTGACCTGGACTCAGAAGAAAAGTTATCGGTTTACCTTTACCCTCACAACGTATGTGTATTTTCGTACTAAAACCACCGCGAGAACGACCTAGTTTCTCGTCTTCTGCGCCCCTTTTTTTCCACCACCTGCGTGTTGGTGGGCGCGGATCACAGGCTCTGTTTCATCATAGGAACTCCCTGTTAGCGCCAGTGTCAACCCGCAACGGTCGTCTGATTGCGCCCAGTTAAGAGCTTCACTCTACAAGAACCGAGCTTGTTCGGTGTGGGCAGATAAGGAGTCAATTCTGAGTCTGAATGGCAAGGCTTACACTTGCATCTGACCGAGAGTTCAGCCTTTAGTGACAGTAATCTGCTGTCGGGCTGGCTTAGTTATGTACGGACTGTTTGCCGTGATTCACTAAACAACGAATCGCACTGGTTTTCTCTATCCTTGTGATTTTTATTTTTTTGTGCAAACTATCAAACTGGACGACAACCAGACAAAATGCTGTGCATATTTACTACTTGTCCAATGACTGCGATCGCCGGCGCACCAAATCCAGTTTGCTCTACCTGCTTTACAATTGTTTCTAAAGTCCCAATCAATTCTTCTTGTTCTGGCCGCGTACCCCAGCGCACCAAAGCAATGGGCGTTTCTAAATTCAACCCAGCTGCACTTAATTGTTCCACAATATAAGGCAGATTGTGAATTCCCATATAAATTACAATAGTTTCGGAACCGTGAGCGATCGCACTCCAATTCACTATCGGTCTATACTTACCCACCGCTTCATGACCAGTAACAAATGTTACTGAAGAACTATATAGCCGATGAGTCAAAGGGATACCTGCATAGGCGGCGGCGGCAATCCCCGATGTGATACCGGGCACAACTTCCGTTGATATTCCAGCATTGACTAATTCTGCCATCTCTTCGCCACCGCGACCAAAAATAAACGGATCGCCACCCTTTAACCGCACCACAATTGCATGATCCTGCGCTTTATCAATCAGCAATTGAGTCGTTTCTGACTGGAACAGCGAATGTTTCCCCCTCCGCTTACCAGCATTAATTTGCTCTGCTTGGGGATTAATCATTGCCAGAATTGCTGGACTGACTAAGGCATCATAGATAACTACATCTGCACATTCCAATAAACCTTTCGCCTTCAGGGTAATTAGTCCTGGATCTCCTGGCCCCGCACCTACTAAATAAACCTTTCCCAAATACTTATTCTCCTGTTTTTCTGTGCGGTTCATCTATCTGTTAAATCCCAAATTAGCTCGGCTAATTCTGCACTTGCTCCCAAGGGCTGCGCCAATTGGAAATTTACCGCAGAAAATTGTAATTTTAGCTCCTCTATTGAGGCAGCGATCGCATCGGTTATTCCACCAGCGAATAAAAAGTATGGCAAAATTGCAATTTCTTTATAACCAGCAGCTACCAACTCTTTCACCCGTGATTCTAAACTAGGAGGTACAGACCAATAAGCATCCATTGCTCCCAAACTCGCCGCCATTGCTGACACAGTTTCTTGAGAACCTGGGCGACGGCTACCATGAGCTAATAGAATCCATACTTCTGCTTTTATAGCAGCTATTTGCTTTGACAGCAATTTCTCTAAATTGGGGTGAGAGCCTAAATATGGTTGCAACTCAATGATCATATCTTGACCAACAGCCTGTTGTGCTAGTGCTACTTCGGCGGGAATATCTGTCATGACATGCACTCCCGGCAGCAGAAATAGCGGTACAATTTTGAGACGATTCTCGTTTTGAGACAATCCGCGTAGGCATAGCCCGCCGCAGGTATCGCCAAAAGCGCTCTTGGCAAATTGTTGAATCTGCTCATGTAAAGGCTGAGGGCTCATTTCTAAAGCAGCTATGCCAACCAGATGTTCGCCATTTGATGAATTGGAGTTTTTTGGCAATTTGTGACATACCAGCCTTGCTAGTTGCTGCATAGCAATTTCTGGGCGGCGATCGCGACTTCCGTGAGATACTAACAGGTAGGCAGATGACATTGGTAAAGCTTGAACTCTTAGTTACTACTCTTATTTAAGATAAAGCTGGGAATAATTAACTACTCTGATAATTATTGAAATTATGATCAATTACTAACAATACCTTCACTAAAAAAAGAGGATAAAGAGAAGGCTGATGTAGTAGGGTTGTTGTCTTTTACAACGACAAATTAAAACTTACTTTCAACTTTTATGCATTATCCGTTGTTTCTTCATCAACAGCTTTAACTATTACATTTGCATACCTTTGAAGAATATAAGCCGCTTGGAATACATCTAAAACTGCACCTTGAAGCTGATTTATATTAATTTGTAAACCCTCTATATTAGAACCTCGAAAATCTGTGTTTTTAAATTTAGCATCAGTAAGGATAACATTATTCATTTGGCAATTTATAAATTTTACATTTATCAGAGAAGATTCTATAAATGTAGAATCTTCAAGGATACAATTGTCAAAAATAGCATGATCAAATTTACTTGAATTAAATTGTGATAATTGTCCTTGACAGCCTTTAAAAATAACATTTTTGAATCTGGACTTTATTGCTTGAAATCCCAGCAATCTACAGTTAATAAATTCAACTCTATTAAGTGAACCTTCTTCCCATTCAGTATTGGCAAAATCACTTTTAGCAATTCTAACATCTTGTAGAGTAAGTTTTTTAAAGTAAGTATTTATAGATTTAACATTATCAAAGTATGCATACTGAAAATCTACTCCTTTCGTTCCCTCAATCTGGCAATTTGATAAATGTACATTTTGATAGCTTTCTAATTCATATAATTGGTTATCTGGTATACCTTTATTCATTGTTTCATATAAAGGTAAATTAGGAGGATTAATAGCTCTATGCTTGCTAGACATATTTTTTACTTGAAATCATCTCATCTAAAAAATACGTTATGAATGCTCTAATAGTCAAGTAAAAAATACATTTCCTTATTTTTATTAAAATTAATACAAGTTTAGCAGAAATGCAACTCCTTCTAAAAAGCAGCTTACAACAAAGCATCAAGAATAAAATTAAAAGAAGTTACAATACCTTTATATTCTCCGCCTACTGCTTGTCTTATTGTTGTTCAGCAGTGTAAGTATAAAATTGATCAAAGGCTGCCACTGTTTCAAATTTGTATGAAGGCATCCAAGAATTTATTTTTAAATCTGTACGGTAAATGCTAAAAATAATGTAATTTTGTCTTTCTGTAGTCCTCGTAACAATTTCTTGGATTTGCGGGTTAGCCGAGTCAACCAACTTATCACAATTAAAACGGATTAAATTTTCTATAATATTCGTAGTTTTTTTACATACATCGGTTTTTAAGTATTTTGTCAGCCGTTGCACTGCATATTCTTCATATTCAACCTGACTAGGATTGGTCTTCGCCATTGCCACACCCAAAACGGCGAGTCCTGCTGCTGCTCCAGTATATGCAATGATGGTTAAGGGTTTCATGTTTGCCAAGTAAAATTCCTTGTAATCGTTAGATTCCAGAGACTCTAAATCAACTGAGTGCGTTCCTTAAACAAAAACACTTGATCGCTTGCCAAATTATTGCTATAATCGAAATTGTTGAATGGCGAGCGTAGCCAAGTGGTTAAGGCAGTGGTTTGTGGTACCACCATTCGTGGGTTCAATTCCCATCGTTCGCCCTACATAATTTCATACTGATCCATATATTCCTATAAAAGATGGGTTGTGGTTCTGAACATTCATAACCATTACTTTAGCAAGGATCTGCCATCTACGAGTTCATGGACTTGAAAGGATCGCAAACCCACGATGATTAATTAGCTTATCTTATCAAGAAGTTGATGTATATAAGCAAATCTACTTTCTAAATGAAAATTAGGTATGCGATGTCTTACGATAACCCACAACTGTTGGAGACGCTCCGCGTAGTTTGTTTCTTTGCAGGAGTAAGTGTCTACGCCATGTCATAGGGTAAAAATATTTACAAGTAATTCGGCAAAAATCAATCAAACTATGTTACGCAATGTAAATTTAATTAAATTAGCTCGTAGTAAGCGGCTCTAGCCGTGAAAATTGGGCTAAAGCCGCTGACTATAAACCTTAAATTATTTATGCCCTTTTTATATTAAGATTCCCGACTTCTCCAAGAAGTCGGGAATTTGAGCATCAGAACTTTTTGAACACACATTCAATTGTTAGAAAATGCCTAGAAGAATGAAAAAAGTCAGTCCACAGAAGGCAAGTAAAGATATAATCAGGATGTTGCCTATACTGTGGTCATAAGCTGTTAACTTATGTGTATTGGTAGCCATATAAATTGACCTAGTTTAAACAACCTTTGCTGAAATTATAACTAGGGCAAATAAGGATTAGTCTATACTAGAATAAAAATTGATTTTAATTCATTTAACTTCAAGTGAATAGTTTAGCTTAAAGCTTAATTATTAACTTTTGTTTCCCCCTTGGTAAATAGATAATAGCAAGTTTTTTCCTAACGTCTATCAAAAGAAATAAAAATTGTATTCCTTTAGTTAGATCCAAAAATAGTGAGTCATAGATACTTTAAAGAAAGTAGAACATGATTTAAGTGCCATCTGAAAAGTTGATACTTGTAGTACACAGATAAATATGATTTATCTGTGTTATTTCGTGTTTATATGTGGTTCAAGAAAAGGTGGAGGCTTATTTGTCTCGCCTTAAAAGTTAACAATGCAAACATCATCATCTAGTGGAGTTGCTATGTCTGAATTGCTTCAAGCAGTCTTAGATAGTGAAGAAAGAAGTGATTTGCGTTCCTTTATTAGTGAATTACGCCAACAAGAAAAGAAGTACTTGCTGCGGAACGACATACTGAATGTATATAGTGAGTATTGCTCAAAGTCCCAGAAACCAGAGGCTTTTTACACTTCCTCTGAGTTAGGTAAACTTATTTACTATACTCAGGAAATTATTCAGGAAGACTCAAACTTTTGTTTCATTATCCGTTCTAAGATTGCTAGCCAAGAAGTTTATTGGTTGACATCAGACTTGAGCATTGAGCCGATGACGGTGCAGGATCTGTTGGATTTGCGCGATCGCTTGGTGAATAAATCTCATCCTAACGACGGTGGCCTGCTAGAATTGGATTTCGGCCCGTTTTATGACTACACCCCAGTCATCCGCGACCCCAAAAATATTGGTAAGGGGGTACAGTTTCTCAACCGCTATCTATCCAGCCAACTATTTCAAGACTCCAAACAATTGCTGGACAGCTTATTTAATTTCTTGCGCCTGCACCACTACAACGGTGTTCAACTGCTGATCAACGATCGCATTCAATCACAGCAGCAACTTTCCGAGCAAGTTAAGAAAGCTATCGCTTTTGTTAATAATCGCCCTGATGATCAACCCTACGAACAATTGCGGCTCCAATTGCAAACAATGGGTTTTGAACCGGGTTGGGGTAACACCGCAGGGCGAGTGCGGGAAACCCTAAATATTCTTGATGAATTGATTGATTCTCCCGACCCTCAAACCTTAGAAGCCTTCATTTCTCGTGTTCCGATGATTTTTAAAATCGTCTTAGTGTCAGCTCACGGTTGGTTTGGGCAAGAGGGCGTTTTGGGGCGTCCCGATACTGGCGGTCAGGTAGTTTACGTCCTGGATCAAGCAAAGAGCCTAGAGAAGCAGCTACAAGAAGATGTCCTGCTTGCGGGTTTAGAGGGATTGAATGTCCAGCCAAAGGTAATTATTCTCACCCGCTTGATTCCCAATAGTGATGGCACCCTTTGTAATCAACGGCTAGAAAAAGTCCTCGGTAGCGAAAATGCCTGGATTTTGCGAGTGCCTTTACGGGAATTTAATCCCAACATGACTCAAAACTGGATTTCTCGGTTTGAGTTTTGGCCTTATCTAGAAACTTTCGCCATTGACTCAGAAAGAGAACTACGGGCAGAATTTCATGGCACACCTGACTTAATAGTTGGTAACTATTCTGATGGTAATTTAGTAGCGTTTTTGTTGGCGCGACGGTTGAAAGTTACCCAATGCAATGTTGCCCATGCTTTGGAAAAATCTAAATACTTATTCAGTAACCTCTACTGGCAAGATTTGGAAGATAAATATCATTTTTCCTTGCAATTCACTGCTGATTTAATTGCGATGAATGCTGCTAATTTTGTTATCAGCAGCACCTACCAAGAAATTGTCGGGACACCGGATAGTGTGGGACAGTACGAGTCTTACAAATGTTTCACCATGCCGGAGTTGTACCATGTAACGAATGGGATTGAATTATTTAGTCCCAAATTTAATGTCGTACCGCCGGGAGTGAACGAAAATTACTATTTCCCTTACTCGCAGACTCAAGACCGAGTGGAGAGCGATCGCCAACGCCTTGCAGAAACACTATTTACTCTGGAAGACCCCGCGCAAATCTTTGGCAAACTCGACGATCCTAACAAGCGTCCTCTCTTCTCAATGGCGCGTCTCGACCACATTAAAAACCTTACAGGTTTAGCTGAATGCTTTGGTCAAAGTCAAGAATTACAAGAGCATTGCAACTTAATTTTGGTTGCGGGTAAGTTACGTGTCGAAGAATCAGGCGACAACGAAGAACGCGACCAAATTATCAAACTCTACCAAGTAATTGACCAGTACAATCTCCACGGGAAGATTCGTTGGCTGGGTGTGCGCCTGTCTAAAACTGATTCTGGTGAAATTTACCGAGTGATTGCCGATCATCAGGGAATTTTTGTACAACCAGCTTTATTTGAAGCTTTTGGTTTGACAATTTTAGAGGCGATGGTTTCAGGATTACCCACTTTTGCCACACAGTTTGGTGGACCACTGGAGATTATTCAAGATAAGGTTAATGGCTTTTACATTAACCCAACAAATTTAGACGAAACAGCCGCAAAAATTGTGGACTTTATCACTAAATGCGAACATAATCCTAACTCTTGGAATGAAATCTCGCAGCGAGGAATTGAGCGAGTTTACACTTCCTATACTTGGAAAATTCACACTACCAAGCTGTTATCATTAGCACGGATTTATGGCTTCTGGAACTTTACCTCGAAGGAAAATCGGGAAGATTTGTTGCGTTATATTGAGGCTTTGTTCTATTTAATTTACAAGCCAAGAGCGCAACAGCTATTAGAGCAGCACAAGTATCGATAATAAGTTAGGAGTAGTGAAATAAGTTAGGAGTGAGGAGTGAAGAGTTAGGAGTTAGGAGTTATGAAAATAACAAATTTTCCTAACTCCTAATATTATGTCCGCTTGATTACTTATTAAACCCGAAGAACCCCACCCCCAACCCCTCCCTGCCAGCGGGGAGGGGAGCTAAAGCGCAGCTTTGGCGGGGTGGGGTTCCGGGTATTATGCTTAATAATTGCCCGGACATGATATAACTCCAAACTTCCTGTACAGACGCGATTAATCGCGTCTCTCCTAACTCCTGTACAGACGCGATTAATCGCGTCTCTCCTAACTCCTAACTAAATTGTCAACGCCTGCCAGGTTCGTTGACCAACTATTCCATCCACTCTTAAATTCCGCTGATTTTGAAAAGCTTTGACAGCAGTCTCTGTCAGTGCGCCAAAAACCCCATCCACTTTAACGGCATAACCGTTGGACACTAACAGCCGTTGTAAGGCACTGACAGCAACACCAGAGCCACCGAAATAAAGAGTCGGCATAGGTTGGCTACTAAACTTTTGGAAGCGCCCTGTAGCCTTTGCACGGACTTTACCTCCAGACTGAGAGTACTCTTTAGACTCACCTAAGTTAGACAAAGCTAGTCGCGGGTTCTTTTTGCTGATTTTCTGAAGTATATGTTCTTTTTCTACTGCGATCGCAGAGGGAGAAGCCTGGGAAATCCCATCTGTCTGCATGAATTCAGGTGGTGTGACTTTAGCAGTTATCTCTAACTGACTCTGTTTTGACTGGTTTACCTCATTTTCCATCTGAAATAATTGCTGCTGTGCCAAATTGGCCTCAGATGCTTGTCTTATTGTTAACACGCCCGTCATCATCAGGTCAATTTCAGTCATTGTGCTTCATTTTACTTCAACCAATATTTCTTTTAACCAACAACATTGCTGCTGTCTGAGATAGTGCATACTGAAAAATTTTTTACCTTTTCTCATCTCGCCACAAAGCAATACCGCCTAATAAACCAGTGATATTGGGGATAAGTTTGACATTTAACGGTAGCTGTAAATTCACTCTCACAGCTTCACCACCGCCAATATAAAGGTAATCATAATTGAATAGATGTTCCAAGGATGCGATCGCTTTTTCTAAACGCCTATTCCATCTTTTCTCACCAATTTTTTCTAACTCTGCACGCCCCAACTGCTGCTCGAAAGTCTGTCCTTTGCGAAACGGATGATGTCCCATTTCCATATTCGGCACTAGCTTACCATCCACAAATAAAGCTGAACCAAACCCTGTACCCAGAGTAATCACCAATTCTACACCTTTAAGAGCGATCGCACCAAACCCCTGCATATCTGCATCATTAATCACCCGTACAGGCTTGTTTAAGTGTTTTAATAATGCTGTTTCCAAATCGAATCCGATCCAATCTGGATGTAAGTTTACTGCTGTTTCGGTGATTCCAGACCGCACCACACCGGGAAAACCGACCGAAACGCGATGAAATTCACCTTGAGCAGTTGCTAACACAACAATTGCATTAATTACAACATCTGGTGTAGCAGGTTGGGGTGTATCTAAACGCGCCCTTTCGGTTACAGGATTCCCCGTAATATCCAAAACCATAGCCTTAACGCCACTACCGCCAATATCAACCGATAAGGTACGAATCGATCCATTTTCTTCAACCATTGAATTACATCCTTAGATTAGAAGATTAGAGTTACCGTTTGACAACTAAGATTATGAATGAGTCCATAGTATTAATTTATAAATTATTTTTTAGTTATTTTAAGTTTACGAGTAACCAAGACCTACAATCATTGTCTATCAACCATTCTGGGGATTTGAGTATCTTTAAATAGAGGTTTTCAGTCTTGAAATCTCTACCTCCTGCGCTGTCTAGATTTGCTAGTGTAGATTTAGCGCGAATTGTGTTGATGATGGCGTAGCTGTGTTACAGCTATCGGGCAAGGAATTATTAAAAATAACACTAAGAGATATTAGTTATGACGGAATTTGAACCTAAGAGCATCCGCTATTATAGCCAAGAAGATGTACAACAAATTCTACACTTAGCGATCGCACGTCAAGCTGATGACAAAGATACAGAATTTTCTTATGAGCAGATATTAGAGATTGCTGCTGAGTTAGAAATTTCACCTGAGTCTTTAAAATTAGCAGAAGGTGATTGGTTAGTACAACAAGGCCAAGTCCAACAGCGAAAAGCTTTTGACGCCTACCGCATCAGAAGATTTCAGAAGCGACTAGGCAATTATGCAATTTTCAATGGCTTTTTGATACTGGTCGATTTAATCGCTGGTGGCGGAATTTCTTGGTCACTGTACATTTTGCTATTCTGCGGATTACCTGTAGGGCTTGATGTCTGGAATACCTTTCAAACCAAAGGCGAAGAGTATGAAATGGCATTCCAGAAATGGAGCCGTAACCATCAGATTAAGAAAACCATCAGCACAGTTTTAAATAAGTGGTTTAAGGCATTACAGGCTTAGTCAATTGCTGGCGTAAGCAAAGCTGGTCGTAGACATCGCTAATTCAAAGAAAAACCCCGCAGGAGAAACGGGGTAATACTTGTGAGAACTAAGACCACTGAAAGAAAAATCTGAATAAACACATCAATTATAAGGATTAATATTGATGTTACCTGATTCGCTGAAGCATTCTTTCTATCTTTCTACGGATATCAGGGTCTATCAATAGTCTGAAAAATGATTTTATCTAAGGGACTGACAACAAATAAATTATCCAATCTTGTGGGGTGGGCATCTTGCCCGCCTTGGGCTACCGGTTCTCGTGTCGCCCACCCCACAGTCATATTGAAAAAAATATTAGTGCAAATTAAAGGCGCAACAGCTTATGATACCTGTGCGCCTCTACTTCTTGGTTTTATTTAAGTTTTTCGTGAGCAGCCAAAATAATTTTTTCAGTTTCTTCCCAGCCAATACATTTATCAGTTACAGAAACACCATATTTTAATTCTTCTTGTTTACCAGTAATTGGTTGACTACCTTCATACAAATGCGATTCCAGCATCATGCCAACTATTGATGTATTACCATCCACTATTTGCTGAACAATATGTTCTAAGACAGCACCTTGCAATTTGTAATCTTTATTGCTATTGCCGTGGCTACAGTCAATCACAATTCTCGGTGGTAAATTTGCCTGTTTTAATTTCTCTTCTACCAGTTTGACATTTGCTGGATCAAAGTTGGGCTGAGTCCCACCTCTTAAAATTACATGACCGTAGGCATTACCTTTAGTTTGAAAGACGCTAACCTGTCCGTTTTGATTAATTCCCAGAAAATTATGCGGGTTTCCTGCTGATTGTAGGGCATTCAAAGCTACTTGAATATTGCCGTCAGTACCATTTTTAAAACCTACAGGCATCGAAAGTCCACTTGCCATTTCGCGGTGAGTTTGTGATTCGGTTGTGCGCGCTCCAATCGCAGACCATGTAATGAGTTCACTAATGTATTGAGGTATGATTGGATCTAGTGCTTCTGTACCAGCAGGTAATCCCAACTCTGTAATTTTTAATAATAGCTCCCGTGCAATTAATAACCCATTCTCTACATGGAAAGAATCATCCATATCTGGATCGTTAATTAACCCTTTCCAACCGACGGTTGTTCTTGGTTTTTCAAAGTATACTCGCATAATTAGTAGCAGGTTATCCTGGACTCGCTCGGCCAATATTTTCAACCTCTCAGAATATTCGAGCGCTGCTTTTGGGTCGTGGATTGAGCATGGGCCAACTACTATAAATTTTCGGCGATCTTGAAAATCTAGGATATCTTCTATTTTCTGCCTATATGCTAAAACTCTTTGTTCGGCTAATTGTGTTAAAGGTAATTTTGATTTGACTTCATTAGGAGTTAACAAAACGCGATCATTCTCAATGTTAGCGTTGTCGATATTACTATTAAATAATTTGTTGTGCATGGGGATGCTCTGGCAATTTTATATCCGCACTTCAACTCAAAAGTGTAACACAAACCCATGAAATTTTAAAATAGCTTCTTTTTTACTTGACAAATTTCTAATTAAGCTGTATATGAGTAAGATATTAACTGAAAAAGGGGGAATATTTTCCCCTTTTTCTTTACTAACTATTAGACTACTGACTCATACCGTTTCACTTTAATAATGATACAAATACGTTGGTAGGGGCACAGCAATGCTCATTTGTGTCAACTTAAGCCTTGGCGAATAGAATAGAGCCTCCGGCACACTGACGCGAACGCGGCTACACAAACGAAGTCCACCTCCGTGGACTAATACAAAATCAAGGATTCTTAACCCACGTTCGCGTAGCGTTCCGCAAGGAAAGGTGGGTTTTGCCTCGTGTAGACGCGGTTTCTAACCGCCCTTTTAACTTTAAGTTGACACCAATGAGCTTTTGCTGTGCCCCGACGAGAAATCTATATGTATCAGGGTTTGTCTGAAATGGTATCAGTGGTAGTATATATCATTACTGCCATACAAAAACCTTAGCTTCGTATGGCCCCAAGTCAGTTATGATGCCATCATCACCAGCTTCGACATCATAATTGCCTATCCACTCGTGCCATGTACCAGGGCTAGGAAAGTTAGGAACATGATAGCCAGCTAGGAAGTTTTCTGAGAAATTTGCTATTACGACTACACGAGAACCTTCATCATTCCAACGAGTATAAGCTAATACTTTTGCCTCTGCATTTTCGTGGATAAAATCAATATTTTCAGTGTAGAGAGCATGATTATTCTTACGCAGGTTGGTTAAGCCTTTGTATGAATCAAATAAACTACGATTTAGATCATTACCTAACAGCGTCCAATCGATTTTGGCTGATTCAGGTTGTTTCGGTTTATACTCGCCAAATTCCTCTCCCATCCAAATCAAAGGTACGCCAACAGCAGTCATGAGGATGGCTACTCCTAATTTAGCCCGCCTAAAGGCTTCTTCGTCAAAAATCTCACGGTTTCCCAATTCAACCATGACATGGTTATGGTCATGGTTCGTGAGGTAATTTACTACATTGGTGGCACCCAAGAAGCCTTGGCGCTTGCAGTCAATGACATCTTTTAGACGCTCTAAATCAAATGTATCACCGCAGATATGTTCTAAAATGCAATGATAGAAACTATCATGCCAGCAACCATCCATTGGTCCATCTACATTGGTAATGCTGGTAGTTTCAGGAATGTGTTCGGCAACGTTGTAAAAAGGCTTCGTGCCAGCAGTTTTTTTCGCTTCTTGAACAATCCGGTGCATGAAGTCGTAGTTAGCAATTTGCCGCGCCGCATCATAGCGAATACCATCAAGATGATATTCTGATATCCAAAAACGGATTGTATCACCAATAAATTTCCACGCTGGATTAATATCTAATTTTTCGTCATAATGTTCATAATTAAATTCAGGCCCCCAGTTATTATCAGGGTCACGAGGTTCGTGATGATACCAATAATCGTGGTCAATTTGTGTTAAAGGAGCAGATGCTTCTGAATGGTTATAAATACCGTCAATAATTACGCGAATACCTCTGGCATGACACTCATCAATCAAATTTTTCAACTCAGCAGTTGAACCATAACTAGATTCTGTTGCAAAAAAGTGGCGGGGATTATAACCCCAACTATAATCACCCGGATATTCTTTAAGTGGCATCAACTCAATAGCGTTGATTCCTAGTTCGCACAAATAATCTAACTTTTCAACGACGTGTTTGTACTTGCCTCGTGCATAAGGGTCATCCTCGCCACCAGAAAAGTCACCGACGTGCAATTCATAAATTACTAATTCGCGGTCAGCAGGTAAAGGTTTATCATCATGTTGCCAAATATAAGTATCGGTAATCCTTTTGCCATCTTTGACTCGGATAACACCATCATCTTTTCCACTTTGTTCATCTATATCAGTTGCATAGGGGTCTGTAACATCAACCCATTGTTCTGGTTCAAAAAACCATGAATTTGACTGGACGCGGAATTTATATTTATAAACGCCGTCTTCTAGTTCAACACTTGTACGGAAATAACCATCATCACCTTTTTCCATTGGAATTTCTTGCCAATCAGAAAAAGAACCAATTAATGCGGCTCCTTTGTTGTAAGGTGCAAATAAATTAAATTCAATTGGCTTTGCCATAGAAGTATTTCTAATATCAAGGGTTGATAGAATTATTCTCTGATGTTCAATTGAATTTGCAAATCGCTCTAGAGAAATAATTAGATAATGAGTGCTTCTATCTTCAGGAAGAATTTATAAAGAATTTATAAAACTTAACCATATTTTTTTATTTTTGACTGTTTATAGCATTTATTAATTGACTAAAATACAGATTTACTGTATTACAGATTTTACCTATAAAACTACTAATTTTAAAATCTTATTACATCTAACTGCAAAAATTCAGTAAATAAATTAATAGTTTTTAATTAAATTCTAATACAGCAGATATTCGGGAAAAATAGGATATTATTTGCCAAATATATGCTGATCAGATTACTTAATTGAAAGCGGCGGGAAACTCAATTCCCTTGAGTGGGTGGTCGAGGTTGCTCAAAGCGCCGCTTGGGGCATAGGGCATAGGCCAAACAGGTAACTTCTTCCCCATGCCCAAAAACTCCATCCCCTTGTGGGTGGAGTTTTTTATTTTGTCGTTAGTTTGTTGCAGATAACTTAACAACCAATTGGCCGCCGTCGCTCTGCGAGTTTGCCGAGGCCCAAATTCACCAATTTTGTAACCTTTGAAACCGAGTTTTTCTTTTAGCATTTGTTTATTTTCCGCAGGAATGGAACGAGTCAACTTGACTGTTGCGGGGCGAGATTCAATGAAATCTGGTGGTTGTGGGTACTCATTCTGCCATTCTGGTGTAACTTGGCTAGTGTCCCATTGTGCAGTTGAGGAATCATAGCGATAGCCTAAATAATGCCATAGCAACTGGTTAACTGTGGCATCATCAAGTTTCTCGTCAAGAATTGCCCAAATTGTTTCTATATTGAGTGGTGGCAGGTTAGACATAAACAATTCAAAATTCCAAGTTGAAAAACTGACTACTGATTAAATTACAGCAGTTTTCAGGTATTTAGACTACGACTGATATGGAGAATGGCAAGTAACGATGTTTAGAAATATAATCGGTGGCAAGGAGAAACGACGCGATCAAGAGTGGGATAATAGCGATCGCTAGTACCGCTACAACAAACCGAGAGTATTCGGCATGATCTGGTGTGGTTCCTCCTGGTTGTATTAAGTACTCAAATAAACCTAAATGACCATGAGTATCAGCACCAACTGCTTTAAAGATTGCCTGTGTATTACCCATCGTCAAGTGATTACCTTCTCCCGGTGCCAATATAATTTCTTTAATAGGTAAAGTCATAATAATTAGCGTTTCTCTCTAGATGCCGCAGGTAAGCGAAGAGATTGATGGTATTTTTTTTTCATGACACCATCAGTCTCAAAAATCATAGTACAAGATATTGACCACTGTGGCATAGTGGCTGGGATAATCGACTCTATGTAGTTTGGTAGAGCAAATCAGCCAAATACTAAGGACGCATTTCTAGGATTATGCCTACTCCCCATTCCCCATAAATTGCTAGAGTGAATCGTAAAGATTAGACCAGTCTATGCAGAATTCCACAGCACTACCAAAGATTATCCGCGCCCATGTATTCATTTCTGGCCGAGTCCAAGGAGTGGGCTATCGCTACGCCACTGTGAATACAGCTAGCCAGTTGGGATTAACCGGTTGGGTGCGAAATCTCCCCGATAGTCGAGTAGAGGTAGTCTTTGAAGGGGCGCAAGAGGTTGTAAATGAAATGGTTCGCTGGTGTCACTCCGGGCCACCTGCTGCTGTGGTTAAAGATGTTGTGGTTGAGTATGAAGTACCGGAAGGGTTGCGGAGATTTGAAGTTAAGCGGGGTAAATAGTTTAGGAGTTAGGCATCGCAACACTGAATGGTGAATTAAAATGGAATGCCACTGAACCACAGCCAGGAAAATTTACCTTTGAATCAGCAGATGCGATCGCTGATTTCTGCCAAAAGCATAATATGGAATTGCACGGGCATACCCTTTTCTGGCACATGGGAAAACCAGACTGGGTTCCTTACCCCCCGACTCTTGAGATGATTGAACGCCATGTTACGGGAGTCATGGGGCATTATCGCAATAGCCCCGTTTTAAAGTCGGTGCAATCACTAGTTGAGAAATTGGGCACAGAAGTAGTTGCTAACCCTGTCAAAACTCATCCAGGCTCGTATGACCGAGAATCTCAGCTAAAAGCCTTGCATACGGTGAGTGCATGGGCTAGTCAACATCGATTGGTTTTAGGACAAACGAAGGTCAGTTGTAAATCAAATGAAATCACAGCAATTCCAGTACGTGCCATGTATGAATTGTTTGTAAAGTTATTCAATTAAGTCTTTTTACATAATATGATGTTGATAGATTACTAATCAATGATTTGCATCAGTAATAACACCAAAGTAAGTTAACCAAAAAATGGAAAGCCTCTAAACAAGGGATAAAATTGTGAGTAAGCGTGTTTTTGCTGTCAGGATAATATCAAGCAATCTCAGTTAATTTTGCGACTGATAAAACTATTAGTTTGCTTCAGATATTGAACAATCTCAACAAAAAGGCATTAGCTGCTGACAATTAACGCAAATATTACGATCCAAAAGTAGACTACAGCGCTACTGGCGGGAAAATACTGAGAAAAATCTGCTGTAAGTAAATAGTCTTTATTTATAAAATTTGTATATATTATGACGATGGAATCTTTACCCAACTTTGAAGAAGCAAATATTCAGAAATACTTAGAAGTTATTCAACGGCGTTGGCTACCTCTAGTCGGAATTTTTAGCATAGCTGTTACCCTTGGATGCTTGTATGCATTTTCACTAAAACCCTCATCCAAGGCAGAAGGAAGTTTGATGATTAAAACAAATCGCTCTTCCTCACTTACAGGCTTACCGCAAGACATAGGACGGCTAGAAGCTTTGAGTGTAAACGATAATCCCCTGGAAACTCAGGTCAGAATTGTTGGTTCAAATCCAGTGATTAAGAAAACAATTAATTCCCTCAACCTCAAAGATAGGAAAGGCAAACCGTTGTCGATTCCCGACTTGGCAAAACAACTAAAAATAGAAGGAATCAAAGGCACTGATATCGTACAACTTTCTTATAAAAGCAGTGATCGGGATCTGGCTGCCAAAATCGTCAATGAAGTTATCGACAGTTAAGTGGGTGCAAAAAAGTAAACAGATTGTGGGTGGCGATGGCGCGTAGCATCATCGTAATTTCTTCCTTAACCTTTGTTTACATAATCTCACTTATTTATTTCCACCCACTTAATACTGTTAAATAGCCCATTCCAAGTTCTGTGGAGTAAAATCTAATGCAGCAAAGATGTGATCTCAACCGGAAACGTTCAAAACGACGCAAAATCCACTGCTCAATCGATGGTTCCTATTTAGATAGCGTTAGCCAAAAATATCTCTTATTTGCCGATCTCTCGGTTCAGCTCCAACAACGTGGAGTTAGTCGCAAGACTGCTTTATTGTTGCTATCGAACAAGTCCACTGTCCCTCTGAAGGACGAGTGGTTAGAAGCTTTTTGGTGCAAAATATGTAATAAAACTCAATGGTATCATGTTCGCAAAACAGGAAAGGACACGTATGATCTTTCGATCGCACAGCAAGAACTGTGGCAACAGGTACAGGGTGTAGTGAATCCAGATGGTAATCAGTCAGTTAGTGAGTTTACCCGACGGCAGTCGCGGACATTGGGAAGTTCAGCAATAAAAGACTTTAATTTCATTAAATAGTAAACCACAACTGCTCAAAAACTGCTTAGGCCAATCAGAAAAATACAAATGGCATATTCAAGGTATTGGGTTGGATTAATTGGCATATTGATGGGAATTGTGGCCGGCCTTCTCATTGGAGTTAACCCTCTCTATGTCGGTCTAATTCTATTTGTTCCTGCATTTATTATCTTCTTTTTCAAAAACTTTGAGCTGACTGTTATTGGGCTTTTAATTCTACGAAGTACGCTTGATCCTTTTTCAGACCAAGGACTGACTGGTGCATTTGCGATTGGAATTTCAGCCTTGACGCTAATCTATGTGATTGTTCGCCTTTTATCCAAACAGACTGTACATATCGACAGTTTCTGGTGCTTTTTTGCAGGATGGTTAGTCGTTCAAGGAATATGGGTTGTTCTGCTTCCTTTAGGTGGCTTAGGATTGGGTAGCGAACATTTGTCAGATGCGGTTCGTGAGTGGGTGCGAGTTTTGTCTTGGTTGATGTCTTACCTATTGACACTTCAGTTGAAAGAAAGGTTGCATCCGGAGCAAATCGTTAACTGTCTCTTTCTCGCGCTGGTTATCCCACTCTCAACAGCCTTTCTGCAACTTGTCGTTCCTGGTCAGTTTCTGCCATCGTTTCTTGCGGTTAATCCTAATCAGCATGATTTTCGCATTAATGGAACATTAGGTTTAGCAAACACATTTGTAACCTTTTTAATTTTTTTCATCGGCTTAGTTTACTGGAAACTTAGCATTGCCCAAAAACGCCTTCCTTGGTTTCTTTTGCTTGGTATACTCGTGTTTTATTTGGTGACTACTAAGGTATTAGTAGGAATTGGGATGCTGGTAGTTTTGATTGCTACACTGGTCATTCCTCGCCTAAATTTTGCCAAAACCTTTGGAGGAATTTTATTGCTTGTTGTCATGGTTGGGTTATTTGCGAGTACCGATTACGGCAGAGAACGCCTAACTTCTATTACACAAACTCCATTGCTCAATCCAGATATTGATGTATCGCGTGCCGTTTTGCTCGCTGCGTCCGATGACAATAGCTTTAATTGGAGAATTGCTCAATGGACTTCACTCGTCGGGCACTGGCAACATTTTCCCCTGCTTGGCTATGGACTCCAAACAACAAATGCTTTTGGACCTATGTTTGCTTGGGCACATAATGATTATGTTCGGGCACTAGTTGAGGAAGGAATTGTAGGTCTGGTTTTATTTCTTTTGTTTTTGGGTGTACAACTACTGCGACTGCTGCAAATTATTCGCTCTCCCTTGAGCGATCCTTCACAAAAACAGTTTTGTTCAGTTTTATTCGCTTTTCTTTTAGCAGCAATGGTTGGAATGCTGACCGAAAACGTCTGGAGTCATACAGCACTTTTCTTCTACTGGTTTTCAATGTTAGCGATCGCTTCTTGGAATTGGAGCAAGTTTCCACTTAGATCAGATTCAAGCACAGCATTACGTTCAGCGCAGTTTCAGTAGAACTTTTACATAAATAGACATCTCCAGAATAGAAACGTTCTGTGGTAAAAGAGTATAAAATTAGCATTTTTACCAGAAGAACATCAGTGAAGTATTAAGTTACATTAAAAACCACCCTGAGCAAAGGCAGCAATCGCCTGTTTTCATGTAAGCAGGTAGCTTCTGGCATGATATATTCCTGCATTTGAGCGCGTACTACTGCTTCTATTTTTGCCAAATTTGTAATTTGCTCACCATTGGTGTTTTTGTGCAGTATTTTTGCTATTGCACGAGAATATTCTCTTACTTGTTGTTCTTCTTCGGGAGTCATGGATGCACCTGGTCTTGATAAGTTTATTATCTCTTTCTTGCTTCTCATTACTTCCATATCTCAGACTTCTGTCATAGTCCTTTGCTCTTATTTATTCTTAATGGGAGAATAAAAACTGGGATGTACCCAGAGCAAATAACTGGACAGATTGTTCGCGTGCGATCGCGGCAGTATCTAGTAAAAGAAGTTGTGTTTAAACTGTCTCCAGAGCAAGACACAAAAGTGAGTCTTTCTTGTTTAGAAGATGATGCATTAGGAGAATCGCTAGAGGTTCAATGTATGCAAATGGCGAATATCGATCCAAGATTTTGATTGACCTAGTAGTTTAAGCAGTTCATTATAAATGTGGGAGGTTTTTGCCATTGTCTGAATCATAACTGTGTGTGGTTAACAGTTAGAGTACGACACGGGATGCCCTTTGATAAAGGGTTACACCTCCCTTCTCTCTACTTTTGTCAGTCAACCAGTTCTGATCACAATACTGCACCCACCAAACCCACGAATTCAATCTACTATGCTCTGTCACCAATTTTGCACTTTATTTAATCTTCATTCCTCAGTAACTGACAAAGACTACTAAGCCGATGAAATATAAATATCTTTAACAACTTAAGTAAAGATACTGTGAAATATATGTATCGCCTAACCAGAGATGTTACATTATGGGAAAGCAAGGCTCATAAGTTAAATCGGGGTAAACACGAAATTATGTAAAGCTAGATAAACAGTATAGATTATATCTACCGAGGAATACTTAGATTCTAATTACCGAAGCTGCGTACAATATAGATGCTCGTTTAAGGTTGTTTCGCACTCGTGAGTAAGAAAAAACCCTAATCAAAGGTTATATCTGTTGATGTGTCGCAGAAATAATCAGATTAAACGTAGATGGCTGAATATTTGAAAAATAGCAGATCATTTCAATTGGATTGCACAAATAGTAAAAGAAAAAAGTTAGTTTAGCAGAGATATTAGGAACTAGCAAGGTGAGAGAAAAAACCAAGCTTTGTTGAAATTGGATTCACAAAGCCTCATTGTTGAAAAATTTATGAAAAATTAAGCATATCTTGATGCTTAGGAGTGAGCTTTGATGGTCATTTTGATCTCAGTTTCTCCAACGTAACCTTCAATTTTTGCGTTTTTGCTGAAAAAAGGAGGTCGAATGACAGAATTCGTGTAACAAAAATCATTGGTTATTTAAACTTATCTAAACAAGTATTTTGGTGTTTCCGGCACTAGGCAATTGAAAAACTTGAAATAAATTTGGACATGAGAAATACATATGAAAAACGAGAAGAAGTAGTTGCAAAGCAATTGCACATTTACTCGGATCGATGTTATTTGCCTGAGGGGATACAACATATTGCTATGTTGTATCCCTTTTGGGGTAAAAGCGATGAAGTCTTATTGAATCCCATGAGCCGTCGCTACAACACCTACATTGATGTTGCTTCTGATTTATTCAAGCTGACTCAGCTAGAAAACGCTCAAATAGCACTGCTGCCTTTTGATTGGTCAAAATTTACCACTCATCCTGAGTCTCTAAAGATTTTTCAACAAATGTCTCAAGAAACAATGAGCCGAGGTATTCCGCTCGTTGTTTTTTACTTGGACGATGCGACCACATCTGTTGAACTCGACAATGCTTTAGTCTTTCGCACATCTATCAATCGTTCAACTCGTCTGCACAACGAGTCCGTCATTCCCGCTTGGAGTGAAGATTTTGTAGAAAACTACTGTCAGGGAAAAATACCATTGCGGAGCAAGTCTAGTCAACCAATTGTGGGCTATTGCGGTTATGGCTCACTTGTGCAGCCGAGAAATCAGCTCACAAATCAGCTACGTTTGCAACTTGGCGCAACTCCTAAAGCAGCTGACATTGTATCGAAATTTGGAATTGAACTTGTAAAACACGACTTACCCTGGCTATATGGTTCGAGGATTAGGGAGCAAGCATTGTTCATTCTTTCTAAGAGTCGAGGCTTGCAATGCAACTTTAGAATTCACGATGTGCTTCATCACACCGAAAAACTGACTCTGCCTCAACGTGAGCAATTCGTGGATAACATGCTCAACAGTGACTATATTCTCTGTACTAGAGGCGGCGGCAATTTTTCCTATCGTTTCTACGAGACCCTTAGTTGTGGTCGAATTCCGGTGTTCATCAATACTGACTGCGAACTACCATTTGAGCAGTATATTGATTGGAAGCGTTATTGCATATGGGTTGAAGAAGCAGATTTGCCTTATCTAGGCGATCGCATCCGCGAGTTTCATGCTCAACTAACACCACAACAATTTCAAGACCTTCAAATTGAATGTCGGAAACTCTGGTTAGAGTGGCTTTCCCCCGAAGGCTTTTTCGCTAATTTCCATCGTTACTTTTAGAACATAATCGAACGGCTGTTACAGAACATTTATTATGACACGCATCCATGCTATCTGTTTAGCTAAAAACGAAGGCGACGTGATCGCTGAGACTTTGCAGTTTGCTAGCAACTTCTGCCATAAAATCTACGTTTTTGATACGGGCAGTATAGACAATACTTGGCAGCAAGTTCAAAAAGCTGCTAATAACGTAGTTGTTCCATTCCGACAAGAAAGTGTCCCGTTTTCTGATGGTCTACGCGCTCAAGTTTTTAATGCAGTGCGCGATAACTTTACGATCGGCGACTGGTTATATATTCTTGATGCTGATGAGTTTCTGGCAAAAGACCCACGTCAAGTAATTCGGATTGCAGAACAAGAAGGTGCCCAGCAAATTAATACGATTCAATACAACTTCCACTTTACTGAAGTAGATTGGCAAAGATATCAAAAAGGATTAGAGTCGCGGGAAACACCAATTACCCAGCGACGCCGATACTACCGCTTTACCAATATTGAGCAACGCTTGTTTAAGATCGACGCAGATTTAACGTGGCCTGAACAGAGCAATGCAGGCAATCCCCACGGCTATATGGCTCCGAAAGGACAGAAGAAACTTAAAAAGTGTTCTTATAAAATTCCTAATTGCCACTATCAATATCGCGATCCGGAGCAAATACAATTGCGGTTGAAGACACGCCGATCTGCCAGGGATGTTAACCCTCATAATTTCATCCACTATTTATCACTTGATATGGATATGAAGTGGGAGCGCTACATCGCTCCTAGTAAGGAGTTGAACTACTACAACAACGATCGTATCTTCCAGATTCGCCTTGATGAGCGAATTGCCATTTTCAAAGAAAGATTTGGCACCCGCGACTTTTTTCGCTTTGATTTTCTAGCAGGTTGAGGCAACAACAAGATTCTATGTTTACTTGGCTTCGTCAGCAAAAAAATACGCTTGTAACTCGATGGGCATTACGAGGTTGTAGTTCGGTTGGTACTGCGCCAAAATCTTGGGGGATTCCCCTAATCCAAAATGCTGGACAGCTAATCATTGGTGATGACTTCAGTCTCTGGTCACATTTGAGTCGTAGTCAACTGGAGGTTGGTGCTGATGGTGTGTTGCAAATTGGCAATCACGTTTTTATCAACACCGGCACCACGATTTCAGCCAAAGTTGAGGTCATAATTGGCGATCGCGTCCAAATTGCCAATGGCGTATCGATTCTAGACAGCGACTTTCATGGATTAGAAGATCGGCATAGTCCTTCCCCGGCGGAACCGATTCGGATTGAAGACGATGTGTGGATTGCGACAAGAGCGATCGTGCTTAAAGGTGTCACAATTGGACGCGGAGCCGTAGTTGCAGCAGGTGCAGTGGTAACTTGCAATGTCGCGCCCTACACCTTGGTAGGTGGAGTGCCTGCTCGTTTGATTCGCCCTTTACAAAAGCCAGCCTATCAGCCTTTGTCTTTGTAGTCATGCCTAATTTTAGTATTATCATCCCGGTTTACAATGCCAGCGCTTATATTGAGCAGTCTTTGGCTTCAGTTTTTGCTCAAAGCTATGGTGATTTTGAAGTAATTGTTGTTGATGATGGTTCAACCGACGATACAGTTGATCGAGTCCACAAGTTCTCCGATCATCAGTCGCTGCGTTATGTCTATCAAACCAATGCAGGACCGGCTGCGGCTCGCAATACAGGCTTACAACTAGCAAAAGGAGAGTTGATTGCCTTTTTAGATGCAGATGATCTATGGCATCCTCGCAAACTTGAAGCTCATTTTGAGCGAATGCAGACGAATGGCAAAATTGGCCTGAGTTTCAACTGGTTTGAAGTTTTGTATGATCGTCCCGAAGGCGATCGCTTGACGCCTTGGTTTGCACCACCTACTAAATCTACCCTGCAATGGCAAGATTTTCTCATCCGTAACTGGACAGGAACTAGCAGCACAGTTGTAATTCGTGCCGATTGTCTCAAAGGTAGACGGGGTTTTGATGCTCGGTTTCGCACAGGTGAAGATTATCAACTCTGGTTAGAAATTGCTCAAGATGGATGGGAAGTCAGTTTTATTCCTGATGCTCTCACCACTTACCGCAAGCGTCCGAGTAGTCTCACCGTCGATTATCTCCAGATTGCCCTCGATGAACTCTTGGTCATGAAACAAGGCGTTCAAAGTGACAATCCCAGCGCTAAGGCGGCTATCAATCTAGCGATCGCTCGTCGCCAAGTAGATGTGGCTTGGGCTTACTTCCGCTCAGGTAAAAAGCAACTGGCTTGGGAATCGCTCAAACAAGGCTACCGAGCAATTCCGCAATTTATTGTTGAACGTCTGACGCGCAAATGGTTACATCGTCCCCGCAATCCTGTGATTTCTGCCAAAGCGCTATGAATACTGACCTGCCTTTAATTTCTGTTGTTGTCCCGATTTATAACGAGGAACAAGAACTTACTAACCTGCTGGATTCGCTGATGGCGCTCAACTGGCCGGCCGATCGCTTAGAGATTTTGGGCGTTGATAACAATTCAAGCGATCAAAGTTTGAGTATTCTACACACTTATCCAATTACAGTGCTGCAAGAGCCAGTACCTGGTCCCTATGCAGCCCGCAACACAGCTATCCGCCAAGCTAAAGGCGAGTTTATCGCCCTTACCGATGCCGATTGCATTGTCAGTCCTAATTGGTTACTAGAACTTTGGCAAGCATTTGATCAGCCCCAGGTTGGTGCTGTCGGGGGTAGTTTAGTACCACGCACGATTACCAACTACATCAATTACTTTGAAGGATGCGTTTTCAAAAGCCCAAATCATAGCCGAGGAACGGCTCGGATTCAGCCCTATGTTGTGACGGCTAATGTTATGTACCGCAAAGCGGTTTTCGATGAACTCGGACTCTTTGATCAAGAAAATTTTTCTGGGCCAGATGTTGAGATGAGTTGGCGGGTAGTGCAATCAGGACACTATACGCTAAAGATTTGCGAAGAAGGTCAGGCAGTCGTGGAGCACTCCTACCGCACACAACTGAAAGATTTTACTTACGTTTTAGAACGAGATGCCTATGGCTGGTTTTTTCTAACTGCAAATCATCCCCAAATGGCTCCAGTTCCACAACCACTAAAGTACTTCATCAAGTTTTTAATTGGTTTAGCCGTTTATCCTTGGACAACGATCGCTCGCGTGATTGTCGCTCCGATTAAGCGATCGCCCAGATGGGAATTACCCCAAGATTTGCTCCGCCTGGCTGTGTTGTGGCATCACTTTGTGGGCACCTGGACAGCAAAACTAGCTTATCAAGGACGACAAGCTCCACGCCTACTTCGTTAATTAATCATGTTGAGATTACCACCAGATATAGAAAACGCCGAACATTAGATAGTTATAGAAATCAGGGAAATAAGTATCTTATGAATCCTGTCATTAGTATCGTGATTTGCAGTCACAATCCCCAGCCTGCCTATCTCGACCGAGTTATGGAAGCGCTCAAAGTTCAGACACTTCCTCGAACACAATGGGAGCTGCTCTTAGTTGATAACGCAAGTCTTTTGCCCTTGGCAGACTCCATCGACCTCAGTTGGCATCCCCATGCTAGACACATTCTTGAACCCCAGTTAGGGACAGTATTTGCTCGTTTCCGGGGTTTACAAGAAAGTCAAGGAGCCATTTCAATATTTGTGGATGATGACAATGTTTTAGACCCAAATTACTTGCACCATGCGCTCAAAATTTCCGAGAATCATCCATATTTAGGTGTTTGGGGCGGACAATCAACTGCCGATTTTCAAGGTGGAACACCAGAAGACTGGACTCGTCCAATGTGGCCCTTACTGGCAATCATTCAGTTTGACAAAGACGCTTGGTCAAACCTAGATTTATCCCAAACTATGCCTGTAGGGGCGGGTATGTGCATTCGTAAGCCGGTGGCGCAAAAGTACATTGATTTAGTACAGTCAGATCCGCGTCGCTTGAGTTTAGGGCAACGCGGTGAATTATTACTGCGCTGCGAAGATTTTGATATTGCTTTAGCCGCGCTAGATGTGGAGCTAGGATTAGGTCGGTTTTCACGCTTAAAACTCGTCCACATCATGCCGATCGAGCGTCTGAGTGAGGGCTATTTGCTCAAGTTGGTCAAAGGAATCGTTTATTCTAGAGCGATCATGGATTTTTTAAGAAACAGACCGCAAGATCAACTTTCTTGGCGCACAAAAGTCCGCTATTTTCTCTCGTCTTGGCTGATGAGTCCACGCGATCGCAGGTTTTTGAAAGCAACCAAACAAGCTCAACACCTGGCGGCGAAGCAAATTCAAAAAATGCAGGTCGATCCAGATGATTCCACTGTGGCTCTACCCGTTTATCAACACGTAAAAATTTAGCGATCGCTAAATTTTTAGGATTCAATCATCGATAAAATACCAGTTTTGATTTGATCTCACCTTTTCGCATTACTCCGATCGCGATCGCAAAATCGCCTTCATTAGAATGGAACCTACGCCCAAAGTTTCAGTTATCATTCCTGCTTACAATGCGATGAGTTTTCTGCCCCAGGCGTTAGATACTCTCTTCAATCAAACTTTTCAAGATTTTGAAGTTCTAATTATTGATGATGGAAGTTCAGACCATATTGCAACTTGGGCTGCTGAAATCACACATCCAAACGTTAAGCTCATATCTCAAGCTAATCAAGGACAGTCAGCAGCACGCAATAATGGAATTCGATTGAGTCAGAGCGAGTACATCGCCTTTCTAGATGCCGATGATTTATGGGAACCCACTAAACTCGAAAAACAAGTATCTGCTTTTATTAATAATCCTGAACTCGGATTAGTTGATACTTGGGTATTTGTAGTTGATGAGCAAGATAACATTCTCTCCAAACCCGAAATTTATTATGACGAAGGTAATGTTTGGCTACAAATGCTGGAATTGAATTTGGTAATGTGTGGTAGTTCTCCGATGGTTCGCCGTGAATGCTTTGAAACTGTTGGATACTTTGATCAAACCATTAAAGGGCCTGAAGACTGGCATATGTGGACGCGGATTGCGGCTGACTATCCATTTAAGATAATTTGCGAACCCTTAGTTCACTATAGACAGCATCCTCACAGTACCAGCCGCAATCTGGAGTTAATGGTTTCAAACATAATTAAAGCGATCGAAGATCTGTTTGAATCTGTGCCACTACAATTCCAGTGGAAAAAACGCCGAGCCTATGGTCGGGGATATCTTTACATTGCTTCCCTAGCTCAAAAAAGTAATAACTATCGTCAAGCGAGTTACTTTTTCTGGCGCGCGCTTTTGACCTATCCTCAGTTTTGTTTTTCCAAAGATAAACTTTATTTCATCATTAACAATCTGATTCATTGGGGGCTAGAGCATCAGAGCAATCACAAGGTCAATAGATTGATTCAACGGATTCGAGATTATCGTTCTAAAAACAGTTTGAAAAACTTAGTTAACTATTAGGACTTCACGCTTAATTGGGTTGTTATAGCTATGGGAAAGCAAAAAGTTTATGATGCTATCGTCATTGGTGCAGGAGCCAGTGGTGGTTGGGCTGCGAAACAACTTACTGAAGGCGGAATGCAGGTTTGCTTGCTCGATGCAGGTGAAACACCCCGCCAAAAAGAATGGTTGATTTTCAAGCAAGATATTTTACGTAAATTGAAGTATCGAGGCAAAGTCGATCAGCGATCGCTCTCGCTCCAACGCCAACCAATTCAATCCAAAACGTTTGCTTGGGAATGGAATTATGAAAATTTTGTAGATGATATCGAAAATCCCTACACTACCCCAGACAATCAACCGTTTATCTGGCTCCGCAGCCGACAAGTTGGTGGACGCATGATTGTTAAAGCTCATGGGCGACAACTTTATCGGCTCTCAGACTACGACTTTAAAGCAGCCAATCACGATGGATATGGAGAAAATTGGCCAATCAGTCATCAAGACCTCGCTCCTTACTATGCTCGCGTCGAACGCTGGGTGGGTGTGCGAGGAACTGTCGAAGGAATTCCCCACCTTCCTGATTCAGTCGTTCTTCCCCATAGAGTATTGAGCGATGGCGAAGAACTTTTCAAAGTTGCTGTCGAAAGTCGATGGAGCGATCGCCGAGTTATTCCTGGGCGCTTTGCACCGCCACCATCTACTGTCCCAATCGCTCAAAAAACCGGGCGACTGAAGCTGCGCTCAAACAGTATTGCCAGCCATATCATAGTCGATTCTGATACAGGTAAAGCCAAGGGAGTGGCAGTCATTGATCGTTATACTCACAAGAGTTACGAAATCTATGCCAAAGTCGTGATTCTATGTGCCTCATCGATTGAATCGACCCGTCTGCTGCTCAATTCTACAACTCGTCAGCATCCAAACGGCTTAGGCAATTCTTCAGGTGTGCTGGGTCATTATCTGATGGATCATCTCAATTCCATAGTAGTCAAAGGCATCATTCCCAACCCAGAATCCTTTGCACGCAACCAGCCGACAGGTGGGTTTTACATTCCCCAGTTTCGCAACATTTGCGATCGACATCCTAACTTTATTCGCGGTTACGGAATACAAGGTTCGGCTGCGCGCGAAGTTCCTGAAGACTCTGATCGAGTCCCCTTCACTATGACTGCTTTTGGCGAAATGCTACCCCGATTTGAAAACTATGTCACACTAGACCCTGATCACAAAGATGCTTGGGGAATTCCTGTTGCTCATATTTCTTGTGCCTTTTCAGACAACGAAGTTGCAATGGCTCAAGACCAGCTACAAACCCTCAAAGAAATGGCAGAGGCGACTGGGTTTTTAGTGGAATCAGAAAGCCGTACATTAGCTCCTCCTGGCACCGCTTTTCATGAAGTTGGAACGGCACGCATGGGAAATGACCCAAAGACCTCTGTGCTGAATCGCTTTAATCAAAGCTGGGATGTACCAAATTTATTTATCACCGATGGTTCTTGCTTTCCATCTCAAGGCTGTCAGAATCCAACGTTAACGATTATGGCTTTGACAGTTCGTGCCTGCGATTACATTTTAGACCAATCCCATAAAGGGAATCTGTAAGTTCAAACTACGTTCTGAAGGTAGACGTGGTTTAGTCAAATTCTCAGAGTCCAGACTTGTACTTTACTTAAGAGATATCAGTTATGCTTTCTTTGCTTAACACAAATCAGCATTCCTTACCTTCTTCGTTATCTTTCCAATTCAAAAAGTCTCAAGAGTTTGAGCAATTTGTGGCAGAGATTCTCCATCATTCAAAAAACAGACTATTCCGAGAGCCTTCTCCCAATCCCTATGCATTATTACCGGAAGCATTAGCTTTCTTAGATGAACTCTTAGAAAAGACTTTACCTTCCTGTATCGTGGAATTTGGGAGTGGTGAGTCTACTATATTGTTCTGCACATGGGCATCGATTCACCAAAAATCTGTTACCACCGTCGAAAATGAAAGAAATTGGCTAAACCAAATAAAACTTAAAATCAGTCCTAAAATAGCTTCTATATGGGATGTCATACATGCTCCTCTTCGGTTGCAACTGTCAAACCTAAGATTATTTTTTACGTATAGTCTTGCAAACGATTACATCACAAAAATTAAGCAAGCAGATATCATCTTTATTGATGGTCCGCATATTCCTGGGCGTGAAATAGTTCTATTCACAGCTCTAAATAACTGTAAACCAGGAGCAATTATTATTATGGATGACTTCGATATTGCTCCAATTAGAAAAATGTTAGCTATAGTTCCTGCAAATTTGGCTATTTACTTTGCAGGAGTTCCTGTTGAAACATGTGGTCGCGGCTTTTATATATTGCGATGCTCTGAAAGTGTACCGCAACATATAATGCCTTCCTCAATTAGTTTTCTTGAGATCGCTCTTTCTTACTGGCGTACTATCCGAGATTATCTAAGATTTGGAACAGGCGACTCATGATTAATCATTCGTGACAGTTTAAAATAGAATTATTTTGTCAATAGTAGTTACACATAAAATTAGCAAAAAAGCTGGATATCGGATTAAATTTTGTACGTACTTTTTGGGGCAAGAATAAGTGATGCTTTTTAAGATGACGCAATCGCTATCCAAAAAATTGTGTTTCTTACCTCGATTTCCGCAAAATGTCACTGATCAATTCTGAAGTTCTCTTATAAAGACAGGAAATTGCTAGCTCCCTTATCCTAGTTTGCAACCATTTTTCGTATGAAATCTCAAACCTACAATCTACTTGCAGTATCGCCTAGCGAAAAAGTTCCCTGTATTTCGGTTGCGATTTGCACTTATAACCGCGCCGATCGGCTGCAACTCGCCCTAGAAGCCTTATGCCATCAGACCTTAGAAGCATCCCGATTTGAGATTTTGGTAATAGATAATGCCTCAACGGATAGCACCCACAGCGTGTGTCAAGCCTTTGAGACGGCTCTGCCCCAGTTACGCTATGTCTTTGAGCCGGTTCAAGGGTTATCAAAAGCGCGGAACACTGCACTACAGGAAGTGAAGAGTTCATACATTGCTTTTCTTGATGATGATGCCATTCCTTGTCCTAGTTGGCTGGCTTCGTTACTACACACATTCCAAACTGTGCGGCCTGAGCCTGTTTGTGTGGGTGGATTGATCCGCCCGCTTTGGGAGCTACCTAAACCGGATTGGGTTCATCCCACGATGGAGAGTCTGTTTACGATCCTTGATGGCGGCGATCAGCCTCGCTGGTTCCGTCCCAATGAGTTTCCTTGGGGCGCAAACGTAGCTTACCAGCGTGATGCGCTCTTGAAAATCGGCGGCTTTCACGAGAAGCTAGGGCGCAGAGGGAATAGTCTACTTTCCGGCGAAGAATATTTACTCAATGCTACTCTCCAAAGTCAGGGAGGGGGTTTTTATTACCATCCTGAAGCTGCGATCGAGCATTGGATTCCTAAAGAACGCATTGATCCCGAATGGTTAGTGCGGCGCAACTTTTGGCAAGGGCGTTCAGTTGCATTGATTGAACATATGTTGGGTAAATCGAGAATTCGACAGCAAATCAGTAGTTTGTGGAGACTCCTGCTAGCGTTGCTTGATTCTTGGAAACTTATCAACCCGTTTGAGTCAGCTTTGCAAATCCGTATTCCGTTGCAGATGGAGTTATCCCTGCGTTGGGGATATTTTGTAGAAACTTGGTTGCCTCCTTCTATTTGAGCGATCGCTGATTAAATTGTTTAGCGTTCATTGTCAGGGATGATTTTGACTGCTTACTGACTAAGCAACTATTGTCAGTTTAACCATTCATACAGTTTAAGAATTTATTGTGAAAATTAGAAGCCTTCGATTGGGTCGCCGCCAAAACCGCAAAAAACTCGACTGGAATTTCCCATTGAATTCCCACTGGCAAAGTATGGAACGCCTGGTGCGTATGGGCATGAAAGTTCCTCGCCAACGTCTTTATCTGGGAATGATCGCAATGATCTTAGCGGCGCTGCTAGACGGCGTAGGCATCGGTCTGACCATTCCCTTTTTGCGGCTGCTGCTCAATGAGGGAAATGGCATTCACCTGCCTGCGGGGATTTTGCCAGGTGTTGATCTCTGGGTAAGTCAACAGCCTAAAGCAACGCTGATCGGACTTTTGGTGTTGACGATGCTAGTATCGCTTGCCCTAAAAAGCTACTTTAGCTACATGGCTGAGGTTTTAACTAGCTTTTATCGCGAGAAACTCATCGCTTTATTTAGAACGCGCCTTTACGAGAAATATATCAACGCGCCGATCGCATTCTTTGATAACCAAAAGTTAGGCACGTTGTCAAGCACCCTAGGAGAAGTGATTAGCATTAACATTATGCTGTCATTTCTGATTTCATTGATCACTGCTGGTTTTATTTTAATGGCCTATCTCGGAACCATGCTCTTGGTTTCGTGGCAACTAACGCTGCTGATTGTCCTGCTAATTGGCAGTGTGGGCTTAGGGTTAAACCAACTCTTGCGTCGAATTAGAAAGTTTGGCAAAGCTGTAGTCGATGCTCGATACGATCTCAACATTCGCATTCTCGATACCTTGGCGGGCATCCGCGTTGTAAAATCTTATGCAGCAGAACGCTACGAGTTAGATCGCTTTGAACGCATCTCCAATGAAGTCACAGACACTAGCATACTAGTTGCTAAAAAAGTTGGACTAGTCGAGCCGTTGACTGAATTTTCCACTATGGCAGTAGCTATGGTGATTTTAATGGTCAGCTATGTGCTACTGATTTCACGCGGGTTGCTGTCAACCTCAGAACTAATGGCATTTATGCTGACGCTGATCAAAGTTGTGCCAGTTACAAAACGGATTAATACCGCGCGTGGCGCAATTCATCAATATCTGCCTTCGGTGAGTGTTGTGTGTGACGCACTGTTTTCTACGCAATCTGAGCCACCTCAGTCTGGCTCACGCAATTTTTCTCATTTACGTGAGGGAGTTCACTTTCGCAAAGTCAGCTTTGGTTACAACGATCGCACAACAATTCTCAAAGATATTGATTTAAACATTCCCTGCGGTCAGACTATCGCGTTGGTTGGCTCGTCTGGAGCCGGTAAGTCAACGGTGGCAGCACTTTTACCACGTTTTTATGACGTGACAAGAGGTACGATTTATATTGATGGCGAAGATATTCGGAATTATGATGTCGCGTCGTTACGGCGTCAATTCGGAATCGTCAGCCAAGACACATACATTTTCAATGCTTCGATTCGCGATAACATTGCCTATGGTCTCGAAACGGTAAGCGATGATGCGATCCTCAAGGCTGCTTCTTTAGCCAATGCGGATGAATTCATTCAGCAATTACCGCGTGGTTATGATACGCTAATAGGCGATCGCGGTGTGCAGCTTTCGGGTGGTCAGCGTCAACGTCTCTCAATCGCACGCGCAATTCTGCGAGACCCAGAAATTCTCATTCTTGATGAAGCAACCAGCGCACTAGATTCTCATTCTGAACGGCTTGTGCAAGAAGCCATTGAGCGCTTACGCCAAAATCGAACCGTCATTGTCATTGCCCACCGCTTGTCTACAATCCGCAATGCAGATTGGATCATCGTCATGCATAACGGTGAAATCGTTGAGGCAGGGACTCACGATCAACTGCTCAACAATCGCGGCATTTACTGGTCTTATCACAACGTGCAATCTATAACTCTTTCTTCATGAAGGAATACGATTAGCGACCTGTTATGACTTAGCTTGGAGCAAATTATGCACTCACTTATGAATAAAAGAATACAATCTACGATTTCCTACATTGCGTTGTTTGCTTTAGTCATTCTAATGAGCAGTTGTTTCACTCACAACTCGCCCTCGCTCACGGCTAATGCAGCAGATGTCTCCAACCTTGCCTTTAGTAACGAACTCAGTCAGTATCAGCCGCATCTCACAGCCCGCTCACGTACAGTTGAGCAAATCTATGACCAAACTGCAACACCAGGGATTGCCCTAGAATCGGGTTACGCCGAGAAGCGCAAAGAAATCATTCGTATGTATCAATCAGTCGGGATTGATATTTCGTTGGATAAAAACGAACTTCGTAAACTTAAGCCTCAGAACTGGTCTAAGCAAACACCCCAACCTTTAGATGGAAGTTATCCTCAGCCTTACTCAATTGATGCTCCTTTTTATCAAAAAATTCCGACTAATTTTCCCCGTGTGCTACTTCCGACTGGTTATGTTCAAAGTGGTCACATCTCAACTTTAGGACTATCTGGTGATGGCTCTGATGAATTTGGCATCGGAGTTGTCATTGGCAGTGCTAGCGATCCAATCCGCACGATTCATTTGGAGCAAGCAAATCAATATGCGAAAATTGGCACTTGTCCCCAGCTCAATCCTTGGACTGGATTAAACGTCAAATGGCATATTCCTGACAGCGCTAATACCAAACTCGGCAGTACTGCCAATGGAGTACCTCGCAATCAATCGGATCGGACAGTGGTTTGGCTTGATCGCGCCACAAACAAAACTATAGCTACTTGGGGAACCATCGAAAACTGTCAACCGTTGCTTGGTGACTGGTCGGCAATGCATATTCAACAGCCCGATCAACTGCCAAGTCTAGGAGATGCAGGCGGAATTAACGCTGCAAATAAATCAGATATCGTAACGCTGATTCGTCCTGGAGAAGCGATTAATCCTCAACAACCAATTCCTCACGCCCTATCGGGTCCGGTTCGCAATGCCTGGAAAGCGATTGTCTATCCAGCTAGTAACTATGACCAATCTATCGACCAAAACAATCGGGGCTTGCTTGGATATGGGTTCTTGGTGCAGCTAGATCCCAATCTCAATTTAGCCAGTTTAAATCTTTCACTCCCCGCCCGGCGCATTTTAGAAGCGATTCAAACCTACGGTTGGTACATGGATGATACTGGCGTTAGGGACTTTGACATCAAAGGTAACTTCAGTGCAGCAGAGTTCGCTCCCTACGGAGGGGTGAATGCGGTTGATGCTCAAGTGTTATCTGTTCTCAAAAATCAGAAACTCTATGTAGTTCCTCCTCTTGTTAAAAGGTAGGCAGGACTTTGCTCAATTATTTTACATTGCTAAACATACTTGGGAGCATCTCAGTTTTGCAAATATACCAGATGAGAAACAAGATTCTTACTCCCTCTCCTTACCAAGGAGAGGGTTGGGGTGAGGTTTAACAAGGCTTTTTACGAAAGTAAGATGCTCCCAACATACTTTGATTTATTCTTGTCTACCAACTTAGGCTTAATTTTTTCATGCAGTTAACCCGGAAAAAAATGGAAAAAAAAATTGTTTTTGCTGGAACAGTTCGTAACTGTGAAAAAGGTTTACATAAAACATTTAAAACATTAGAAAAAATTTCTGTATTATTCGATGAATCCCAGTTTATTTTTATTGAAAGTGATTCTAATGATAAAACTCTAGATATATTAGAACATTATCAAAGAAAAATTCCAAATGTCATGATAGTTTCTCTAGGCTCTTTGTTGCCTAATTTACCATTAAGAACACATAGAATTGCCTACTGTAGAAATAAGTTTTTGGAAATAATCGAGAGTTGCCATAAATTAAGAGCTTTTGATTACCTGGGCGTTTTTGATATGGACGGTATTAATAACCTTCTTAGCCCTGAAAGTGTTTTCAGTTGCTTTGAATATGATAATTGGGATGTTATGACTGCAAACCAGCTCATAAAGTATTATGATATTTGGGCTTTGAGACATCCACAATGGTGCCCAGGAGATTGCTGGAGTGAAATTAACACTTGCAAAGATATCTTTGAACATATTCCTTCTGAAAAATTATTTATTAAAAACCGACAAATATTTATATCTAAAAAGACACCGCCTATCGAAGTAGAATCTGCATTTGGTGGATTTGCACTTTATAAGATGAATTCAATTTTAGGTTGTAGATATAGTGGTGTAAATGACAATCATGAAGTTTGCGAACACATTGAATTTCATAGACAAATTAGAGCAAATGGAGGAAGAATTTATATCAATCCCAAACTAATTAATTCTTATGGGAACACACCATATGATTCCTGGACAGATTTAATTCGCTTGAGAACTTTAACCTATTTAATAAAGTCTGAGTTCATTAATTTTTTAAAGAAAGCAGGAGGTAAAAAACAGGGATTAAAAATATCAAGAATAGTAGTTAATTGATATATGGCTAAATATCATTGTTTAACCATAAACAAAGCTAGCTTTTTCGCATATTAAAATAATTCATCGAAAACTCATGCGTAGACCTGTTTTAACTATTTTTTACCAATTCGATCCGTGGAGCAAGAGTTTAGGCGGTATTCAGACTGTGATTCGCTCTTTGTTCAAGTATGCACCTGACACTTTTGAGTTGCGCCTAGTCGGAACCCAGGTAGAGAAGCGGGTTGAACCAGGAATCTGGCAGGAAATGAATTTGGCGGGTCGAAAAATTCATTTTCTACCTCTATTTACACAGCCAAAAGAGAATGGCAAAAGTTTGATTCCAGACTCGGTTCGCTACACTGCTGCATTATTTCGTCGTTCCCTCGCGTCGGATTTTATGCACTTTCATCGGCTAGAACCGACGTTAGCAACGCGGCACTGGGTAGGAGACAAAACCCTGTTTATTCACACCGACATTCAACAACAGATCCAACCCTCTGCCCAGAAAGGCAGTATCCTTTGGCAGTATTTTCCATCTGCTTATTTTGCGATTGAACGTCAAGTTGTGCCTCAGTTTACCGAAATTTTTTCTTGCAATACTGCTTCGGCAGCCTTTTACAAAGAGCGCTATCCGATGTATGCCGATCGCGTGCAATATCTGCGAAATACGGTTGATGATGATGTGTTCTTTGCATTGTCTGCGACCGAGCGTGTACAAGCTCAACGAGCGCTTGCGCGATCGCTTGGTCTTAAAGAGCAGACTCGATTCATTCTGTTTGCGGGTAGACTGCACGCCCAGAAAGATCCTTTGTTACTAATCCAAGCAATAGCAATACTTGCCGATGCCAACGCTCACTTACTGATTGCTGGAGAAGGCGATCTGGAAAACCCGATTCGCGCCGAAATTGCCCGCCTCAACTTGAGCGATCGCATCACGATGCTAGGAGCACTACCACACAGCGAATTAGCAAAACTACAACGTGTTGCCAGTGTCTTTGTACTGTCAAGCGTCTATGAAGGTTTACCAGTCGTAGTATTAGAAGCGCTCTCCAGTGGTACACCCATCGTCACAACTCATTGCGGTGAAACGCCCAACTTGCTCACGCCTCAATCTGGCGTAGTTTGCAAAGAGCGAACATCTGAAGCGCTGGCTGCTGCTATCGAGCAAGTGCTTGCCTGCCCGCAAAATTTTCCAGTAGAAGCCTGTACTGATGCGGCTAAACCTTTTCACGCCAGCGCAATCGTCAAAGACGTTTGTGCCAGAATGATGCAGCGTTGGCAGGCACGCCAAGTACACGAACGATTGTCTGCCTAAAACTGCTGATTTAACTCAGGCTTGAGTAGCATTGCCTGGCGTTGCTAAATCATCGGATGATTTCGCCAAGTTTGTCACGAATTTTCAATGGTTTCAACCGCAAATTCATCCCGCATTTATGCAAAGCCGCATTGCCTCTATTCAATAGATTTTCTTTTTACTATTCTCTAAGAGTCTTTCATCGCCATGCAAGTTCAGCTCACAGCCAAGCTAGAAAAGTTAGCTCATGCTATTCAAAAGCGTAAGGTTTTAGGATTGTCTGCCAGCGACAAGCAAAAACGAGGAATTGAAGTCACAGTTCGCTTGATTTCTAACTTTCCAACACTTTGGGAAAGAATCACCGATCAAACTCCCAAAGGATCTTGTCAGTGGGGAAACACATTGTTTTTGGCAGAAGGAGAGGCAGATCTATACGTAATCTTAAATACGAGTACGCACGATTATGCCGGAAACCCTTTACCTGCGATCGACTTACCTACGCCAGATAAAGTGTGGGGCTTACACATGGAACCACCGGACTATGTCAAACTGTTTCGCTTGGATCAACCGAATGAACATCACAAAATTTCCCGTTTTTATACCAACTGCCCAGATCTATACGAACGATACCCAAATAAATATGTGCCTTCCCCACCCTACGTTTTGATGCATGTTGATCGTAGTTGGGACTTTCTTGCGAAAGCTTCCTTACCTCAAAAGACGGAAACGCTGTGTATGATTTCTTCGGGTCTCAAAACTCTAGAAGGGCATAAAGCGCGGTTGGACTTTATTGAGCGCTTAGTTTCTAGCAATTTAGAGTTTTCCCTTTGGGGAAGAAGCAATCAATTCAATAAATATTCAAATTATCGGGGAATTGCACCAACAAAATGGGAAGTCCTTTCTCCTTGTAAATACTCGATTGTTGTCGAAAACAGTATTGTTCCTTTTTACTGGACTGAAAAAATTGCAGACTGTCTGCTTTCTTTCTCTCTACCGCTATATTATGGCAGCCCAAATGTAAACAAGTATTTACCCGAAGAGTGCTATATTCCAATTGATATTCACGATCCAAACTGCTCGGAAAAAATTAAAGAGATTATTGAATCTGGTGAATATGAAAAACGCCTTCCTGCTATCTTAGAAGCTCGCAATAAGATTCTTTATGAGCAAAATTTATTTGCTTTTTTAGATCGAGAAATAAAAGCATATTTCTAAGATATATAGAATCAATAATTTATCCCATAATACTTTTTTGAGTCCAATTTATTTTTTGAATTGGTCTAATTGAAGTGCGGATTAGTATTATTTTCCAAAAGTTTCATTTACCTGAATAGAACATGAAGATTGCAGTTATCGGTGCAAAAGGGTTGCCCCCAGAAGAAGGCGGTATCGAACATCATTGTGCAGAAATTTATCCACGCATGGTTGCTCAGGGTCACTCGGTAGACCTCTTTGCTCGCTCTTTTTACACAAGAATGCCTGCATTTAGACAATATGATTTCAAAGGAGTTCGAGTGATTTCTCTACCGTGTCCCAAAGTGGGCGGTTCAGATGTAATCATTAGCTCAGCATTAGGCGCTATGCTAACAGCTGGAGATTATGACATTGTTCACTTTCATGCTTTAGGACCATCGTTATTCAGTTGGTTAACGCGCATGATCTCACCAGCTAAGGTTGTGGTCACTTGCCACGGTTTAGACTGGCAACGTGCAAAATGGGGAAAACTGGCGCGGTTGTCTATCTTGCTGGGTGAAAAAATTGCTGTTTCCAGTGCCCATGAAATGGTTGTAGTGTCTGGTGCATTGCAATCATACTTTATTAACAACTACAGTCGAGACTCTGCCTATATTCCTAACGCCCCAGCCAGCTATCCTGCTTCTGATACTAAATTTACTTGGACTTCCTCGTTGGGTTTGGAGCGAGGACGGTACATGGTGTTCTTAGGGCGGCTGGTTCCTGAAAAGTGTCCTGATCTGTTGATAAAAGCATTTCAATCACTTCAAAAATCAGGTTGGAAACTGGTTTTAGTCGGAGGAGATGATTCTCCCACCTTTAAAGCAAAGTTACTCAGTTTAGCTAACAACAATCCAAATATTCTTTTTACTGGTCAACTCTTGGGTGCTCGCCTGGCGGAAATTGTCAGAGGATCGGGGTTGTTTGTGCTACCTTCAGATATTGAAGGATTACCGATGGCAATGCTAGAAGCTATGGCAGAGGGTGTTCCAATTCTTGCCAGCGATATTTTGCCTCATAGGCAACTTCTCGGACAAAATCGAGGCGTACTTTTCCGGAAAGGAGATGTTAATTCATGTATTGAGAAGCTAGATTGGGCAATCCATAACACTCAAGAAATTCAAAAATTCGCTGAACAAGCAAAAATTTATGTAAGCGCGAACTATAACTGGGAGCAAATTACAAACAAGTTTATTGATCTGTACAATAGAATCTCAACAAAACCACTTACTGTTCCTACTTCGACACTAACCTCACTATATGCAGATCAGGTCAAATCTGCTACACTAAGGGAGTCAGCACTCGGTACTAAGTATTTGGAAGCAGACAGCTAATCTAAATTAGTGAAGATATCCACATTCGGTTAAGTCAACACAGCATCAAAAATAGACACTCTTCTACAATTTATAGCCTTGACTATTTTTCTCAAAAGCTATGAATATTGGAGAATAAAAGCTGGAAGCGACAACAATGGAATCCTCAATCCAGCCTATTAATAGCTTCGATAGCACAAAAAATATTTCTCATAACAGGAAAGATTTCATGAAAAGTATGCCAGCGTTAGCGTTCTCACTAAAACGCAATTTTTGGGGTGCGCTTGCTTCCTTTGCCTCGGTGCTCGTCGTATCATATTTGTACTTAAAAACGACCCCACCAGTTTACGAAGGTTCAGCTCGGTTGACTCTTGATGATCGAAGAGTTAGCGTTTCTGATCTGGGCCAAGCGTTAGCGGCAAATACAACCTCAGGAAATGCAAACCCGATTGCAACTCAAGCGGAATTAGTTTCCTCGGAGCGCGTTTTAAAACGAGCATTGGAGATCCTATCTCATAAAAAATTATCTCATAAAATCACCTCAATTGATAAAATTGGTTCTAGACTCAGAGTCAAAATTGTGCCGGCTACCAATATTCTGGAATTGCGATACAAGGATTCAGATCCAGAGTTAGTTGCAGCTATGCTAAACGCGATATCTAACGCAATGGTGCAAGAAAATGGAGAGTCCATTCGTCAACAAGCTTCATCAGTTCGGAAGTTTATTGAGGGGCGAATCCCGGAGCAGCAAGAAAAGCTAGCGCGTGCGGAAACGGCTGAAAGTCGGTTCAAACAAGCTAACAGCATTGTTTCTCTGGAAACTCAAGATACCAGTTTGACTAACAGCTTAACCGCTTTGGAAGATCAAGAACGCACATTGATGGCACAACTTCAAGAAGCACAACGAAAAAGTGAACAACTTCAAAAAGTTATTGGCAGCAAAAATATTCAAAGTGCTTATACAGCATCACGTGCTGGTCAAGATGACGAACTTAAAGGTTTGCGAGCTAGGCTTATTGAACTAGACTCGCAAATTATTGAGGCTCGGGGTCGTTTCTCCGATCAACATCCATCAGTGATTAACTTGCTTCAAAAGCGAGATGAGACACGCGCTCTATATAATCAAAGTCTGAGGCGGATTGTTCCTGTTGAATCATCGATTCCTGCAAACGAAGTTGCATCTGATGACTTGAGCCGTAGCTTGATATCTACGTACATTACGGGTCAAATTGAGTACAACGCATTAATAGATAAGCTAAAAGTTATCAGAAGCCAAAAAGCTGCTTTGCAATCGCGCGTGACTGAGTTACCTACTAAACAACGAATTCTCTCTGCTTTAGTCCGTAGGCACGAACAGGAAGCCACAACTCTTAAGTTACTACAAAATAAGTTAGAAGAAGCACGGATCGCGGAAGCGCAACTCGTCAGTAATGTTCATATTGTCGGGCTGGCTTCCGTTCCGACTTTGCCTGCAAACCCGAAGCCAATGGTTATTTTGCTGTTAGGAACAACAGCAGGTTTAGTGTTAGCGATCGGTGTAATTCTTTTGGGTGAAATGCTAAATACAAAGATTGGCAGCGCAGAGGAAGTAGAAGATCAGATTAAGCTACCAGTGTTGGGAAATCTTACCGAGCGATTACGAATACAACCGGGTCAGTTAAACCGCTTTTTGAACAATCCAAAAGCAGTTGAACCTTATCGTCGGTTGCTCAAAAAGTTACAACTCAATAACAAAAACCAGCTGAAGTCTATTCTCATCAGTAGTAGTATCAGTGGCGAGGGAAAATCGAGTGTCTGTGTCTATTTAGCAAGTGTAGCAACAATGTTGTCTAAAAGAACACTGCTGATTGATGCTGATTTGACTAATCCATTACAGCACTACTTTTTTAACTTGTCGGCTCAGCCTGGTTTGACTGATGCTGTATGTGAAGAAGCATCGCTGCTGTCTGTGGTACAACACACTGAGATCGAAGGTCTTGATGTATTGACATATGGCGGATTCCCCAATCGTCATGCCCAAGTTATAGAAGCGACGGCGATGAAAAAATTGATTGCAACTGCAATGACCCTTTATGATTTGGTAATTATTTGCACTTCTCCTTTGCTTGAATACACTGATGCGATGACCTTAAGTGGTGAGACGGATGGAGTTGTGTTAGTTGTGCGCCCTGACTTTACGCCGAAAGCGATCGCACAGCAAATGATTGATGATTTACAACGCAGTGGTGCTTCGATTTTAGGAACAGTAGTGAATGTGAATCCTGACCCCATAAACCTCTTGCGTGCATCAAACAAAGAGGGTAAGCTCATGATGGAAGAAACGCCAAAACATGAGATTAAAGCAAACAAAGGCGATCGCTTCCAACATACTGAAGGATAAAGGTTTTTCTAAACATATACAATATAGTATAAATACTATATTGTATAGACAATAAAATCTGGACAAATCAGTGATTTGATTATTAATCGGAAGAATCTTCAATCATTCATACTTGATAAATCGTAATTCGTAATTAAAGCCAGTTACTAATACCTCTGCCAATTTACAGGCTGAAGCAAAAACCACGTACAGACGAGGGTAATTAAACCCAAAAATTAAGCAAATGTAAGAATTTTAAATTGTTAACATTCTTACGCAGATTTATTTCTCTAATTAAATCTATTAGCAACATAGACTCACTTTAGTTTGTCAAGAATGATGTACCCCAAACAATTACGCAGCATTATTCAAAGTGCTACAACTAGAGAATTACAATTTACTCCACATATCTCAGTAAAGTGTAAATTTAAGCGTTGTTTAGACATTATAGGTAGCTTACTAGGATTACTAGTTCTAGCCATTGTATTTGTACCTGTAGCGATCGCGATTAAAATTGATAGTCCCGGCCCTATTTTCTTCACTCAAGAACGCTATGGACTTCAAGGTTGCTCGTTTGTGATTCGCAAATTCCGTTCGATGGTGAGCAATGCAGAGCAATTAAAGTCTTTAGTTAACAATGAAGCTAACGGATTGATATTCAAAAACAAAAATGATTTCCGAGTAACCAAGGTGGGTCAGTTTTTGAGGCGTTCTAGTCTTGATGAACTACCTCAGTTTTGGAATGTTCTAGTAGGTGAAATGAGTTTGGTAGGAACACGTCCGCCCACACCTGATGAAGTTATCCATTATACTAAACGCCACTGGCAACGTTTAAATGTCAAGCCTGGTTTAACTGGCGAATGGCAAATAAATGGTCGGTCTCAAGTCACAGATTTTGAACAAATAGTTGACTTAGACTTGCAATACCAAAGAAATTGGCACCGCTTATATGACTTATGGTTAATTAGCAAAACTTTTTACGTAATTTTTCACCGAATTGGCGCTTTCTAGAGTCACAACTAACAATTATGAGTTTGTAATTACTAATTCATATGGGCGTGGCTCTTTTAAAAGTAGGACTTACGCAAAAACCCTCTCAAACTCTCATTCCTCCGTGACCTCTGCGTCCTCTGTGGTTCGTTTTCCGTTCCCTTTGCGTAAGTCCTAAAAAGGACAAAGCTTTGGTTAGACAACTATTGGTAGTGAGGGTGGAGTTATAGAACAACCAGGGTTAGCGCGTCTCAAACCCTATTGACAAGCGGACTTGCCTGATCGGCAATCAGGTTGGAAACAAAGTGGCACTATCCGAGCTAGGGTAAGATTTAATCCATCTAGGTGCAAGATAAAAGTAATGCCAATAGGATTTGAGAACAGGAATTGCAAAACCAACGCATCTTTAGTACCCAGCATAGATAGCTTTGACATTACCAGTAAATTTCAGGAATACTTCACAGAAATAAAAGACCCCAGAGTAGAAAGGACGAGATGGCATTTGCTCACTGATATCATCACTATAGCTATTTTGGCAGTAATAGCAGCTGCACAAGGTTGGGAAGAGATTGAGGAATATGGAGTAAATAAACAAGAGTGTTTGGAGACATTTTTAGAATTGCCAGAAGGAATACCCAGCCCAGATACGTTTAGAAGAGTATTCGAGAGAATAAACCAGAAAGAATTTGAGCAATGTTTTCGTTCGTGGGTGCAATCACTAGTTGAGAAATTAATTGGGCGTAGAAGTAGTTGCTAACCAGGGCAAAACTCATCGAGGCTCGTATGACCGAGAATCTCAGCTAAAAGCCTTGCATATGGTGAGTGCATAGGCTAGTCAACATCGATTGGTTTTAAGACAAACGAAGGTCAGTTGTAAATCAAATGAAATCACAGCAATTCCAGCACTGTTAGAAACTCTGGATTTATCCGGCTGCATTATCACTATTGATGCTTTTGCGTTCACAAAAATCAATTGCCGAGGGTTTAAGACGCGCTAACTCTGTGCCTTGTATGAAGGCTTTAGTGAAAATGCATACAAGCATCCAAGGGTAACAGCTATGCTAAAAATTCCGACTAGAGGTAGCCAACGCCGTTAACTCATCCCCCGGCTTGAAGCCGGGGGGAAATCGAAGTCATTAGTCATTGGTCATTGGTCATTAGTACCAATGACCAATGACTTTTGACTAATGACTAAATCGGCGGGCGGCTATCCCTCCCACCCCACAAGAGGGGTGGGAGGGATAGCCGATTTTTGTTGAATAACCAATACCTTCGCCAATTTACGAGGGAGGCTGAGTTGATGGCGCTTTCACTAAGTAGTCGGACAAAATTAATTACACAAAAATTTGGTCTTAAATCCTTGGCTGGCAAAGGATTGGCAAATAACTAATATGTAATTAATTCTGTCCAGGTACTTATTAACTCGCTGTTCTCGCTCGGTTTGGCAAAAACAATAAGTCCTAAAAATTCCTTTCAGGTTGACCACAAGGTTTTTTTTAACGTATTGCCCGCAGTATAAAGGTTCTGGCAGTCTAAGCCACCTTGTACGCTAAATGCTTATGTATGGGGAATTTTGCCAGTTTTTGCCAAAATTGTTGTAGGCTCTTATTTTGGCAAAGGTATTGATAACTTCAAAGTATTTCTGAATATTTAGTTCTTTAAAGTTGGGTAAAGATTCCATCGTCATAATATATACAAGTTTTATAAAGAAAGATGATTTACTTACAGCAGATTTTTCTCAGTATTTTCTCGGCAGTAGCGCTGTAGTCTACTTTTGGATCGTAATATTTGCGTTAATTGTCAGCAGCTAATGCCTTTTTGTTGAGGTTGTTCAATATCTGAAGCAAACTAATAGTTTTATCAGTCGCAATCTCAACTGATATTGCTTGATATTATCCTGATAGGAAAAACAGGATTACTTACAAATTTCTCCCTTATTTAGAGGCTTTCCATTTTTTTTGGTTAACTTACTTTGCTCTTATTACTGATGCAACTACTGATTATTAATCTAATACTGAACATCATATTATGTAAAAAGACTTAATTGAATAGCTTTACAAACAATTCATACATGACAGTATATTCGCTGATTGTGAAAACACAAGAAAAATTAATGGTTCAAGGGTAAGTAATAGAGCGATTGTGCCAGACTACAAGCGCTGTAACCATTTCAGAGGTAGGGTTTGGCTAGTTAAAAGAAATACTTGGAAAGACTGGATGGATATTTATGTAAGCTGTTTAAAAAGCTTTCAGCAACAATTAATTATTGCTCTGAAATAATAGTCAATTTTGAGAACGATCCGGGACTGGCAATACTAAGATTGTGTGATTTTAATATGAAATTTGTAAAGACTTGCGATCGGTATATATATATTGTCTGATCTGTCTAACCGGATGGGAACACGCATGAGAGATAAACAGCTACTAAGGGGGCATCTCACTTTCGTAGAAAGCCTAAACTTCACCCCAGCCCTCTCCTTACTAAGGAGAGGGAGCAGGAATCTTGTTTCTCTATGGTCTGCAAAACTGAGATGCTCCCGCTAGTAAGTAAGTTGGCACAATAAAACGAAACTGCCCCAAGAAAGATAAACTAGGCTACAACCCTCTTCCCTCCTGCCTCCTCCCAGACAAAAGCTTACATCTGGCTAGACTTCACTATATTTTTAATGAAGTTTACCTATACTTATTACTAGCTGTGTTAATCTGAGGTACTCAAACTAGGCTGCTATTTTTTGGTTTTTGTATCTAGCTAGTTGTAATTATTAAACTGACATTAGATGTTAAGAGATTGAATTATGAAATCCTCTTCTATCACCTTAGTCGTTGTGATTAGCGCACTCGCTCTCCCCCAGAGTGCCTATGCCAACCCAGAGAATGTTCCCATGACAACAGCCGATCGCAATCAGCAGGCTGGAGTTTTATTGACGGAACCAGCCACAATTAACACGACATGGAGTAACTTTATCGGACAGACTAATAATTCAAAACACACTGCTGAATCAATTTCGCTAGTGCGGGAGCGAGGTTGCCAAAATATTAACCCGCTTGAGTTCATCAAGAACCCAGACGCTTTTTTTAAGCAATGTCAAAAGCCAACAAATACCCAAAGTTCTGAGCCAATTGAGTATCTCAAGGTTCCTAAACTGGATTCTGGTATTAGTGTGACAGTTACTAAGTTTTGATATAGGAACTTTTTTAACAAAAGATAATTAATTCTAGGTAGTGTAATTTATCTAGATAATTTACGTTAAAATATGGATGAAATATTTATGCTGGCTGCTTTAGCTCAAAGCAGAAAAGCTTTGCCGGAATGTTTGCCGAACCCACCAGTAGGCTGTGTAATCATAGATGCCCAAGAGATAGTAGCTCAAGGATACACACGGGTACCAGGAAAACACCATGCTGAAGCTGACGCACTCAACCAAATTCAAGGCAAAGCTTTCGACTCCTTGAAAATGTATGTAACTCTTGAACCTTGTTCTTTTCATGGACGCACACCTGCATGTGCTTTAGCGATCGCTGAAGATCCTCGTATACATGAAATATATGTATCTATAGTTGATCCAGACCCCCGTAATAATGGTCAAGGATTGGACATTCTTAGAAAATTAGGAAAGACAGTTAATGTTGGGTTATGTGCCAATGAGGTAAATGCTTTTCTTAACCAATATCTAATAAAGTGATGGTTGAATAGTTAGGCTAAAATTGCAACGTTGTACTATTTTCCCAAAAATCTTTGCAACAAGTCAATCATCTATATAGATTCACAACTGTGTAATTGTGTCAACTTACGGCAGAAATCATGTATTTGAACCACATCTGTCGTAGGGGCACAGCATTGCTCATTGGTGTCAACTTAAGAAGATTTTGCCCAAATTTGTTGGGTGTAAGCGTCAATCTCTCGATGGCGCTTACGCCTGGTTTTGACTAATCCAAACAGCTTTTGATGTTCCACAAGATTTCTTGTGATAATACTCTTTATACTTCTCTTAACCCAGGAATCTGCCGATATACTAAACTCACAACGATCGCCATCATCACTCTTTAGCTCAATATTCTATCTCGGAATTTCTTCTTGTCTTCGTTTTTATACAACTTTAACGGTTTAAAGTTGCGCGGAGATAGTAATGAAAATATTTCTTGCTCGATTTCCCCAATTGGTGGCGCTGGTATATGCTTTTGCTGCCGCAAATCTGGGTTTCCTGTTCGCGCTGGAGGTTTTCTACCCATGATGTATAACTAAGAAGATCAATTCCGATGTTTTTAGATTACATCTTATGCTGACTTTTTGCTTAAGTTGACACCAATGAGCATTGCTGTACCCCTACTGCGTGGTCTATTTACCTGAAAATAGCTGGAAGGTGAAAACTAGTAAGCAAGAAAGCTGTTAGATGTTGCTTAGTTAAGGGTCTGAGATCATTTCCGACTTATTGGAGAAGTGGGGAGTCTGGTCGTATCAACTACCCACCTCTAAATGTCAATCTTTTGGCTTCAATTAGGATATTAGTGGGGATGCCCAACTCTTGGAGACGCTACGCGTAGCAAGATCCCGTTCGCCCCTGGCGTCCCGTAGGGAAGGGTACGGCGCAGGCTCAGGGTAAGACCTACGGCGGCAAGCTACGGGGGTGTTGCTGTCTTGCCAAGTATTATCGTTGGTGCTAATGTTACCACTGTTACTACTTTTAGTCTCGGAAATGTCTCTAGAAATAATTATATTGATAATACCGCATTCAATGCAGATATCTGCGTGCATTATGACACAAGTGCAATTGTCACAGATACCCGCGTCTTTGTCATCCTAAATCCCTAATTACAAGTATTTGACCGGACTCCTAAAGAAAGCTATTCTTGAGCAGGGGGAGCAGGAAAAGTGCTTGATTTCATGGTTAGCGATCGCCCGCTACGTACCCAGCTTGATATAATTGGATTATTCCGCAATAAATTAGAGGTAAAAAATTGACATTTTATATTTAATTAATTCCATTTAATCAGAATTATATGGAAGGATAATCAGACCATTAACACTTAAAAAATCTGTGATTTAATAATTCGGAATTATGTTGGTATTTGCTGTTAGGAATTTGTCTCTTAGGTAATGAAATCGTTACTCGGTCAATTATTCATTTTTTCCAGGAACTATATTGAATAATTAAACTAAATATCAGAATTGTGTTTGAAAATATGCAAAAATCAATAACAAAGGAGGTGTAATTAGTTGAAAAGATATGCTGATGATACTTGGGTAATTGATTTGTAACTGGTAAAGATGTTATTATTAATGGGTGGGTTGATTTTGGGTTTATTATCTCCAACAATTGACTTGTAATGTATCATAGACCAGAATTCATCATTATTGCCAAATTGATTGATTAGCAGTGTGAAATGGCTAAGGGTCTGAATATCTAGACTTGATACCAATAAATTGATGAGGTTACAGAGAGCAAATAACCATGAGCAACTTAACATCTCCACCTACCGAAGTTCAAAAAACGAAGAAAAAAAGTTTAGCCGCAGATAAAAAACCTCGAGGTACAGATGATATTGTACGTAGTTATCTGCAAGAGATCGGGCGTGTAGATTTGTTGACTCGCGAACAAGAGGTTATTTTTGCCCAACAAGTGCAGCAAATGATGAATTTACTAGCTGCTAAGGAAGAATTGGCTGTAAAATTAAATCACCAACCCACGCTGCAAGAATGGGCAGATCAAGTGGAGTTAAGTGTTGAGGTGTTAGAGCAACAGCTAAGTAAAGGACACCAAGCCAAGCAGAAAATGATTCAGGCTAATCTCCGGTTAGTGGTAGCTGTGGCGAAGAAATACCAGCACCGCAACCTGGAATTTATGGATCTAATTCAAGAAGGTACTTTGGGTTTAGAGCGAGGGGTGGATAAATTTGATCCCGCTCTTGGTTATAAGTTTTCTACCTACGCTTACTGGTGGATTCGTCAAGGAATCACCCGCGCGATCGCTCAACAAGGACGTACAATTCGTTTACCTATCCACGTCTTTGAGAAACTGAATAAAATTAAACGGGTGCAACGAGAATTGTCTCAACAGTTGGGTCGCGTTCCCACTACTGCTGAAATTGCCAGTGCGTTATCTTTGACACCTACCCAAGTTCGAGAGTGTTTGTATTTGGCCCGTCAACCCTTCTCCTTAGAGGCGCGAGTTGGTGAACAACAGGATACAGAATTGCAGGACATACTGGAGGATGATGGCCCTTCTCCTGAAGACTATGCTGTTGAAGAATCTCTCCACCAAGACTTACAAGACTTGTTAGCAAAGCTGTCTCCCCAGCAGCGAGAAATATTAACCTTGCGTTTTGGTCTGACTGATGGCTATGAACTTTCTTTAGCACAGATAGGCGATCGCATGGGTATTAGTCGAGAACGAGTGCGTCAGATAGAGCAAAAAGCTCTCAGTCTCCTCCGACGGCAAAAGGAACAAGTACGTAGTTATCTAGCTAGCTGAGATCATTTTTTCACAATTTAGGGTATTTAAAGTTAGGAATTCATCATAATGGCTGTATAAAATTCAGTTATTTTGGGGGAAAATAAACCTAAGTAATCTCTCTCAAAGATTTGATATGAGTACATCAAAAACAGTGCAACAATTGCAGGCACAATGGGTGACTTCTGAAAACTTTCGGGGTTATGGACAGGTGATTTTTGCAAGTGTTGATGGCAAAGCTTACGATGTGGAAGATGCCCAGTTAAACCTGCAAAACGGGATTCCACGATTTTATATTATGCGGTTGGAGAAGAGAGGGCGAAAGTTTCACAAAATTACTCGCCATGTGCAATGCACTCAATGTCTGGGTTCTTTGTCAGGGAAGGATTGGTTAATTGCAGTTTGTCCTCCTAATAATGATCTGAATCAACCAGCATTAGAAGAGATTGCTGCTTTCCGCATTCCGGGGAATTGTTTTATCAAGCTACATGGGGGTACTTGGCACGCTGGCCCCTATTTTGACCATGAAGCTGTGGATTTTTATAATTTGGAACTAGCTGATACAAATGTGGTGGATCATTTCACCCATGATTTTCTCAATAGTCATCAATTAGAATTTGAGATGGTTTAGCTAAATCTCAGATGCCCAGAGGCAGATTACCAAGTTGAGCAAACAGCTGCATAAACCGTTCAGTATCCACATCTAAACAAGCTTCAACATTGGGGGGATTAGCTTTGTGATCTCTGCGATCGCGTCGATCTGCTAATGACATTCCAGTAGTAAATCGTCCTTGGGTTTCTACGCTTATATAGAGTGACTCTGTTTTGACTAGACTCGGATCAATAGCAACTGCAATAGCTAAGGGATCGTGTAGATAACATCCGTAAAAGCCTTCATTGTCACGATGGAAAGCCATATAAATTCCAGCGCAATCGGCAATAAACTGGGTAACTTTTGAAGGATGACGCTGTAAATTCTCTTCAACAACTTGGCGGGCTAGGGGAGCTTTCATCGTCACATCTAAACCAACTAAGGTCAGGGGAATTCCCGATTCCATCACGATTTGAGCCGCATCGGGATCTACAAAAAAGTTAAATTCCGCCCCTGCTGTAATATTTCCGGGTACAGTCACAGCCCCACCCATGATCACAATTCGCCCAATTTTTTTCATCGTTGCGCCATCTTTCTGAATCGCTGTTGCTACATTGGTAAGTGGCCCTAAAGCAATAATAGTCAGACTATCGCCGTATTCTTGAGCTGCCTTAAGAAGCAGATTAACAGCATTCTCTGTAGATGGCTCAATAGTAAGTTTGGGATAGCGAGGTGTACCATCAGTTTCCTTAAAGCGATCGAGTTCACCAAGACCATCTGCACCATGAATCCCAGCTGCATTGAAGGTCGGTTTTACCAGTGGTTTTTCACAGCCTTTAGCAAGGATGGGCGAAGTATTGGGTTTGACAATACTCACTACGCGCAACACATTATTAGCAGCCTGATCTACGTTAATATTGCCAGCTACAACGGTGACTGCTTTCAGGTCTAATTGAGGTGAATTCAATGCCATAATCAGAGCCAAGGCATCATCAACACCACCATCTGTATCTACTATCACTGGGACGGGCTGATTTTGAAGGTTTATCATGGTGATTGCGACTCGATAGAAAAGACAAGGGGCTTAAGACTAGTGGTCTGTCCCATTAATTTTGATGGATAAGAGAAGGAACCGCAAAGAGCATGTTCGCGCAGCGTCTCGCAGAGAAGTTAGGGATTTCCAAGAAATAAATTATCCAAGAAAACGAACCACAGAGGCGCAGAGGGCACAGAGAGATGAAGAAGAGAGAGGATTGTTGTATCAGATTTTTGAATGTTTTTTAACAGGACTTACGCACTCAAAACCTGAAACCTAGATCCCCCCTAACCCCCCGATAAATTGGGGGGAACCTTAAAGAGCAAACTTTTTAAGGGGGTTGGGGGATCTCTTGTGCGTAAGTCCTATTTAATTTGGAAGTCCCTTAAGAGGTAAAGAAGATAAATTTAAAACTGATTCACCTATCAAGATTTTTAGGACTTGTGTGTACACCGTAGCTCGTTGAACCAGAAAATGGTTAACCCAACGCGGACTTTAACTCACTTTGTGCTTGTGCCAACGCTTCTGGTAATTTACTCGCATCGCGTCCGCCGGCTTGGGCTAAGTTCGGTCTTCCACCGCCACCGCCACCACAGATTTTAGCGATCGCACCTACAAATTTACCAGCTTGCAAACCTTTTTTGTTCACTTCAGAACTAAAAGCTGCAACTATACTAACTTTCCCTGCTTCGGGAACAGAACCCAGCACCACTGCACCATTACCGATTTTTTGCAGTAAGCGTTCGGCGGCGGTTTTCAAAGATTCTGGATCAACATCTTCTAATTGAGCGACGATAATTTTATAATCGCCTACAGTTTCGGCTGTTTGCAGCAAGCTGTCAGATTTGGCGATCGCTAACTGTACCTTTAAGGTTTCTAGTTCCTTCTGGCTAGTTCTGAGTTCGCTTTGCAGACTTGTGATTCTGTCTGGTAATTCTTCGGGTTTAACTTTAAAGCGATCGCTCAAATCCTTAACTATTTTATCCCGAAGCTCGAGATAATCCAGTATTGCTGGCCCCGAAACAGCTTCAATACGCCGCACCCCAGAAGCCACACCAGCTTCGGAAATAATTTTGAATACGCCAATTTCAGCAGTATTACTAACATGAGTCCCACCGCATAGTTCCATTGACACACTAGGAAAGTCAATCACGCGCACTTCTTCACCGTATTTTTCGCCGAACATGGCAACAGCACCCCTAGCTTTCGCCTCTGCTAAAGGTAATACTTCCACTTTCGCAGCATGTGCTTCGGCAATCCAAGTATTCACCTGTTCTTCAATTTGTTGGACTTCCTCGGCTGTCAACGCGCGCGGACAGTTAAAGTCAAAGCGCAACCTGTCAAAGGAAACCAGAGAACCAGCTTGAGATATGCTATCATCAACAATTTTCTTCAACGCCGCTTGCAATAGGTGCGTTGCGGTATGATTAGCTTGGGCGCGACGCCGACAAGCCGGATCAATTTGGGCTGTAATATTATCGCCTACGCGCAGTGTACCGCGTTCGATGCGTCCGAAGTGAACAAAGAAATCAGATTCTTTTTTAACGTCTTCCACTCGAACAACGATACCATCACCAGAAATATAACCGCGATCGCCGATTTGTCCCCCAGATTCAGCATAAAATGGCGTTTTGTCAAGGACAATTTGCACCTCTGTCCCCGCCTCTGCTTCCTCTTGGGAAACACCTTCTACTAATATCGCTTCGACTTTCGCCGTCGCCGCAGGTTGGGTATAGCCTAAAAACTCGGTGACTTGGATGTGTTCTGCTAGTTTGTCGAGAGAACCTTGCACAGTTAAATCGATGGTTTCATGTGCTGCTTTGGCACGTTCCACCTGCTTTTGCATTTCGGTATTAAATCCCGCTTCATCGACTGTAAGATGATTTTCTTCGGCGATTTCTTGTGTAAGTTCTAGGGGGAAACCGTAGGTGTCATATAAAGTAAAGGCGCTTTCACCGCTAATAGAAGTTTTCCCTTGCTGCTTCACCTCTTGGATGATTTCTTCTAGGAGTTTTTCACCTCTATCCAGAGTTCTGAGGAAATTGGATTCTTCGCGTTGCAACTCAGCTTTAATTGCTGCTTCCCGTTGGCGCACATTGGGGTAAGCTGATTCTGAAAGTGCGATCGCAGTTTCAGCAACTTGGGTGGTAAATTCGTCAGAAATCCCAATTAATCGCCCATGACGCACCACCCGCCGAATTAATCGCCGCAGCACATAACCCCGTCCCACATTTGAAGCGCGAATTTCATCAGCGATCATGTGGATGACAGAACGAACGTGATCACCAATAACTTTTAGGGAAGTTTTGGTTTTTTCATCACTTTTGTGGTAATCAATGCCAGCAATTTGGGCGGCTGTTTGGATGATAGGGAAAATCAGGTCAGTTTCGTAGTTATTGGGTACTTTTTGGAGAATTTGCGCCATTCTATCCAAACCCATGCCGGTGTCGATGTTCTTGTTTTGCAGAGGCGTTAAATTGCCTGACGCATCCCGGTTATATTGCATGAACACGAGGTTGTAAAACTCGATGAACCGGGAATCGTCTTCTAAATCTATATTTTCGTCACCGCGTTCTGGGTGGAAGTCGTAATATATTTCTGAACAAGGGCCACAAGGGCCAGTTGGGCCAGATACCCAAAAGTTATCATCTTCGCCCAAGCGTTTAATTCTCGCTACCGCCACACCGATTTGATCCCGCCAAATTCCAAAGGCTTCATCATCATCTTCAAAAACGCTGACGACGAGATTTTTTGGGGAGAAGCCAAAGACTTCTGTAGAGATTTCCCAACCCCAAGCGATCGCTTGTTCTTTAAAATAATCACCAAAGCTGAAGTTTCCCAGCATCTCAAAAAACGTGTGATGCCGTTTGGTGCGTCCGACATTTTCGATGTCGTTAGTGCGGATACACTTTTGCGAAGTCGTAGCCCGCTTAAATTCTGGTGTGCGCTGCCCCAAGAATATCGGCTTAAATGGTAACATCCCCGCGATCGTCAGCAGCACGGTTGGATCTTCTGGCACGAGGGAGGCACTTGGGAGAATTTGGTGATCCCGTTCGGCAAAGAAGTCGAGAAATATGTTGCGAATTTCGTTACCGCTTAGGTAGTGGGGATTTGAAGACATAGGTTTTTAACTTTTGACTTTAAGATTTCCGCGTAGCGGCACTAGATAGGATATTTTCATAAATAGCTTTATATATTCTTGCATTTTGTTTCATATTACTGCTAGCGAATTGTGCCAGTCGGTGAGCTATATGCAGTGATTAGGATGCTTTTACACCATTACATTACTCTGGCAGGATGCGCGATCGCATTTTGATGATTAAGATTAATCCTGAAGAAATAATTGAAAATTTCCATATTGGGGTAACAAATGGCACTAAAACTAAAAGTATCAAATATTGCTTGTGAGAAATGTGCAGAAACAATTACTGAGTCTATCCACGTTATGGAACCTGATGCCAAGGTGGATGTCGATGTTAATGCTAAAACTGTCACCGTAGAATCCGCAGCTTCTGAAGAGTCAATCAAACAGGTAATTGTTGCTGCTGGTTACACTGTTGAAGGTTATTGATCTATTCCCCACTCTCCACTCCTAACGCAGCATGACAATCTTCTACAGAAGTGCGTTCTCTCATGGCATTAACTAAAGCCTCGTAGCTAGACCAATTTTCTTGCAGTAGGGTTTTTGCCTGGAGGGTATGAAACCGCAGTTTCTGCTGATAAACTGATTCAGAAAAACCCAAAATTGTCAAGATTCCTATCAGCTTATTTTTATCATCAAATCCACCCTCAGCATTATTAAAAACCAGGGTTTCAGCAGCAATACCCGCCATCCAAACAGTGCAGTAGCGGTCTAGCATTTGGGCACTGATTTTACCCACTTCTAGTTGAGATGCTAATTCGCGATCATCAAAGCTAACGCCGCCTTGCCCAGGTTGCCCCTGTTTCCAGGCTTCCCAAGCGCTGAGTGTGTAGCCAGTAACGGGAATACCCAACAGGTAAGCAACCAAGAAATGGCCTGCTTCGTGGTGGACGATGCGATCGCGGTGTTCACTTGAAAAACCAGCAATCCAATCTACAAAGATAGTACCACCCTTGCCTTGCAAGCTGAAACTATCTAATGTAGCTATGCCTAAGATGGTGAAAGTAGCGATCGCTGGTACTACCGGTGATATGTTTAAGAATGGCCCCAACAATACCGATAGGGTCATGAGAAAGATAGATATTGCAACTAAATTTAGGTTAGTTTGGCTCATTGAGAGTTTTCTGAGTGCAGCTTAATCTTTTTTCATTATGAGGCAAAGTCCATGACAGGGGTTAATGTGACAACTATTAACAGGTAAAAAACTAGTCAAACTAGATTAGCCCTTTACCCTAAAAGTAAAATAAAATTATCCTCCACTTAAACCCGATAATGGCTATCCCAGAACTCGAACAACAACTCCTTCAGCTTTCCCCCAACGATAAACTGTATATTATCCAACTCCTTGCCCAAAGCCTGACCACACACAACACGCACCCAGACCAATCCACCAAACTCTCAGAATTCTTCCGTCAATCTCCCCTGGCTGAACTCACCGAAGAACTCGACTTTAGCCGAGGCTGGACATTGCTAAAAACCCTAATTGAGTCCCTACAACCAGAAACCCAAACCGAAACCCCAGAATATCCTCTGACTCAATTCTATGGATGTATCCAAGATGAAACATTCTTTCGCCATCCCCAAGGACAACAAGCAGAACGCGAACCAATCCTGTGAAATTTCTGCTAGATACTAACACTTGTATTATCTATATGCGTGGTAAAAATTCTACCTTAAAGCAGAAACTAGAAACCACTGCTACTAAAGATATTGCCGTTTGCTCAACCGTCAAAGCTGAACTATTTTATGGCGCGATGAAAAGTGCTAACCCAGAACGTAATCTTACCTTACAGCAAGAATTTTTAGCTCAATTTATATCACTAACCTTTGACGATCGCGCAGCAATGACATTTGGAATGATTCGCTCTCAGCTAGAAGCATTAGGCACTCCAATTGGAGCTTATGATTTACAAATTGCTGCCATCGCACTGACAAATAACTTAACCCTTGTTACCCATAACACCAGAGAATTTAAGCGAGTTAATAACTTGCTGATTGAAGATTGGGAGATAGATAATTAACAAACGACTGGCTAGAAAACATCATCTCACAACTTCCTGCGTAGGCGTAGCCCAACCTAGGCATCGCTCTCTTGCAAAAGAAACGATCCTGATAAATTTGCCGATTAAACAATGGCGCATTTACTGAGAATGACTTCCAGCCGATTCTGTACTTGCTCAAGTTCTTGGCGCTTTTGATAAATCCACATCTTTTCAGCCTCACGTTGTTCCAGAGTTTCGTTGTGAGCTTTTTCCTGCTGTTCTAGGAGATTTTCGTAAAGTGCGATCGCTTCTGCGATGACTCGACTAGCTGATTCAACTCGGTTTTCAAAGACTGATCCAACAATTTCATCTAACTTATCCGATAATTTATCCATTGATTCATCAAATTTTTGAAATCCTAGTTCAAAAACTTTCCCCTTTATTTTGTCTTTTAGTCCATCAAAATCTAGCATTCCAAAACCAAACGAACCAGCAATTGCAGCAGCTACACTTGCAACAATTACGGCAATAAATCCAAGCCCTGTAAATACCATTAATCCAGCAGCTAAAGCACCAATTCCAAGACCACCACTAATTCCTCCGAAACCCGTAAAGTCATCATGTATAGCGTTAATAGACAGTTTAAGCTGTTCGCTAAAATTAGTTTGGATGTTCTGATCTAGGCTATTAAATTCGCCTTGAATAGCATCTAGTTCATAAGCAATACTAGTGTCTAAATACTTAAGATTTTCTTGTAAAATTACGTCCTTAAGTTTCGTATTTCCCCATTCATCTATTTCTGTTGACAAATCTCTGATAAATTTATTTGTGTAATCTCTAATGAGTTGATCTTGGCTAAAAACCGGATTGTGTTCAGAATTCCAATATTGGCTCCTTTGAGCTATGCGATCGCCCAATCCTTCACGCCATTCATGCCAAGATTTAGCAATTTGCTCAAATACTAGGTGTATCAGTTGATCTGCCAATAGACGGATTCTGACATCGCGCCCACTGGCTTCTCCTATTTTTTCTAAAATTTTCTGCTTTTCTACTTCAGAAATTTGAATTTTACCCTTTAAAATATCTTCAAATTGATATAGTCCATCTAAACTTTTTTGTACCATCCTATTCATTTGAGTAACAAAGCACTTGATTTTTAGTTTTCTACTGTCAGAAGTCAGAAATTTATCAATTATCACTGCCAGCAGCACCGTGACTAAATTTGCCAGAAATATCACGAGCGGCGTGAGACTTTTTGGAATCAGCTTTAGTCCGGTAATCAGCGACAATAGCTCAACAGTCTTAGAGCGAACCAGTGAAATATCCATGAAGTATATGAGGCAATAGAGTTTTTCAAGCTTAGTATGCCCAGATTTAGACAAAATTAATTAATATACCGAATAAATACGGTTATCTTTGCTTTTTTATACAAGTTAGGCTCAAGAAAATTAGCTTTTAGCAACCTAAAAATATGCTGTTCCAATTTGCTCCTGCAATTCAAGCTGGTATTCAAGCTGGTAAATATCTACAGGTCTTGAGCAATGGAGTACCCTTAAGCATGGCTAGAGATGCAGTTAGCGGGCAGTTTATTGCCCATGCTATTGGTGCTACAGTTAACAACAGCCCTTTATCTCCACTGATAGCAGTTTCTAATCTACTGATGAGTGGGGCGCAGATGTATCAAACTCAGCAAGGCTTCACATCTGTATTAAATGGCTTGCAAACTATACAGACTAGCTTGGGTGTGCTACAAGCAACTACAGCCTTAATTGGTGTGGGAACAGTAGCAGGTGTAGCACTGACAGCAGTGAACCTGCACCAAACACTTAAACTCAGAAAAGAAGTAGAGCAAATGAGGCTGGAAGTCCAAAACGGTTTTATTGACTTGAAACAAGCCTTAAAAGACCAAGGAGTAGAAATTAGACAAATAATCGAACAAGTAGCCCAAGATATCAAATTTGAACAACATCGCATAGCTTTAGTGAGGGCGTATGGAGTGTTTATCCAGGCGATGAACCGCTTCCGTTCAGCTATACAGTTGCAAGATTTCAACCGGAGAAACGCTGAGATTGATGGTGTCAGGGGAATGTTATTTGCGGCTTTAGCAGATTACAGCAATCCGCATCTACTCGAAGAAACCTGTGCAGATGGCCAACTACGTAGACTCGAATGCGCTTGGGCAATTGAACAGGTGATTGTTGCAACTTATCAAGTGCAGAATGAGGTTTCAGCAGTGAGCGATCGCCTGTCTCATCTCCAAGATAAAATCTGTGAAGATGCTCTCACTGTGATTAATCGCTGTGAATCACATGATGAGCTTGATTTTCTCTTTCCCGAAATTATCCGCATTAAAAATCATGATTTAGCAGTATTATATTCATGGCAAAATCATGTTGATTGGATGCGCTCGCTTCCTTCATCAGAATTAAAACTTTTAAGTAGCGCTGATTTTAATAGTCCAGAGACTCACAACTCTACAATCAATTCAGCAGAACCACCAGAACAATTAGTATATGAGAATTTAGCCGAAAAGTCTCATTTCTATTCGCTTCGTGACCAGTTGTTATTTATATTCAAGCCTGAACTACGTCGAGAATACGAATTTTATATTAGTGAACAAGCTGTAATTACTGGTCATAAAACATTAGTTACATCTAATTTGCAACAGGCATCAGACCTAACTGTTGCTAATCTTTACTACTACTTTAACATTAGAGATGAATCGAAAGATAAGACAGAGGTAGTTTTAGCTAACTAAAAGAGCTAAGTCTTAGTTTTGCTACCTTCGGGATCTTGCTACGTGCAGCGTCTCGCTGACGTAGCCTCATTTACATGATCGAGTTTTACAAGTTATTTTGAAATAGTTCTAGAACATTTTGCCAAGCATCAGGAGCAGCTTCAGGATTGTAAATTGGATTCTGGGTGATAAATGGGTACTGGTCTTTGAAGAATCCAGCGAAGAATCCGTGTCCTGCGTCGTATCGAAATACACGATGATTTATTTGATGTTTCTTTAATTCTGCCTCAATTTGCTCGTTTTCCTCTTGCGAAACGAATGCATCTCTTGTACCAAAAAATGCATAAATAGTACCTTTAATTTCCGAGGTGCGATTGATGGTTGGAGTTTCTTCACCATAACTAGAAGTGGTAATTCCACCACCGTAAAACGAAGCTGTTGCTTTGATATCGGGTAAAGTTGCAGCCATATAAGCAACATGACCGCCAAAACAGAAACCAATGACACCAATTGCATTATCTTTGACATTGGGTAAAGTTTTTAGGTAAGCGATCGCAGCTTGAATATCGCTTAAAATTTCTTGGTACTTTACTTGTTGATAATATTGCAAACCCAGCCGATATGCTTCTGGGCTATAGCCAACATCTTCTGCGCTAAAGTCAGCCTCAAAATCAGGAGCAATACGTTGATACATCGCCGGGGCTATTGCTATATAACCTTGTTTAGCGATTAATTCGGTGATATCTCTAATGTTCCTGTTGATTCCAAAAATTTCTGGGAAAACTATAACCGCACCAAAGGTTCCGTTTTGTGCTGGTTGAGCTAAATAAGCATCGATTTCTAAGTCATTGTTAGGTACTTTGATTTTTGTAGTATTAATTTCGATATTTGTTGTTTCTAACATCTTTGTTTGGGCTGATTTTATTAGAAGAATTCAGAACTCAGGAGTCAGAATTCAGAATTGAATTCTCTACGAGTGGATGATGAATATTGGTTAAAATCTCGCCCCTCGTGGGCGAAAAAAATTAAAATATTCTCGCCTTAAAACTCTATCCCTTTTTGGGTAGAGTATTCTGAATTCTGAATTCTGTATTCTGACTCCTGTTTTATCGTTTTGCCAAATCTGGAGTCCGCCCCTTCAAGCCAATCATTAACTTCAGCATAAACACCTTTAATACAGGTACTCGCTGCAAAAACCATAAACCCAGGCGACGCACCACTACTACAGGTAAGAAATTATTAGAAAACATCCGATCTAACAAATCGGTGAAACCTAAAATCGTCAGGTTTTCCAGTTGGCGCCAGCGTTCATAACCTTTAAGAATCTGAATGTCGCCAATATCTTTACCCGCCTTGTGCGCTGCTTGAATTACTTGCGCTAAAGCTGCTGCATCCCGAATACCCAGATTTAAACCTTGTCCGCCGACAGGGTGGCAATTGTGCGCCGCATCACCAATTAATGCTAGTCGGGGAAGAACATAGCGATCGCTTTGCATGAGTTGTACTTGGAATACAAAGCGATCGCCTAATAATTCCAATTTCCCCATCTGATTGCCATAGCGACGGGTTAATTCTGTCAAAAATTGCTGATCATCTAAAGCACACAAAGCTTTTGCTTCTTCGTGGGGGGCTGTCCAGACAATGCGGCAACGGTTCCCTGGTAAAGGTAAAATTGCAAAGGGACCGCTAGACCAAAATCTTTCGTAAGCGGTGTTATTGTGCGGTTTTTCTGGTTTGACAAATGCAACTATGCAAGATTGCCAATATTTCCAGCCGAGAGTTTTGATTCCAGCAGCTTGACGAATTGGCGATCGCGCCCCATCTGCTGCGATCAGTAATTTGCTCCGAACTGTCCGTAACTGATCGGCAACTTTAATATCTATCGCTACTACATCCTTCTGATATTGCGTATTTACCACTTCCGCCGGACACAGATAAGTCACATTTGGACAATTTTGGACAAACTCCTGCAACGGTTGCAACAACGCTTGGTGTTCCGCCACATAACCCAACTCTGATGTATTTAGATCATCTGTGGTAAATTCCACCACATTGGGAGAATCGGCATCAGAAAGACGAACCCGGCAATATTTGGCCATTTGAGGCAACATTTTGTCCCAAACTCCAATTCCTTGATAAATTAGTGACGAAAGCTGATGAACTGCATAGGCTTGCCCCTTCGCTACCGCCGTTGAAATTACTTTCGCCTCAATCAGCAAGACACTCAAGCCAGAATCTTTTAAAGCAGAGGCTAAAGTTAACCCAATAATCCCACCGCCGACAATTACCAAATCATATTCATTGAAAGCGGAGGGAAACTCCATCCCCTTGTGGGTGGAGAGGGATAGTCGCCCCAACCCTTGGGGCATTGGGCATTGGGCATTGGTAACTTCTTCCCCATGCCCCATGCCCCATTCCCCATGCCCAAAAACTCCATCCCCTTGTGGGTGGAGTTTTTCATATCCCCGCTCATTTGGCGGTGTTGGTTGGGGGGAAAGAGTTTGCTCAAGCTGCGTTAAGGCCATTGTTAAGTTAGGTTACAGCGTCTTCACTCTTATTTTGACGCGATCGCGCCCTTTAGGGCAAGTTAATAGCAGCAAATATTGAAAAACCCCACTGATGACTGAGGACAACAGCGAGGTTACACAGCTTTACTTATTTTGCAGATAAATAAAGTATAAATTTTGTTACAGAGCTACTATTAACTATCACTAGTAAGAGTAACTTATGATTAAATATGCTGTGTTTTACAGCAAGAGATTATTGATGATGTCTGCGAATGTAATGGTGATGTATTGCTCTGTGATGAAGTCTATGATGCCTAATAGCAGCTGAAGCCGGTGTAGCTTGAAAGATTGGTGCAGCAATGGCTATAGGGGTAGCAATTGCTAGAGCTAGAATTAAACCTTTAGCAAACTTGTTCATGTGATTTCCTTGATTCTATTTATTCAGTGAATCTATGAATTGAATATGACAAAGACATATGTCGATATCTTGTTATTTATATGAACTTTTCGTGGAGATTTTTGCCGACATTAGCATCTATAATAAACCTGAGAATTTATTAGTCTTGAGAGAAAAAACTACGGAGTTTTTTGGTAAGTAGCCAGAGTTAATTCTTGGACTATAGCCTTTCTTAATTTAGTGACGTACAGCTTAACCTCATCCCGACAAAGCTGTGCTTTATCTCCCCTTTCCTTAGCAAGGAGACGGGTTGGCGGTGAGGTTTTGATCTGATGTACTTCATGCACCTGACAACCGCTATAAATAAAGGGAATTCTATTGTTTTAAAGAAATTTACCAACTTCAAAAAAAACCTGCTGTTGATCACGGCAGGTCTAAATGGTATATAGTTTGAGAGTATTCAGAAGGCAGAAGTACGAAGGCAGAAGGCAGAAGGGAACCCACGTTTAAAAACGTGGGATTGAAGCAATGACGCTTTGTATCTCGCGCTACGCGTCTCGATACAATTCTTTTTTTAAACTGGGCTTTAGACCCAGAACTAAAGTTTTTATTAATACTCCTTTCCTTCTGCCTTCTGCCTCCTGCCCTCTGCCTTTCTTGTAAAAAATAAACTTGTTATATATCTACTACAAAATATGAAAGCTAACAGTAACTATAGGAATCATATTTGAGCAGTAAGACATTCATGAATAACCGTCTATAGTCTACCTTCGCTACCAGCTTAACCATTAAACCTCTTGCAAAAATACTTGAACCGCCAGGGACTCAAGTCCCTCTCTTATAGCAAAAATCCGTTTCAACGGACTAAAAATACTGTCATTAGTCGGTTAAAACCGACTTGAGCTATTAGCCCAGAAATTTATTTCTGGGCGGGTGTTCGACTTTTGCAAGAGGTCTATTATTAAATAGATATCAAGGAAACGTCTGGCAGGTTTGGAAAAGATGGGATAAACAGTTATCTACTTTCATCAACAATTAGTTATTTGGGGTGGTTGGTGTAGTTACCGGTAGCGTACTTGCAGCTGGTGGAGTAACGGGTTTTTTAACTGCGGATTGTTTAACTACGGATTTACTTTTAACAGCTTTGCTGGAGTTGTGGTGTTTGTGTTTATGATGTTTCCGTTTTGCAGTCTTGGATTTGGCAACTTTAGCAGTTGCGTAAGTTGTTGTCGGGGTAGAAGTAGTTTTGGCTTGAACACTAGATGCAGAAACGGCTACAGGGGCAGCAAACACTATAGCCAAAAGTAAGACTTTAGCGAACTTATTCATTTGAAACTCCTCATCAAATAACCAATTGCCTAACTATCTACTAGTCGTATGTCATTAGTTTGTAATTTGTGTGAATCTTACGTGTGATTTTTTAATTATCTCTATTCAAAGATAGATGACTTTAAGTGAATACCTTGCTATATAATGATCGTCGCCATCAGATGATCTTGGCATTTCAAAGTTAGATGTAACATTTGGCACATGATCTAGGTTTTTTTGGGTGTCGATTCACTTAAGGTGCGATGTCTACGATGGTCACTGAGCGCGGCCGTTGTGCGGGCTGTTCGGTGACGCGCCTAAATAGCTTGATAGGTTATGATGGCTGTGTTAATTTTGATGTCTTCAAGCCGCACACTCGTTACTTCCGGTCATGAGTTAGGCGCTCTATATTAAGCGTGACTTTGTGTTAAAATTGAAGCGTATTCAACAAATTTAAGAAATTGTCATCCATCCAAAAAGCATTTAAAGTTACTCTCATCCCCACAGACAATCAAGAAGTCTTAATCAATAAGACTTCTTGGTTGTGAAAGGTTTGTGTATGTGCGATTCCTTTAGCCTAAATGAGTATAAATAAATAAAATACTCAAGGACGGTTAGCTGGTTTTTTTCATTTTTTAAAAACCAAATAACTGAATGAATTTGTAGGTGAAAATCCTACCACCCAGGTGCAGAGTTGAAAGCATCACTCCCAGGTTTGCGACTAGCCATCAAAGCTTGAAGCGGGGTGAAAAGGTGGCAATACTAGAAGCCTAATCTGGTATCCATCGAGCAAAGTATTCATGAGTAACGAAAGTGAAGATGCGCTTAAATCGTCATGAACCTTAACCAGCGAAATAAGGCTGAACGCGCTGGAGCCAAAAGGCAATGGATAAGGAGTTGGCAATTGTACACTTGACCAATAAGCACTTCCAATAAACCTGGCGAATAGCATCACTTCTATTGGTATATATATAGCATGGTCATTCGGAACGGATTAACCTCTCGACTGCTCTCAAGTAATGAGAAGGTGCTAACCGTATGCAGCGAGTAGGAAAGATTGAGAAAGAGTATAGACAAACATGATAATAAATGCTAGCTGAAAACTTGATTGCAATTGAACCAAGATTACAAATTAATTGGGTTTGGCTAAATGCCAGCTTACAGTTTGCTAGTTGGGGACTTATTTCACTCTTACTCGCTGAGATATTGAGAGACAGCTACCATGCTTTATGTCACCAAGTCAATTGGCTTGCTAAATGGCACAACAAGCATCACATGGCCTATCGCCGGGATTTATCGATAGTTTCCCTGAAAGTTTATCAAGAATCCCAGCTCTATCACGACATTTTAGAGTCGAGTCTACTGCTGGTGGTATTGGTAGTCATTGCCTTAATTGTCCAACAAATGGGGTTATGGCTGGGAGTAGCTTATGCTTGCACCTTCTTGTATGGCGCATCTATACGATATTTTCAGGGAAAAATTGATACAGACTATAACCACCTACCCGGCCCTTTAGAGACAATTCCATCCATTTGGTGGGTGAATCGGTCTTATCATTGGCGGCATCATTTTGATGATGTCAACGCTTACTACAGTGGTGTCTTTCCCTTAGTGGATAAAATTCTTGGCACAGGACTATCTCTCAAGGGTAAAACCATCGCTTTAACCGGAGCATCAGGAGCGTTGGGACAAGCGTTAGCGGCTGAACTTGTAAAAAATAATGCTAAAGTTGTCGCATTAACTACTAATCCAGAAAAATTAGTCGAACAAGTTGGCGTGAAGGTGGTTCCCTGGCAGTTGGGCAATGAAGCCAATCTGAGGGATAGTTTAGAGAAAGTAGATATTTTAATTATCAACCACGGAGTGAATGTCTACACCAGGCGCACACTAGAGGCTATCAACTCCTCCTATGAGGTGAATACCTTTTCAGCATTGCGGTTAATGGATATATTTTTGACAACTGTAACCGGGCCACAAGCAAAAGCAACTAAGGAAATTTGGGTGAATACTTCTGAGGCTGAGGTGTCTCCCGCGCTGAGTCCACTTTATGAACTCAGCAAACGAGCGCTAGGAGATATTGTGACGCTGAAACGATTGGACGGGGATTGTGTAATTCGTAAGTTAATTCTTGGCCCATTTAAGAGTCAACTGAATCCCTATGGAGTGATGTCTGCACAGCAAGTTGCTCGTGGTATCTTATTTTTGGCACGGCGAGACTTCCGAAATATTATTGTGACGATAAATCCTCTTACCTATCTGCTGTTTCCCTTAAAGGAAACTAGTACATGGCTATACTATCGAGTTTTTAGCCGAACAGCGAAAAGATAAAGTGCGTTATGGTACTGGTTTGGGGCTAGCGATGCCCAACTCTTGGAGACGCTACGCGAAGGGCGCAGGCTCAGGGTAAGACCTGCGGCGGGCTGTTCGGTGACGCATATCAGATTGTGATAGAAAAACATCAGAGTAAATTTACTTGCTAATGTGAGTTAAATCGAGTAGGTTTTGGTAAGCTTTTTGAGAATAAAGAGAGAAACAAACTTATGGGACTTTTCGATCAAATTCTTGGTGCGATCGCTAATCCTAATCAACAGGGCAGCTTAGGTCAACTAGGAAGTATTGTTAACACTGTACAGCAGTTGAGCGATCGTACAGGCACAGACCCGTCTACCATCCAATCAGTTTTGTCAATTGTAGGTGGTCAAGTGCGTTCTGCTTTACAAGACAAGCAAGCTACAGATGGTAATGAAGCTACACAAACTCTAGTGAATCAATATGCTGGTACTTCACCTAACCCCGAAGCCGTCGATTCGCTGTTTTCTCCTGACACACAACAGCAGGTAGCTGAAGTTGCTGCCCAGCGCACTGGATTGGATGCTGGTATAGTTCAACAATTGCTGCCTTTAGCAGTACCTTTGGTGCTGAATTTTTTACAATCAGGTGCAAATGCTCAGAATCCCCAAGCTGGCACAAATCCAGTACTGAATTCCTTTTTGGATGCTGATGGCGATGGTGATGTCGATATCGCTGATGCCATCCAGATGGCTAGTCGGTATATAAGATAGTAACAGTTCCTAACTCCTAACTGCCCACTCCCCACTCCCCACATAAATCAGACAGTCTATGTCTAAATTTTTTGACTGTATTACTGAGGAACTGCAAGACTTCATTGCAGCCCAACACCTTTTCTTTGTTGGCTCTGCACCCTTGAGTTCTACGGGTCATGTTAACGTGTCTCCTAAAGGTTTAGGCTGCTTTCGCATCCTTTCTCCCCACCGAGTAGGTTACGTAGACCTTACAGGCAGTGGTAACGAAACATCAGCCCATTTGCAAGAAAATCGGCGGATAACCTTCATGTTTTGCGCCTTTGAGGAACCCGCGTGTATCCTGCGTCTTTACGGTCAAGGAACCACGATTTTACCGAGTTCTCCAGACTGGAACTCCCTGTACTCTCTGTTTTTGCCGATACCTGGAACTCGTCAAATTATCATCGCTGACATTGAAAAAATACAGACTTCCTGCGGTTTTGGCGTACCACTCTATGAATATCGAGGTCAGCGCCAGACTCTAGTAAACTGGGCTAGTAAAAAAGGCGAAGAGGGAGTTCGAGAATATCAACAGCAGAAAAATCTCGTCAGCATTGACGGTTTAGCGACACCACTGAGCAAATTACCTTAAATTTGACTCATGGATTATTTTATTCGTCCACTCACACAAGAAGATGAGCCTTTTCTTTGGCAAATGCTTTACGAAGCAGCCCATCTGGTAGAAGAAGGTAATTTGACAGTGCAGGATGCAATGAATAATCCTGATTTGGCAAAATATGTTAGCAATTGGGGATGTAAAGATGATAGCGGCTTCGTCGCTATTCTAGAAAGTAGTAATCAGCCAGTAGGAGCCTCGTGGCTGCGTCTATTGACAGGTGAAAATAAAGGATATGGCTATGTTGATGATCGCACTCCTGAACTAGCGATGTCTACGACGGGCTACGCCTACGCAATTCTACCCCAACATATAAATAAAGGCATAGGAACGCAGTTACTCACACATTTGTTAGCATCTGCCAAAACATCTTATCCATCAATATCACTTAGTACCAGAGCGACAAATCCAGCCGTGGGTTTATATAAATGCTTTGGCTGGGAAGTTGTTGGTGACAGTGAAATAATCAATCGAGTTGGTGGCATCTCTTTCAAGATGAAAATTAATTTTTAAGCTCAAAGCTCGTCGCTTGTAGGGTGTATTATGGTGTTATATCATGTCCGCCAAATTACCCATAATAAAAGAACCCCACCCCCAACCCCTAAGAGCAGGCGGGGAGGGGTTCCAGGCATTATGCTTAATTGCCCGAACATGCTATTAAGCCTAACCCACTGCCTAAGAGTTAACAATTCAAAATTCAATTTTGAATTTTGAATTTTGAATTGTTAAGACCCTTTCGAGTTGGTGTCACCACCAATTATTGCTTGGAACAAGTTTCCTACTAAAAAGAAAAACGCCGAAACTAACACTACCAGCATTAAACCAGCAAGGGCAGCAAAGGGAGAGATGATGAATAAGAGTAAGAGGGCAAACATCAAAATCGTTATTAATGTCTTATTCATCTTTTTTACCTTTAATAGTTGCTATACTGAAGCTTACTAACTAAGTCATGAACTTAACCAGAGTCAATAGAAGGAATTAGTCTTAGTTCTCTGGTTATAAGTTTAATTTTTGAAGAAGAATTCAGAAGTCAGAATCAATCGTCAGTCGCACAGGATTCAATTCTGAATTCTGGCGACTGGCGCCTTTATTCTTTTTTGCTAAATCAACAATCTGTAACCTGCCCTCTGTTAGACTTAACTTGTCCGCGCTTACTTTTGTAGTCAAGGCGCTTTTTTTGAGAACTACGAGTCGGTTTAGTGGGTTTGCGTTTTCTCGTCACTACAACTGCGCTTTGAATCAGTTCTTGAAGTCGTCTCAATGCTGACTCCCGATTGTTCTCTTGGCTTCGGTGTTCCTGCGCTTTGATTACGACAACTCCTTCTTGGGTGATGCGTCGATCATTCAGCTTTAAAAGCTGTTGTTTATAATAATCTGGTAATGATGAAGCCACAATATTGAAACGCAAGTGAATCGCAGTGGAAACCTTATTCACATTTTGGCCTCCCGCTCCTTGCGAACGAATCGCACTAATTTCAATATCACTCTGTGGGATAATAACTTTGTTGGAAATTTGCAGCATTACTCACAAGGCAAAAGAGGAACTTTTCAATTTCAGATAAAAATCCTTTACTCGGTTTGTTCGGGAAAATCTACTACTACATCTTGGTCTTCATTGTTGTTTAAATTCACCTCTAAAGTCTGTCCTTCAATTGTCACTTTATCACCCGGTACTAGTCGCCGCCCTCGTCGGGTTTCCAGCATACCGTTTACTTGGACATCACCACCTTGAATCATCAGCTTGGCTTGGCCTCCAGTTGGCACTATACCCATCAACTTTAAAAATTGATTTAACTTAATTGTGTTGTCTCTGATTTTCTTCATAATAAATAAAGGCACATATTCTTAATTGTATCGTGGCGTTATCCAGGCAAAGCCAAAACTCGTTTAAAACCTCGTTTTCAGCGTTTGGCTGGAAATGCTGCTCATTGCGACTATACCGCGAGTAAGGAAGGCAGAGCCTCAATCAGGGACATTCCCAGTCGGAGGCTCTTAACGAAACAAAGCCACAACTAGAAGGCATGAGTTGCTGAGGTAAACTTTTAGTACATCACAACGAAAATCAACGTTTGGGCTGATTTTACTAATTGGCGGTGGTGGAGCTTAGGCGTAGCCCGCACTTCGGCGTTTCAACGCAGGCTCAGGGCAAGTGTTACCCTGAGCAGTTCGGCAAGCTACCTGTAACACCTGCCGAAGGGTAAGCTCAGTGACCGTCGTAGACATCGCTATAACAAAAACTGTAATACCAGTTTATTATCTATAATGTTGATCTACAAAATTGCCAGATATGGATTAACAAACTAGTCTGGAAGGTTCTTTTAGTGTGTTCAGGTGACTGGATCTATGATTAAGCTTGGTTTATTGGTACAGTCCCAGAATAACTATTTGGGTATCGGAAAAGTTACAGAAATATCTGATACCGATGCAAACGTTGAGTATTTCTGCTCAATCGGGCAACGTCTCCAAAAAACTTTACCTTTAAATTCGCTCTCTCAAGTCAGGCTTGAACCACAAGCTCGATGCTATATCAAGTCCCAAACTCAGGATAAATGGCTAGTTGGCAGAATTTTCATCTGGGATGAAGATACAGAAATGTATCAAATTGATTTACCAGATAAGAAAACTGCAATTGTTACTGAAGAAGAAATTTACGTTCGTTGCAATTTACCCAACACTGACCCCATCCAAACTCTGGCGATGAAGGGTCACGAAACGCCCTACTTCCACGACAAAAGATTGGCTTTCGTGAAATCCTTGATTCAGCAACGCGCTGTCAGTCGCGGGATGACGGGACTGATTTCGGCAAATATTAATCTTTATCCTCACCAAGTTGAAGTAGTGCGGCGGGTACTGGAAGACCCAATTCAACGCTACTTGCTAGCAGACGAGGTGGGACTGGGAAAAACCATCGAAGCGGGTGCGATTCTGCGTCAATTCCTCCTCGATGAACCAAAAAAAGGTGCGGTGGTCATAGTTCCGCAATATTTGCTCAAACAATGGCGGACTGAGTTAGAAAACAAGTTTTACATTTCCCATTTTCCCAAACGGGTAGCGGTGCTGGCGGTTGAAGATATCCATAAAATCAACCTGAAAGCGAAAATAGGCTGCTTAATTTTAGATGAAGCCCATCACATCGCAGCAATGGCAACCTCTAAAGATGCAGCAGTTCGCCAGCGTTTTGAGACTTGCAAAAATATTGCCCATAAGAGCGATCGCTTACTTTTATTATCCGCCACTCCTGTTCTCAATCATGAGCAAGATTTTCTGGCCATGTTGCACTTGCTCGACCCAACAACCTATAAACTTGATGATTTAGCAGGTTTTCGCACCAAAGTTGAAAGCCGTCAGGAAATTGGTAAACTTCTGCTTTCTTTTAAAGAAGGTGCAGAGCCTCTGGTTCTCAAAAGCAACTTGCAGCAACTACGAAACCTTTTTGCTGAGGATAAGTATTTACTGAAGCTGGCGGATGATTTAGAAAATTGTTTACAAACAAATTCGACTGAGCAAGAGCAAATCGTCCAGGCGATTCGCGTCCACGTCAGCGATACTTATCGATTACATCGGCGAATGCTTCGCAACCGTCGCGCTGCGGTGGAAGATGTGATATTTGACCGCAATTTTACGCCGAAAGAAGAGTATGATTTAGACGAGCGATCGCCTGATATTCACGAACTGATCAATCAATGGCGTAGTGTCGCTCCTCATGAAAAGCAATATCAGCGAATTTTTCTCTTGTTATTCTTAGCTTCTGGTACTTGGTTAGGCATTTTAGAGCAGGTAATTGCCGCCCGTTTAACTGGTAAACCTGATTCTAAACTCATCCAGGAGTTTAAAGAAGATGATGTTCGCATTTTAACTACAACCCCCAAATTCTCAGGGGAAGAAGAGATTCTGCAATCCTTACTGAAAGTTATTCGTCAACCTCAAGAGGACGGAGAACGGACGGAAAATTTGAAAAGTCTGCTGCTGAATCAGCTAGGTACTTATTTCAAAATTCCCGCAAACATTCGGAAGAATCAAAACGAATTCCTCACGAGAATACAGCAGAGAATTCGCAGGCCAATTACTGGCGATATTCTACCCAAATTTATTGTATTTACGAGTTTTGGGCAAAGTTGTGCCGAAATTGTCCGGTATTTGTCTAATATCTTTGGTGTAGAGACAATAGCCAGTCATCAATTTGGAGAATCACCAGACAAGGTTGAAGAAGGCATAAATAGGTTCAAGAATAACCCAAACTGCTTTATTCTAGTATGCGATCGCTCTGGAGAAGAAGGACGTAACCTCCAGTTTGCCGATTGGTTAATTCATTTTGACCTTCCTTGGTCGCCTAATCAATTAGAACAGAGAATTGGCAGACTTGACCGCATTGGCAGCAAAATTGGCATCCAATCCTGTGCCTTGATTGGTCTATATATGGAAGATAGCCCTCACAATGCTTGGTATAAAGTATTAAAAGATGGGTTTGGTATTTTCCAACAATCAATTGCCAGTCTACAGTTTTATGTGGATGAAAAACTTGCAGAATTAGAAACAGTTTTGTTTGAATCAGGTGCGGCTGGATTGTTAGAGATGATTGAGCCAATTCAGTCACAAATTGAAGCGGAAATCGTGAAAATTAGCGAACAAAATACTCTAGATGAAATTGACGCTAACGATGAAATTGCAACCCAGTATTTTCAAGATTTAGATAATTACGATGCTTGCCATCTAGAAATTAAGCGAGCAATTGAAGGCTGGATTTGTGACGCGCTGGGATTCAGGGGACAAAATAACCCAGATTCATCAGAGATGCGACGTTACCAACCGACAACGCGTACTTTGGTGCCCATAAATGAGTTAAAAAACCGTTTTGCTGATAGTTCTTTAGACCAATTTGGTACATATAATCGCCGGGTAGCAAATCAGAATTCTGGTATTAAACTTTTTCGGATTGGGGAAGGATTTGTAGAAGCGCTCTTGAACTATATAAACTGGGATGACCGAGGTGAAGCCTTTGCGATGTGGCGCACTGATGCATCTTGGGATGCTAAAGAAGGGAAGGAGTGGTTCGGTTTCCAATGCAATTATGTAGTCGAAACAAATTTAAAAAATGTCAAACAAGTTTTAATCGATTACAAACTAGATAATTCTCAATTCAAAATCTTGCAGCGACGTGTTGATGCTCTATTTCCGCCAATTATAGAAACTATCTATGTTGATGGTCGCAACGAGCAAATACGCGTTGTTGAGGATAAAGCCCTCTTAAGTATTCTGCAACGTTCATATAAAGATAAAAACAATAATCAAGGACGAGATTACAATCTGGCAAAAGAACGCTTAGGAATTATTGACGATTTTGTTGACCCTAGTAAATGGCAAAATTTTTGCTATCAAGTGCGGAACACTTCTTCGGAATTGCTCTCCAATCGTCCCGATTTTATTGACTTATGCCAAAGTTGTGCTGAGGTTGCCCAAAAGAAATTAGACAATCGAGTAGAACAATTACGCCTACGCTTGAACCAGCAAAGTTGGGATAATGCATTAGCTGAAGAATTGAAGATAGAAACTGCTTTAAATGCAGCCATTCTAGAGGGAATTCGTCAGCCGCTTCTGAGGCTTGATTCTGTCGGTTTCATTATTGTATCGGGGCGATCGCTTGTACAATTTGAGTGAGATTATCTGCGGATAATTTCCTTTGCCTTTCGCAATGTGTTAGCGATCGCCAGGGTTTACAATAGATTTGTACTAGTGTGAAGCAGTCGCTTCAGAATGCTTATGCTAATCCAGTTTCGGTTTCATCCTGAGAAAGCCGTTGAAGCCGCAGCAGTACTCTTAAAGCTACATGGTAAGCCTATGAAGTACTTAGGCTTACTTAAGATGCTTTACATTGCTGACCGTGTTGCATTGAAACGCATGGAACAACCGATTACTGGTGATCATTATGTGTCGATGGATTACGGCCCTGTACTGAGCGGCGTTTATGACTTAATCAAGGGGAAACCCGTTGATGATGCCTTACCTCTCTGGTCTAAGTTCATTTCTCCTCGTAATGAAAATCATGTTTCCTTGTTGCATGATCCTGGAGATGAAGACCTTTGTGAAGAGGAAGAGGAAATCATTGAGCAGGTTTATCAAGCTTTTGGGCATCTTGACCCTTTTGATGTTGCTGAGTGGACTCATGATCTTCCAGAGTGGAAAAACCCTCATGGCTCTGCCATTCCGATTTCGGTAGAGGATATTCTCAAAAATGTCGGCAAGAGTGACGAGGAAATCGGGTATATTCAGCAAGTAGCTATTCGAGAAGCATATCTAGATGGGGTTTTGAATGGCTAGCATCACCATTAATTTGGGAGATGCATTTTTGCTGGATACGCCTCCCAACAATGAACACCTCTACATCGCAATTGCACAAACTTCTGGAAGCAACTATTTGTTTGTCAATGTCACTACCCGCAGACCTAATTCTGAAACTTCCTGTGTACTCCTACCGGGTTCAGGTACACCAAGCTTTATAGTCCATGAGTCGGTAATAGCTTATCAGTTTGCTCGTGAGATAGATGCTACTCAACTAGCTCTTTTGATTACCAGTGGTAGCCCTATTCCGAAAGGGACTTGTTCGATGGCTGTTATTGCACGGATTCAGCAAGGTGGTTTAGTCTCCAAGCGGTTGGAGAAGAGGTATAAAACTGCTCTGAAAGCTTTCTTGGGAATACCACCGTAAGATGTCATATATAGAGCAATACAGTTGAGTTAAGCATTTCTTCCTTCTCTTCCTTTGCGTCCTTTGCGTCCTTTGCGGTTCGTTAAAAAATAGACTTTGATAAAAAGTTAAGCCTTAACTGAACCGTATTGATATATAGAGCGCGTAGTGCTGGAAAATGAGATAAAACTAATTATATTTTTGACTTTACCTGAAAAATAAGTAAGTATTAACACTAGTGATACTGCAACGAAGTGATGATAGTGAAAGTCAAAAATGAAACGTTCAAATCGCCTTGCTTGGATCGGAGCGATCGCACTCGCTGCGATCGTTTTACTTAGTTTGTTTGCGGCTCCCAATAATACTAAAATTAACACTGGCTCTACTTATAACCGCGCCCCCGATGGCTATGGTGCTTGGTATGCTTTTATGCAACAGCAGGGAATTCCTATCAAGCGCTGGCAAAAGCCTTTTAGTGAGATTCAGCCAGAGAACAGCCCAATTACCATCCTACAGGTAGGCGGCTATCCAAGGGAGACTATACTCGATAGTCAAGAGCGTGAATGGATAGAAAAAGGGAATACTTTGGTAATTTTGGGTGCAGGGGCGCAAGTTACAGAAGCGCAGTTTAGCACTGTGCAAAAATCCCCCCAAGGTGATATCAAAATTGATACACGTAGACGATATAAGAAAGCTAACTCTAAGCAAGTTAATTTAGGCGATCGCTTTGGTGCTATTGTCTGGAAAGAAAATTACAAAAAGGGAAAGGTGATTTTTTCTACCACTCCTTATTTAGCCGCCAACGCCTACCAAGATAATTTAAGTAATTTCAAGTATCTAGCCAATTTGGTTACTGAAAAAGGTAACACAATATTTGTCGATGAATACATCCACGGCTATAAAGATGCCGATGTCAGGAAGAAAGAAAGCGAAGGAGATTTATCTAGTTTTTTTGCTAAAACTCCCTTATTTCCAATATTAGTGCAAGTAGGTATTTTGCTATTGGTGCTAATTTGGGCGCAGAATCGCCGTTTTGGTAAGCCAGTACCTTTAGATACACCAGTTGTAGATAACAGCGAGGCATACATCCAAGCTTTAGCGGGAGTTTTGCAGAAAGCTGAAACCGCCGACTTTGTTGTACAGATGGTGGGTAAACAAGAACAACTACAACTCCAAAAAGCCTTGGGATTAGGGCAAGTACTTTTAGAACATCAAGCCTTAATCAATTTCTGGATAGAAAAAACAGGCGCAAGTGCAGCAGAACTAGATACAGTTTTAAAGCTACAATCTGGCAAACAACCCATCAGTGAACAAGACCTGTTAAGCTGGTTGGTTAAATGGCGAACCATTAGATTAATTCGTAATTCGTAATTCGTAATTCGTAATTCGTAATTAATTTTTTGGAATTATGCATAATATTTGTGCGTTGGTTATTTAGGGACTTCTAAATAAAAAAATATCCCAAAGCTGACGCAAAGAATCCTCTCTATTTCTCCTCTCTCTGTGTTCTCTGCGTCTCTGTGGTTCGTTTATTTGGAAATCCCTTATCAATAAAAAATATGAGCGAAACCCATCCTATCTTAATTCGCCTTGGTCAAGGTCTTAATCAAGTAGTTGTCGGACAATCTAGCCTAATACAACAAGTCTTAGTGGCATTGCTAGCGGGTGGACACGTAATTTTGGAAGGAGTACCGGGAACTGGTAAAACCCTTTTAGTAAAAGTGTTGGCGCAGTTAATCCAAGGGGAGTTTCGCCGGATTCAACTAACACCAGATGTCTTACCTTCAGATATTACTGGTACAAATATTTTTGACTTGAATAGCCGCAATTTCACTTTGAAAAAAGGGCCAATATTTACCGAAGTGCTGCTAGCAGACGAAATTAACCGTACTCCTCCCAAGACACAAGCGGCGCTATTGGAAGCGATGGAAGAGATGCAGGTAACGCTGGATGGTGAAAGTTTACCCTTACCAGATTTATTTTGGGTGATTGCAACCCAAAATCCCCTGGAATTTGAGGGGACTTATCCCTTACCAGAGGCGCAGTTGGACAGATTTTTATTTAAGCTGGTGGTAGATTATCCCGATCAAGCTGCCGAAAAGCAAATGTTACTTAATCGTCAGGCGGGTTTTGCAGCACGGCGTTTGGATATTAACCGGTTGAAACCAATCGCAACAGTAGCCGACATTTTACAAGCCCGACAAGCAGTCAAAGAAGTTAAAGTATCAGAAGCGATCGTTGATTATTTGTTAGCGTTGGTGAGAACATCGCGTCAATATCCTGATTTAACTTTGGGCGCATCGCCTCGCGCCGCCGGTGCTTGGTTGCAGACATCTCAAGCCCTAGCGTGGTTAGCTGCAAGAGATTTTGTCACACCAGATGATGTTAAAGCAGTTGCATCGCCACTGCTACGTCATCGCCTGATTTTGAAACCAGAAGCGATGCTGGATGGTTTACAAATTGATGCGGTAATTGCGTCGGTAATTAATCAAGTACCAGTTCCAAGGTAAAAAAATTCTTTGTAAGGGTTTAATACATAACTTAACATCGCCACAACTCTTACTCCGTAGCTACTTGGGTTTACGTCGTCGGGCAATTTTCCACAAGTATTCTTACCGCATTGCCCATAGATAAATTGCTGCAAGCGATGTTCAATCACGATCAGTTCAATTGAGAGTTATGGTATTGCGCTATAACTTTATCGGACGCAATCAAGCCACATAAAAATATTAATGTAAAGAATGTGGTTTTAACTACGCTATTCGATTAAGTTAGTAAGATAAACTTGCCTTATGTATGTCATCAAACTACTGACTTTCATTTAGGAACAAAAAAGGGATTACCAATGAGTAAAGAAGTAGTCAAAGTAATATTATGGGAAGAAAACCAAAAAGATTTTCTAAAAAAGTTCTATGATCTCCAATTTACTCCCAGAATAGGAGAGGAAGTTTACCTCAAAAAGGAGAAATGGAGAGTAACCAGAGTTGAGCATGATTTAGAAATTAGTGAGATTAATGTCTACATGGAATTAATCAAAAAAGCCAAGCAGGAGAAATCATCTAATTCCTAAATATAAGTAAATACACTCAAGTTTCATAAAAAGGAGGTTATAGCGGTTCCCAGGTGCATGAAGTACATCAGATCAAAACCTCACCCCCAACCCCTCTCCGTGAGTTCGGAGAGGGGAGATGAAGCACAGCTTTATCGGGGTGAGGTTAAGCTGTACCAGGAAACGCTATATTAGCCTCCCGGAATTCTGAGAATAGATATATTGTCAAGTGTAATTTGTAAATCTTTATGCAAGCCGCGATCGCTACGACGGGCGTAGATACAGCACTGCGAAGATATTGCATCAACCATTTCGATACACTATAAAAGTAAAGAAATATAAATTAAATTTTGCAACCGTGGAAACCATCACATTGGGGCAAAATGGCCCAGCAGTTACACCCTTGTGCATAGGCACTTGGGCTTGGGGTGATAAATTCTTTTGGAATTATGGCGATCGCTACGGCCCAGAACAGTTACAAGAAGCCTTTACAGCAGCCTTAGAAGCTGGTGTTACCTTCTTCGATACTGCGGAAGTCTACGGAATGGGAAAAAGCGAGAAATTTTTGGGGCAATTTCTGCAACAGACACAACAATCTGTGCAAATTGCCACAAAATTTGGCCCACTACTGTGGCGATTTACAGCCCAATCCGTCTCTGATGCTTTAACAGCCAGCCTCAAACGCTTACAATTACAACAAATCGCCCTGTACCAAGTGCATTGGCCTTTTGCCTTCTTTTTAAGTCAAAAAACCTTGATGAATGCTCTAGCGGATGAAGTGAAGCTCGGTAGAATTGCCGCAGTTGGTGTGAGTAATTACTCAGCAGAGCAAATGCGAGACGTGCATCAAATATTGGCGGCGCGTGGAGTACCTTTGGCTGTGAACCAAGTACGCTATTCTTTACTCAGTCGCCAAGTTGAAAGCCAAGGTATTATTACAACTGCCCGTGATTTGGGTGTGACTATTTTAGCTTATAGTCCTTTAGCACAAGGATTACTCACTGGCAAGTACACTATTGATGGTGCTGAAACCCCCAGTGGCGCGAGGAAAATAGACGCGCGATTTAAGAAAGAAGGTCTGCAAAAAATTGCCCCAGTCATATCTTTGCTACGCAACTTCGGGGAAAAATACGATCGCACTCCTGCTCAAGTTGCTCTCAACTGGTTAATTGCTCAGGGTAACGTTATTCCGATTGCTGGGGTGAAGACAGCCGAACAAGTGCGGCAGAATGCTGGTGCTTTGGGCTGGAGATTGAGCGATGATGAAATTGGAGAATTAGAACAAGTTAGTCGTCCTTGGCTATAGTATTTTTAAACTACTCAAACACAGGCGGCCAAATTTCTGACACTACTAGCTCCCAACCTGGTAGTAAGTCTGGTAGTGTCAGTTTGTCGTTGTCTTGCAAAAGTATTGGTTCTTGGTTGAGCCGATAAACTGTAAGCGTCAATTTGTCAGGATCAATCAAGATACCAACTGTACATCCAAGTTGTAGGAATAGCTGAATTTTTTCTACCAGTGGTTTGATCCGGTCTGACTTAGATTTTATCTCTACCATCAAATCAGGCACCAGTTCCACAAAGTCGCGCTTGCTTGTTTTAAGTCTATCAGCACGAACAAAAGATACATCGGGAGCGCGGAGATTTCGTTTTTCGTTATCAGCTTCTTTGCCGTTTTCAGTTTCTAATGTAGGCAAAATAAAACCAGCGCTAGAACCAGTTACCCGTCCTAGTCTCTGTAGACGCACCCAATTAGCCAATTGCCGCGCAAACTCTATGCCTATTTCATCTGACTCATAATCTGATGGGCCCATAAGAAGTATATTTCCGTCTACTAGCTCCATCTGCCATTCTGGATGCTCTGCTTGTAGTTGCTCTAAGTCTGGAATAGTGAACATAAGACCACGAAGAATGCATCTTTAATTTATCTTCCTACAAATTGGTAGAAAAAGTTACCAAAAAAGCCAAAAAGTCAAGAGTCCCAAGTCAAAATCTTAACTCTTGACTCTTAACTCTCAACTCTTAACTTTGCGAATTTTAGATTTAGATTTTGGATTGAAGAAAAAAGCGTTCGACTGAGCGCTCACGCCGAAGTCTAAAATCCAAAATTGATTAACTCCTAACTTTTGACTAAGAAGCTGATTCCCTAGCTGTAGGTGAACCTAGCTTTTTACTAGGGGATGCAGAAGATTCACGACCACTTCCACTTGTCCGCAGTTTGGGCTTGGGAGAAGAATGTCTTTCTTCATCTCCATTGTTGCTATCTGATTTCCACGCAGAACGAGGGCGATCGCTGGAAGATTCACGACGCTTGCCCAGTCTGGGTTTAGGAGCAGAAGATTCCTCTTGGGGAATTTCCACGTCTGAGTTCAACCAAGCGGGACGAGTTTGATCGTAAGCGATTTGCAGTGCAGCTGCGGCGATCGCCTGAGCATCGTATTCTTCAATCAGTTCGCTGACAATTGGCAAGAATGAAGCCAAACGCTCACCTGTCAAAGCTTCTCGCACCAGTTCTTGCAATTTCAGAATGTGTTTTGCTTCAATCTGGGCGCGTGTGGGAATCGTCAGCACTTGCCAATTTTGGCGGTTATGACGTTCAAATGTTTGCTGCTTGCGCCGCTCAAATGGTTGTACTAAAGAAATTGCCGTTCCTTCTTTACCAGCACGACCAGTACGACCAATGCGATGGACGTAAGTTTCTGCACTATCGGGTAAGTCGTAGTTGATCACATGGGAGAGTTGATCGACATCTAACCCTCGTGCAGCAATATCAGTTGCTACCACCCAACGAACTTGACGGTTACGGAATCTGAGTAATAAGCGTTCCCGCGCTTGTTGGGACAAGTCACCGTGATATTCATCGACACTATGCCCAGCTGATTGCAACTGACTGGTGAGTTCGGCGGCTGTGCGTCTGGTGCGGACAAAGATTAAAGCTGTTTCTGGATCTTCCATTTCCAGAATCGGCTGTAAAGCTTTGGCTTTTGTCCAGTGGCGGGGGATCAGATAAGCTACCTGATTAATCTTGTTGGGAGAGGCTTTTGGCTGCTCAACGGTGACAGTTGCAGGCGATCGCAAAAACTTATTCACCAACATCCGAATCGATGGTGGCATTGTTGCCGAGAATAAAGCTGTTTGGCGATCTACGGGCGCTTGAGAGAGGATTTTCACCACATCATCAATAAAGCCCATGCTCAACATTTCATCAGCTTCATCTAACACAAACCACTTCACTTGATCGAGCTTTAAACAGCCGCGATCGAGCAAATCGATCACCCGTCCTGGGGTGCCCACTACCATGTGAACGCCACGTCTGAGTTGTAACATTTGGCGGTCAATTGATTGACCACCGTAGATTGCTAACACCCGCAATCCTTCATCGCCGATGAACTGAGCGATCGCATCGTGAACTTGCATTGCTAATTCACGAGTTGGTGTTAAAACTATGGCTTGCACGGCTTTTTGATTAATATCCAGCCGCTCTATGATTGGCAGTGAAAATGCTGCGGTTTTGCCTGTTCCAGTTTGAGATTGGCCTACCACATCACGACCAGCTAGCAATTGGGGAATTGCTTGCACTTGAATGTTAGTCGGTTCAGTAAAACCGATTTTTTCTAGTTGTTCGACACGTTCTTGGGAAATGCCTAATTCTTGAAATGAAAGAGTCATTAATTCTCCTAAATTTTTTGTAAGGATTTTTGGATTAGTCATTAGTCATTAATTATTAGTCATTAGTCAGCCAGCAGAGTCTTTGGGGAAACCCTCGATGAGGAACTCTCTCACGAGAAGGGCAAACCCGTAAGGGTCATTTAACAAAAGACAAATGACAATTTAGTTATTGACTACTTGACCATAGAGGTCGTATGTATCAGCGTGGTGAATCGCTATTGGCACGATGGTTCCTAACTTTGCCTGACCTTTGACATACACCAGACCATCAACCTCTGGGGAAAATCTACCTGAACGACCGATTAATTCACCACTTTCAGGGTTTTCTTGCTCAATCAGGACATCAACGATTTTGCCTACTTCCTGTTGATTTTTCTTTTGAGAAATCGGTTGCTGGATTTCCATAAGTTGGTATCGGCGCTCATCCATCACCAATTCGGGCAAGTGATTTGGCAACTTGTAAGCTGGGGTTCCTTCCTCAGAGGAAAAGGTGAAGACACCAACATGATCAAATTCATGCCGTTGAACAAACTCTAGTAGATGCTCAAAATGCTCGCTTGTTTCTCCTGGGAAACCAACAATAAATGTTGTCCGCAATACGGCTGTTGGTAGCGCCGTTTTGATGCGATCTATAATCCCATCATTTACGCGTCCTTGCCAAGGACGATTCATCGCGCGCAGAACATCTGGATGAGAATGCTGCAAGGGCAAATCCAGGTAAGGCAAGACGTTAGGTGTTTCTTGAATCGCCGCGATCACATCTGGGGTCAGTCCCGTGGGATAAGCGTAATGCATTCTGATCCACGGTATATCTACTTTCCCCAAAGCGCGAAGTAATTCGGCTAATTTTGGCTGGCCGTAAATATCTAGACCGTAATTAGTGGTGATTTGGGAAATTAGAATAATTTCCTTTACCCCTTGACTAACTAACTGCTCCGCTTCGGCGACTATAGATTCAATAGTACGCGATCGCTGGTTGCCTCGAAGATGAGGAATTATACAAAATGCACAACGATAATCACAACCTTCGGCAACCCGCAGGTAAGCTACGCCCTCGGTTGTCGTGCGATAGCGCGGTGTAGTTTCGTCGGCAATGTAGGTTGGTTCAATACTAACCTGTTTGACCCGTTCGCCTTGTTCTACACGCTCAATTACATTTACAATTTTGTGATAATCGCCAGTACCCACAACGGCGACTGCTTCGGGTAACTCCTCCAAAAGTTGTTCTTGGAAGTGTTGCGCCATACAGCCAGTGATTACGATTTTTTTGTTTGCCTCTGCCAGTTCTACCAAAGTTCTGACAGATTCAAGTCTCGCTGCTTCAATAAAACTACATGTATTAACAATAACGTAATCTGCTAACTCTTCGTTTGTATCTACACCGTAGCCTGCTTCTACCAGCAGTCCTAGCATATGTTCTGTATCAATTCGATTTTTCTCGCAGCCCAAGTGAGAAATGGCAATTGTTGGCTTGTCACCCATATTTGGAAAATATCTTCATTTTTTTCTTGTAGTCAAACATTCTGGCGCTAACTTTTGCTTTTTTGCTATCAGCATCCTCGTGAAAACAGTACAGTGGCAAATTCCCACTGTCAGTAACTGTCCGTGGATTTATGACCCTATCAATAATAAAAATAGAGGTCATGTTATGATATTTTTATCAATCTGTTCCCCAGGGTAAATTGAAGTGTCTTTGGGTACATTTGACACTTGTAATGTTTTTTAACAGTTCGCCTATTGGTATTTTACATTACCGCAGCGTGTGCGTTGTTAACCTACCCATCGGGAAGCCGCCCAAAGGGCTTGTTGTGAGAAGTCGCTACCCTCAGGGAAATCGACGAAAGCGACTACGCCTATAAAGCAGTAATGCTACCCTGGCGATTGGCAAGTCCTACGACTGTGCGCGGACAAGACGCCTAAACCACGGAAAACTGCCTTGCGTCTAGTGAGTGGCAAACTCCTCTTGTAGCCAAGTTTTATCTTAACATATCTTATGGGAGGTTTCATGCCAATTTCCATCTGAGGAAGGAGGCAGTAGACCAACTATCATAAAACACATTTGACTAATTAATGAAAAGTCAAGAGTCAAGGGTTAAGAGGAGCCAGTCGTGTGCGTATTTTCCCGACCTGAGGGGGAGTAGCGTTGAACTGGCGTTCAATAGTCAAAAAATTCTGGACTCTGGACTCCGCGAGGCGGATTAAAGAAGTGGACTTATATCAGATATTTAAAACTCGCTCACCGGTTATTGGCGTGGTTCACCTGCTACCACTGCCTACCTCACCCCGTTGGGGAGGTAGCCTAAAAGCGGTGATTGACCGTGCCGAACAAGAAGCCGCAGCCCTAGCAAGTGGAGGCGTTGACGGGCTGATTGTGGAGAATTTTTTCGACGCGCCGTTTACCAAAAACCAAGTCGATCCAGTGGTTGTGAGTGCCATGACCATTGTGGTGCAACGGATACAAAATTTGGTGACTTTGCCCATAGGCTTAAATGTTTTGCGAAATGATGCCAAAAGTGCAATGGCGATCGCTAGCTGTGTGCAGGCGCAATTTATCCGCGTCAACGTTCTCACAGGAGTGATGGCAACCGACCAAGGATTAATTGAGGGAGAAGCCCATCAACTACTCCGTTATCGACGGGAGTTAGGCTGCGATGTTAGAATCCTCGCCGATGTATTAGTGAAACACGCCCGTCCTTTGAGTTCTCCAAATCTCACAGTCGCCGTCAAAGACACCATTGAAAGGGGTTTAGCAGACGGAGTTATTTTATCCGGCTGGGCTACTGGTAGTCCTCCTAACTTAGAAGATTTGGAACTAGCTTGTGGCGCAGCAAATGGCACACCAGTGTTCATTGGTAGTGGGGCCAATTGGGAAAATATTGATACATTGATGCAAGCAGCAGATGGTGTAATAGTTTCCAGTTCCCTGAAACGTCACGGACGGATAGAGCAACCAATTGACCCAATTCGCGTCAGTCAATTTGTGGAAGCCGCCCGTCGCAATTGGAACTCCAAAAATGAACGCAAATCAGCAGAACAAGTGAAGTTACATTCTTAAATGGGGCATGGGGCATGGGGCATGGGGCATGGGGCATGGGGCATGGGGCATGGGAAGAAATAACCAATACCTAATACCTAATACTCAATGCCTAATACTCAATGCCCAATACTCAATGCCTAATACTCAATGCCCAATACTCAATGCCCAATGCCCAATGCCCAATGCCCAATGCCCAATGCCCATTCCCTAATAAATATTTATGATTCGCCGCCGTTCTACTCCTTGGATTCATAAATGGTCACGTCCATTGATTGCCGCGATCGCTGGATGTGGTGCGCTGATCACAGGTTATCTCACCATAGAAAAGTTAACAGGAGGCAATGCAGCTTGTGTGGCACAGGCTGGTGTCAAGGGCTGTAATGATGTGCTTTCCAGCCCTTGGGCAACGGTTTTTGGCCAGCCATTAGCCTTGTTTGGGTTTTTGGCATACACCAGTATGGTGATATTTGCTTTGGCTCCCTTGGTATTCAACTCAGGGGAAAACAATCGCCGCAAACAATTGGAAAATTGGACGTGGTGGCTGCTGCTGGCGGGTGCGATCGCTATGTCTGTCTTTAGCGGCTACTTAATCTATGTGCTGGCATCTCAAATTAAAGCTATTTGTCCTTACTGTATCGGTTCAGCTTTGTTCTCTCTGAGTCTTTTGGTACTGACGATTATCGGTCGGACTTGGGAGGATATTGGACAAATCTTTTTTACCGCCATTATTGTCGGGATGGTGACGCTGATTGGTACTTTAGGTATCTATGCTGGCGTGAATAAATCAGATGTTACAGCTGGAACTCCTGGACAACCCGTACAGATTAACTTTACTCCCAAGGTAGATCCTAACCCAGCATTCGGTTGGGAAGTTACCACTACTTCTGGTGAGGCAGAAATAGCTCTAGCACGCCAGCTAGCGAAGGTAGGCGCTAAGGAATATACTGCTTACTGGTGTCCTCACTGCCATGAACAAAAGCTGCTTTTTGGTAAAGAAGCCGAGGAAATAATCAACAATGATATTAGGGTAGAGTGCGCTCCCGATGGACTCAAAGCTCAACCAGAACTGTGTAAAGCCGCAAAAATTGAAGGCTTCCCCACTTGGATCATCAATGGTAAAAGCTATAGCGGAGTCCAAAGCTTAGAGGAACTAGCGAAAGTTTCTGGTTACACTGGCCCTCGTAACTTCAAGTATTTCAAGTAATTGACTACGAAAAATCATCACAAACAATATTGTTGGTAAAACCACTGGAGAAACTAATACCAATTTGAAAAATGATTGCGACAGATGGATTGCCCAAAATGCAATCAACAGAAAACAGACAACATTGATACCCAAGTTCCGGCGACATTTTTAGCTTTAGGCTAAGATCGATTATTAGTTTTTCACCTCTACTATGTCTCAAAACCACAACAGCAATTCCCGAAGATTGCCCAAGATTAGAACCACGATTTTCTACATCTTCGCTGTCATCGCTGTTTTAGTAGTAGCCTTTCCTTGGCTGTACGAAATTAAAACCAAGGCTGGGATCGACATATTACCTGAACGACACGCTGGAACCTTTTTTGAAAAACATACCCACGGACTTTTCAAGTGTAAGTGGCTTTATCCTTACCATTGCGATCGCCCCCAAGGTTGAGTAGGGGAGATCAAAAATATGCGAGTTTAAGAGAGTAAGCTTTACCAGACAAGTCCTTGGGCGTTAAATTAGCTGAACTGACTTTCAAGAATATTTATACTTAATTTGTGCTGATAGCCACAAAAGTCCCAGTTGCCGTTTGGTCAGATAATTGGCCTGAATATATGGTAATACATCACAAATACCACGATGTCTTGAAGAATCTTGCTGAGTTGAAAAAACTATTAGAAACTCTATTTAGCTCCCGCTTGAGCTATTTTAGTCCGATAGTTAATAGCTATAGGAAATAGAGAATGAATCAGCAGCTAGGCAAGCGTTTTGTGAAGTTAATCTTTAGACTGAAACAATCGCTTAGTCGAGGACACAGAGAATTGATTACTGCCGCCAGCGTTGCAGTCTGCGTCCTGTTTTTGCGCTGCATCGGATTATTGCAATCTTTGGAATTGGCAGCTTTGGATCAATTTTTTCACTTACGTCCAGATGAACCGCCAGAAGAGCGTATTATGCTCGTAGTGATTGATGAAACCTATTTAAACGAAGTAGGTTTATGGCCGATTTCAGATACGAAGATTGCCCAGTTGTTGCAAAAATTAAACGTCCACAAACCTCGTGCTATTGGCTTAGATATCTACAGAAATTTCCCAGTAAAGACTGGTAATCAAGAACTGCGTAATGCTTATAAGTCAATGCCCAACTTGATTGGTATTGAACTCCTAACAAATGACAAAAACAAAAACGTTAGTGTTTCGCCTCCACCGGGACTGAATCAGGATCAAGTGGGCTTTAACAACGTGGTATTTGATCTTGATGGTAAAGTACGTCGCAGTTTGTTGTATTGGTACGTTGATGATCAGGTACACGAAAGTTTTTCCATGAAGTTGGCTTTATTGTATTTAAAGTCAAAGGGAATTATTCCCACCAAAGCAAAAAGCAACCCTGAGTATTTGCAATTAGGTAAGGCAACATTTACTCGTTTTGAGACTAATGATGGTGCCTATGTGCGAGCTGATGCTGGAGGCTACCAAACTTTGACCAATTTTCCCAAACCCAAATATCAAAGTTCATCGGGAGAATTTTATCGTTTTCGCCAGGTATCTATAAGAGATGTACTGGCTGATAAAGTCAAAGAAAACTTAATCAAAGATCGGATTATACTCATTGGCTCCACCGCATCCAGTCTCCAGGATTTCCTATTCATTCCCTATTCCAGCAGTCTAATAGGTACGGCAAAGCCTGTACCTGGTATTCAACTGCAAGCTTATTTTATTAGTGAGTTAATCTCCGCGGCTCTGCAAGGACGACCATTACTCAAAGTCTGGCCTGATTTAGTGGAATACTTGTGGATTTTTATCTGGTCTTATCTGGGAGCCGTTACTACATGGCAGATACGACACGCAACTATAAGCCTGCTCAGTATCCTAGTTTCTTGTTTTGTATTAACCCTGAGTGCGTACCTTGCTTTCTTGTATGGTTGGTGGATACCGCTCATTCCCCCACTGTTTAGCTTTGGCAGTTCAGCTATTTGGATGACCAGTCATATTGCCCACATACAACAAGAGTGGAAACGCTCTAAAGAATTTTTGCATCACGTCATCAACACGATTCCTGATCCAATTTTTGTGAAAAATGAAAAACACCAGTGGATTGTTTTAAATGAGGCGTATTGTCGATTTATTGGTTATCCGAATAAGTTATTAATTGAAAAGTCAGATTATGACTTTTTCCCTAAACATGAAGCCGATGTGTTTCGACAACAGGATGAGATTGTTTTGCAGACTCAGCAACCCCAGGAAAATGAAGAAGAATTTACAAATGCCGATGGTCAGACTTATCAAATTGCCACTAAGCGATCGCTCCACAAAGACGCAGCTGGCAATTTCTTTTTAGTTGGAGTCATCCGAGATATTACTCAGCGCAAGCTCACAGAGGAATATCTCAAACGTACTGCTACTGAACTATTCCGCTCTAACAATGAATTAAAACTCAAAGAAGATCACTTGCGTTATTTAGCCTATCACGATCCCCTCACAGGTCTATCCAATCGCAAATTTTTTGCTGAACAACTTTACGAGTCGTTACATTGGGCGCAACACAACAACTTGTTGCTGGGGCTGCTGTTTATTGATCTAGATGGCTTTAAGCAAGTCAATGATACTCTAGGGCACGAGACGGGCGATCGCTTGCTAATGACTATTGCTGGACGACTCAGCAACTCTTTACGCGCTAGTGATACAGTTTTTCGTTTGGGTGGCGATGAATTTACTGTGATTTTACGGGGAATTCCTAATGTTCAAATAGCTGCGAAAGTCGCCGAAAAAATTTTAAGCAGCATTAACAAGCCAATTGTTTTGGACGGCGATACAATCCGAGTCTCTGCCAGTATTGGCATTAGTATCTACCCAGACAACAGTCAAGACAGTGAAACTTTGATGAAACAAGCCGATGCAGCAATGTACCGTGCCAAACGCCTGGGTAAAAATCGCTATGAGTTTGCTTAATTAGTCAAGAGTCAAGCCTCTAGATTGTTTTCACTTTAGTCAATATTTTTACCTTCAAATTAGGAATGTGGACTTGCAACACGTCCAAGGCGCTGTCTTGAAAAAGCATTGCGTATATGCATCAGAGGTGGCTTTTTAGGCAAGATGGAGAACTAGTAAGGCTTTTTTATCTCATACCATTTCAGACAAACCCTGATACATATAGATTTCTCGTAGGGGCACAGCATTGCTGTGCCCCTACCAACGTATTTGTATCATTATTAAAGTGAAATGGTATCAGGACTAAACCTAAAAACATAGGTAGGAAAATAATTAGTCATCAGAGATAATTATAAAACTAACTTAAGCTAGTAAGTATTTTTACTTTCCAAAAATCTACTTATACTTACTAGTCTGATTACGGTATTTCATAGTTATATACTTTTTAAAATCCTTATAATATCGCAATTTCGTTGTTTTTTATTTATGTATTTTTACTATAATTAAATCTTAACTAGACAACAAAATAAGTATTATTTGATATTTTTCTCAGCATCATTATTCACTGAATATAGTGTTTATACTTACGGCAATTAAAATATTATAAGATACTATTAATAAATCATGAAGTAAGCGCGATGCTCACAGTAATTTATCAACATATCTAACTTTAGACTGATGTGAAAATAGCATATTTAAGAATATTACTTAAGTATAAAAAGTGTTTAATGCCAGCAAATTAACGTTAATCTAGAAGTACATACCACTATTACTTGTAGACTAGCAGCAAAGATTTAATAAAGTTGAAATCTATTTTCCGAAAAAGCCAGGAAATATACGTTAGTAAATCAAAAATACACTTTTAAATTAAAAATTAGTAAATTTACTGAAATCTATGAAAAGTAACTTCCGAATCACAAAGTTTATGATATTCTGCATAATTGCTTACATCCTAATGCCGCAAATTGCCGCTTGCACGGGTATATTCAGTAGTGCAAGTGCTAATGCTTTTGGCGATACTAGCAGTAACACTTTAATCGCTCGTAAAGTCAATTCTCAAAATTTAAAAGACGACATATATATTCCACCAAATTATGGTGGTCCCGACAGTCATCATGGTAGCGGCACTCGCTGATCGCAATTTTGAATTTTAGATTTTGATGAAGCAGCGTAGTGAGCGGCCTTTACTAGAACCTGTGGAGGAAATTTGAATCAAGACAATAGTGGAGATTTCCACCAATGATCTGTTTGTATAAGTGTGTGGACTTGCCAATTTGGGTCTGGTTGAGGATAATCTAAACGGTAGTGGCCGCCTCGACTTTCGGTTCTAAAAGCAGCACTTTTGAGAATTAAATCAGCCACATCTAATAAATTGCGGGTTTCTGCCCAAAGTCCCAATTGCTGTTCAACATCTGGTAGGTCAAAACTAGCTGGTTCTGCGGGACGTAAAGCAAGCAAGAATTGACTTAAAGGCAAGGCAGCGAAATCTTGCTGCCAAGATTCAATAGTAGCGATCGCAGTTTCCAACCCTGATTGTTCCCGACAAATACCAGCACTTTCCCACACTAGACGCGGTAACTTCTCCCTGAGTGCTTCTAGCTGTGCTTGCTGGATGTGCCACTCACTGGCATCAACACTAAATTTTCGTAATGGCAGCACTGGTGTTTCTGATGACAGCCCAATACTTTCCAACTCAATATTAGCCATCTGGGCGCCAAACACAATACATTCCAGCAGGGAATTACTGGCAAGGCGATTTGCCCCATGTACACCAGTACTAGCGGTTTCACCCACCGCGTACAAACTCTTGATATTTGTGCGATTCATCAAATCCGCGACAATTCCACCCATCCAGTAATGGGCAGCTGGCGCTACAGGAATTGGTTCATGGAAGACATCAACGCCCCAATGCTGACAAACTTTGATGATGTTGGGAAAGCGGTGACGAATCTTGTCGGCGGGGATGGGGCGCATATCCAACCACACATGGGCAGTCGCCAAATCAAGGGCGGTACGTTGTAAATGGCTGAAAATTGCTCTACTGACCACATCTCTAGGTGCAAGTTCACCCGCCGGGTGGTAGTCAAAGGCAAAACGCCGCCCTTCGTTATCGACAAGGTGCGCCCCCTCGCCGCGAACAGCTTCGCTAATCAGAAAGCGATCGGCACCAGGTTTAGTCAGGGCAGTGGGGTGAAATTGCACAAATTCCAAATCGCGGAGGATCGCCCCAGCACGAGCTGCGATCGCTACCCCATCACCCGTACTCACAGCCGGGTTAGTGGTTTGGGCAAATACCTGACCGCCGCCGCCAGTTGCCAATACCACAGCACCAGCTCTTACCCAGGTGATTTTACCTTGATAAAACAGGCTTATTCCCTGACAACGACCAATTTCGGGTTCAATCCACAAACTCAAAGCCAAAGCTTGCTGAATGACTTGAATATTCGGGCGACGTAATACTTGGTTGGTGAGGGTGGTGGTAACTTCCCTCCCTGTGGTGTCGGCGGCGTGGAGAACGCGGTTGCGAGAATGGGCAGCTTCTAAAGTTAAAGCCAAGGCTTGACCATGACGGTCAAAAGCAACGCCCAAGTTAACTAGCGATTGAATGCAGTTAGGGGCAAGTTGGGCGAGAAATTCTACGGCGGTGCGATCGCATAAACCTGCACCAGCCCGGATCGTATCTTCAATGTGCAACCTGGGAGAATCTTCCGGGTCAACAGCTGCGGCAATGCCACCTTGCGCCCAATCACTGGCGGACAAAGCAACAGTTTCTTTGGTAATCAAGCCGACTCGCAAGGACTCTGGTAGACACAACGCTGTGTATAGTCCAGCAGCACCAGCGCCGACTACTAAGACATCAAATTGGCTAGGAATATCTATCTGAGGCAAGGTAAAAGCACAGGGGAGAGTGAGAAGTGAGGAGTTAGAAGGAGGAGTTAGGAGTTTTGAATTTTTAACTCATAACTCCTAACTCATAATCGTATCCCACTCCTTAGAATCAGGAGTGGGCTGCTATTTGCTACATTAACTGCAATACAGTTATCTGTAGATGCCGTTGTTAAAGCGATCGTCTCCCTCATTGAAGGCAGGCTCTACTTCTGTCACGGTGAATTTATCGAAGTTGGCTTGCAGGGTTTGTTTTTGGGTATCGCTCAATCCGGGAAGATCCAATACATCCTCTACATTTTTGTAGGGAGCATTGGTGATAATTTTCTTAGCTAGGTTGGGATAAAGCCCTGGATACTGTTGAAAAGCTCGGACGTTGGTATTATTCAAATCAATTTTTTTACCAAATTCCGTTCCTAGTTTCGCGTCTGCCCGATTCTGCCGCTCAATTGCCAGAACTGGGACTTGGGGAAAAGCAAAACTGTTGAAACTAGCAGCTTGGGCTATTTGAGTTGTTCCCAACCATCCCCAGCAGCTAAGTAACAAACTAAACACTGTTAATAAACGCGCTAATCTTTTCACGATTTTCTACCTCTTTCCATCAAACAGAAATAAAAGTTTTAAGCTAACAGCCGTCAGCAGTCATTAGTCATTTGTCAGAGCGCCAAAGACAATTGGACTTTGGACAAAACCTGATAGCTTAATCAACACAGCAGTCATCAAAAACTAATATACAGCGTATTAATATCCACAATATTTGCCGTTACTGGGTTTGATTGTAGTTTTGCCAAAAATTTTCATCGTGGTAAGAGTGCCTGCATAACTGCAATAGCGTTGGATCAATGATCCTGCTAGCATTTCCAGTTAAACGAAACCTTTTCGGGGTGGTTGATTCTGGCGATGTCTAATACCGAAAACCCTACCAAAAAAGACTTGATGCTGATGGACTGTTATGTAATATTTCTTAACTAATTAATCATCTACAGCATCATTTTTGATGTGCCGTAGATTGGGCTGGGAAAAGTTTCAGTAAGAGATGTAACATAAGTGCCTTCTTCACGCTGCGATCGCAGCTAACAAAAATAGGCTGTCTACCAAAATTGTGCTTAAAACTGCGCCACTAAAGGCATACCAGTGTTTTTGATTTCGACCTAAAGGTAAAATCCCGATTGTTAACAGCACTAAGGCAAGAATTATTGCCCAAGTTTGTCCCCAAGGCGTTTGTACTTGCGTTAAGGCATTTTGTAAGATTTGTGGTGCTAAATCTGCATCTACTCTCATGATTTGCCGCCAATAAGGTATCAAATCTACTATATAAAAATATACATCTGTTAAAACTGTACCGAGTAAAGAACCTAAATAAAACCAGTTACCCACCTTCCCCCAATTCTTCGCCAAACACCAGCAAGCAAACGGTAAACCGATAAACTCGATTGGCAGATGCCATAAAGGTTCCCAACGTAACCAGCCCCAGTAAATCGCTCCTGCTAACCAACTCCAGCTAAACCCGAAGAGCAAATCTCCCCAGACATAAGTTGCAGGACGTGACATTAAGCTAAAACTTAGCCACACCCAAAATCCTGTCAGCGCTAAACTTAGACTTGGTAGCGATCGCACTATTGGCGCTTCTACAAATACTGGCACTGTTACCAAAAACACCGCCGCCGCAAACACTAACCAAGTTTGTCTCTTAGAAATAGATAAGGGCAGAGAGAGAGAAGAGGAAAGTGTAGATTCCAATTCCCTCATACCCTTCTGCCCAATATCAGCTAAATCCAACTCGGTATCAATAGAAGGGGTAGAAGCAGTGTACGAGGATAGTGTATTATTAATCAAAGTTTTTAATATTTGTTACTAAACTTCATCTTATTTAAGATATCACATTTTAAAATCCCCCCCAGGGGCATTGTAATTATACTGAAATTTCGGGGATCGTTGGTGCAAACTAAACTAAACATTCTGCGCCAGACTAAATCCCTTAAAACCTCGTTTACAGCCTCTGGCTGGAAATGCACTTCATCGCGGCTCTGCCGCAAGTCTTGAGGCGGAGCCTCTCGGAATGCATTCCCAGTCTCCGACTGGGAACGAGATAATCTCTAAAAGCTGCTTCTAGACTAACTTTCACGTTAAGTTGACACGTATGACTCCTCTGTAGTCCCTTGTAAATGGGGTACTACAGAGACGTGAAGGTAAAAATTTAAAGTTAAAAAGTGAACTGGCATCAGTCCGCTAAATATTAAAGTTTGATGAATTGCCAAAATTGCGTTGACTTATTGAGGTGGGTGTAAGAACATGGTCAGCGTCTTCGATGATGTTATTGATCAGTAAAATTGAATTTTCTACAAGATTGGGTGCAGCAAAGAGTATATAAAGTAACATCATCAGCTAAACAATGTTCATAATCATGTCCAGAACCGGAAAAAGGTATTAATTGCATATGGAGTTTATTCAAGCTTTTATTTTGGGTATTGTTCAAGGTATTACAGAGTTTTTGCCAATCAGCAGCACTGCACATCTTCTGATTGTGACAAAGGTATTTGGTTGGAAAGAACTAGGTTCTAAAGATTTTGTTGATGCAATTCAATTTGGCAGCGTGATCGCAATTTTGGGGTATTTTTGGTCACTAATTTACAGTATTGTCAAGGGTGGAATCGAAGCAATAAAAGACAAAGACTGGCAACGTGAGGAGTGGAAAATTCTTGTTGGTATTGTAGTAGGAACAATGCCTGCCTTAATTTTCGGCTTTCTTTTGAAAGACATTCTACCGGAGAGTGCATTAATTATTGCCATCATGTCGATCATCATGGCACTTGTATTAGCTTTGGCAGAAAAAATTGGCACTCGCAAGCGAGGTTTTGACTCATTGCAGATTCGGGATGGTATTTTAGTTGGATTGGGACAAACACTTGCTTTGATTCCGGGCGTTTCTCGTTCTGGTTCGACGTTGACCACTGCCTTATTTTTAGGATTAGAACGCGATACAGCAGCGAAATTCTCATTTTTGTTAGGGTTTCCAACTCTTACCATTGCGACGCTGTATAAAAGTCTGAAAATATTCAAGTTGTTTCAAGCCCACCAGTTGCCAGATAACATTGTTGGACTGTTAATTGTCGGGATTATTTCAACCTTTATCTTTTCCTACCTATCAATTGCATTTTTGATCAAATACTTAGCAACCAAAAACACTTTAGTTTTTGTTTGGTATAGATTAGCATTCGGTAGTGCCATTTTACTGGCGATCGCAGCAGGTTGGAAAGGATAATAGTCATTAGTCATTAGTCATTAGTCCAAAGCCAATGACTAATGCCCAATGCCCCATGCCCAATGCCCCATGCCCCATGCCCCATGCCCCATGCCCCCATGACTATTCATCCTGCCCGAATTACTAAGGTTCTCCCAGACTCAATAGCCGCAGAGATTGGCTTTGAATCCGGGGATGCGATCGTTGCGATCAATGGTACACGTCCCCGCGATTTAATTGATTATCAGTTTTTGTGTGCTGATGAAGTTTTGGAACTAGAAGTTTTAGACGCTACTGGTAAAACTCATAGCCTGGAAATCGAAAAAGATTACGACCAAGACTTGGGGCTAGAATTTGAAACTGCCCTATTTGATGGCTTAATTCAGTGCAATAACCGTTGCCCATTTTGTTTTATCGACCAACAGCCACCAGGTAAGCGCACCAGCTTGTATTTAAAAGACGACGATTACCGTCTGAGCTTTTTGTACGGCTCTTATCTTACCCTGACGAATTTACCAGAAAGAGAATGGCAGCGCATTGAACAAATGCGCTTGTCTCCGTTGTATGTTTCTGTTCACGCCACCGAACCCGAAGTGAGAATTAGACTGCTAAAAAATCCGCGTGCGGGACAAATCTTGCAACAAATCAAGTGGTTTCAAGAAAGGCGACTACAAATTCATGCTCAAGTAGTTGTTTGTCCTGGTATAAATGATGGCAAACATCTGGAACAAACTCTCAAAGATTTAGCGTCCTTTCATACTAGTGAAGTGCCTGCGGTGGCATCGGTGGCAGTTGTGCCAGTTGGGTTGACACGGTTTCGGCCTCAAGAAGATGAACTCACACCTGTAACCAGGGAAAAAGCCCAAGAAGTGATTTCTCAAGTGCGATCGCTTTCGCAGCAATTTCGCCAACAATTCGATTCTAGCGTTGTTTGGTTAGCCGATGAGTGGTTTTTGATTGCAGGTGAGGAATTACCCAGCGAATCTGAATATGAAGAATATCCCCAAATTGATAACGGAGTTGGTTCGATTCAATTATTTATCAAGCAATTTGCCACCGTTGCGGCAGAATTACTACCGCCAAAAGTTTATCCTCAGAGAAGATTAACTTGGGTAGTAGGTAACGCCGTAGAAAAAGCATTTCAACCAATTTTGAAACGCTTAAATTGTGTTGAAGGTTTAGAAGTAAATATGCGGGCTTTATCTAGTGATTATTGGGGACAAACTATCAGTGTAACCGGATTATTAACTGGTCATGATTTGCTTTTAAATTTAGAAGGGCAAGATTTAGGTGATGGGATTTTGCTACCGAATGTCATGTTAAAAAATGGTGAATTAGTGTTTTTAGATGATATGAGTATTGAGGAATTAGCTGGCAGACTAAATACAAAAATTTTGCCAGTAGCAGGAGTTGAAGATTTAATCAAAACATGTCTTTTAAATTCTGTTCAGTTTTAGATATCAAAGTTCAGTTGTTTCTCGGAGGTAATTTATGGTGATGCTGGATGATAAATAAGAAGTAATGCTTAATAAATAATCCACTGAGGAGTCAGGAGTGAAGTATCAGGAAGAGTATCAGAAAAACGCAAAATTACAAATAAAAAAAGCTGGATTATTCATTTTAAGTTTTAATTTTTTAATTTTAAATAGTTTTAGTATTTTGCCAGGCAGGGCAGCGACTGAAGAACCTGTATTGAGCGTAGTGTATGGCCAAGAAAACGCGAATCAATGGACAGGGATAAGCGATCGCTTACAGGCAATCGGGGTGAAATATTGTGTAATTCCCCTAAATGATGTCAAGAGTGCGGCAGATTGGGGCGATCGCCGGGTATTATTTTTGCCAAATGTCGAGACATTAACGCCAACCCAAGCGATCGCCCTAGAAGAATGGATGAGTAATGGAGGGCGCTTGATTGCCAGTGGGCCTGTAGGTAATCTGTCATCGCCAGGAGTGCGCCAGTTATTGCGATCGCTTTTGGGAGGTTATTGGGGATTCAGCCTCAGTGATACAGAACAGATTAAACCCCCAAAAACCGATATCCCAGAATGGGCAAATCAAACTGAACTCTTTGGCAAAGTGCGCGGCGGCGTGATGATTCCTAATGATATGGGCACTGAAGCTCCTGCTGTTTGGAATTCCAAAGATAATCCTGCCGCAGTAGTCACAACTGAGCGTTCCACCCTTTTGGGTTGGCGCTGGGGAACAAATACAGCCTCCGCAGCCGAGTTAGATAATGCCTGGTTAAAAGCTGCTCTCAATCACTATTTGACAGCACCAGCGCCATCAAATCGCATGAAAAAAGTAGCAGGAGGTTCCCAAAACTGCTCGACAACGGTGGCAGCAGCACCAAGGGCAGAGGAGCAGAGAGGCAGTTTATCCCCCTCATCCCCCTCATCCCCCTCATCCCCTCCTAAAACTGCCACCACTCCCATACCTAGAGCGCTAACTACAGTCAAACCCCCAACTTCTCAGGAGGCTATTGACCAATTAGAACAAGCGGTGCGTCTAGATGTTGCACCTAACTCCAATGATCCCATTGACAACAACGAAGCGATCGCTCTTCAGCAAGAGCTAGAAAATCTAATTGGTCGGGTGGAAAGTGCTAATTTAGCGGTATTAGCTGATGCGGCTAATGAAGGTGTTGGGATATCTGAGCAAAAGCAGTCCTCTAGGAATCTGGGCACCGACACCCCCCAATCTGTCAAAGAGCAGCCGACGCAATTGGCCTCAACTAAATTGGGAGGGCTAGTCAGAAGTAAAGACCAAACCTTGGCACAGGTAAGGGTAATTGCTAAAAACTTACCCATATTGATTGCCCAAAAAAACTACGCTCTAGCCCGTCAGCAGTGGCTAGTAGCGAAGACAATTTTGTGGCAGCAGTTTCCTGTTAATCGGAGGCAGGCTCAACCAGAAATTCGGGCAATTTGGTTAGATCGTGGGACGATTGTTCGTGCTGGTAGCAAGGCGGGACTGGCAGAGATTTTTGATCGCCTAGCCCAAGCTGGGATTAATACCGTCTTCTTTGAAACTGTTAATGCTGGCTATACCATTTATCCGAGCCAAGTCGCCAAAGAGCAAAACCCATTAATTCGTGGATGGGACCCACTGGCAGAAGCAGTGAAATTAGCCCATGAGCGAGACATGGAATTACACGCTTGGGTTTGGACTTTTGCTGCTGGGAACCAACGGCACAATGAAATTATCAACGTTAATCCTAATTATCCAGGGCCAGTACTGGCGGCTCATCCCGATTGGGCAAACTACGATAACCTTGGCAACATGATTCCCGTTGGGCAGACTAAGCCATTCTTCGACCCAGCCAACCCCGAAGTACGGCAATACTTGCTGAAGCTGTATGAGGAAATCGTCACTCACTATAACGTCGATGGTCTACAGCTAGACTACATTCGCTACCCCTTTCAAGACCCATCAGCAGGTCGAACCTATGGCTATGGCAAAGCTGCAAGAGCGCAGTTTCAGCAACTTACTGGTGTAGATCCGATAAATATTTCCCCCAGTCAACCAGAACTGTGGCAAAAGTGGACGATATTTCGCACCGCGCAAGTTGATAGCTTTGTTGCCCAAGTATCACAGGAGTTGCGACAAAAACGACCAAATTTGATTTTGTCGGTTGCAGTATTCCCTCTGCCAGAACTAGAGCGGATTCAAAAAATTCAACAAAATTGGGAAACTTGGGCTAGGCGGGGGGATGTAGATTTAATCGTTCCCATGACTTATGCTCTGGATACTTCTCGCTTTCAACGACTAGCCCAACCCTGGATTACCTCTAAACAATTGGGAGCTACATTGTTGGTACCGGGAATTCGCTTACTTTCTTTGCCAACAATTGGGGCATTCGATCAACTCCAGTTGGTAAGGGATTTGCCAGTTAGTGGTTATGCACTCTTTGCCGCAGATAATTTTAACAACGAGCTACAAAAACTCTTTAGTAGCACCCAAGGTAGGGTTCAATCCACAAAAAGTGAACCGATTCCTCATCGCCAGCCTTTTCAAACTGCCGCCATCCGTTACACCGCGCTGCAACGGGAATGGAAATTTGTTTTCCAAAATGACCAACTACAAAGACCTGCTCAGACAATATCAGATTTTAACAACCAGGCAGAAATTTTAGGCAGTGCTTTAAATCAGCTTGCTGCTTCCCCTTCTGGGAGTAAGTTAATAGTGGCGAGAGCCTCTCTAACTCGGTTCCAGTCTCAATTTCGGGTATTGATGAGCCAAGAGCTTAAGTCAAATTCCTATCAAGTCAAAGTTTGGGAAAATCGGCTTGTAACTATAGAAAGGCTATTACGTTACGGCGAACGGCGGGGGCAGTTGCGTCCTTAGTACAGAACACCACAAAAAGGGTATGGAATTTAATCATTCGTAGGTTGGGTAGAACGAAGTGGAACCCAACATCAAGTGTGAATATTTGCGAACCCTTTTTACGGTGACGTGTACTTAGTGAGGGAGCAAGGGAGCAGGGGGATAAGGGAGAATTATTGAACAAGTTTCTTCCTTGTCTGTTCCCCATGCCCCATGCCGAATTTTCAACTAGCTGGATATAAGCTAGTTTGTAATTCTTAACACACTTTTTTAATATTTTTTATAATCCCAATATTACTACTTGTTTGGTATCAAAATATGGAAAAATACTTAAGTAAGAAGCTTTAGATAAGTATTTTTTATTATAAATATAGTCAAAATCTATACAACTCTTACCTCAACTTATAAAGCACAAAGCTTAGAGTGAATAATTGACCGTTCGCTGCGGATGGTTGTGCCGGAAACACTACTAATACTACTATTAGATGGGATATCTACGATGGGCTACACCTACGCACTGATGACAGTACGAGGTAAGAGTATCTTAATTTCTTCCTATTTGCAGGTAGTGGCGTGTTTTACCAAGTATGATATGGTACTGCTTGTAGCTTCAGGAGCTAGCTTGCAAACAGCCAATATTTCTGAAGTTATGCATACCTCGGTGATGACATTAAAAGTATGAGAGTTTCTAAGTATAACCTCAGTATTATCACCGTTGTAGTAGCAGCAGTTATATGTATGGACAGTTGTAGATAACCAAGATCAAGTTATTGGTCTTGTCATCTGGTAGTGACAGACAGGACAAACCAAGTTGCCTCATTGGAGTTTGTGTGGATAGTACATTTTAAAAAAGTGTATAGATATCTACCAAGGTGAAGCATTTATCACAACTACATTGGGATTTCATACAAAGTTTGTTGTCATTTTGTCATTAAGTAATAAAACATAAATTGAGGTAAATTATGCCGAAAATTCTAATAATAGAAGATGAAGAAGCAGTTCGTGAAAACATTTTAGACTTACTAGAAGCTGAGGATTTTGAAACTCTTGCTGCGGCTAATGGCAGAATCGGGATACATTTGGCGATCTCCGAACTTCCCGATTTAATTCTTTGTGATATTATGATGCCAGAACTTGACGGTTATGGTGTGCTAAGAGCATTACGCGAAGATACTTCAACGGCAACAATTCCCTTCATTTTTCTTACTGCAAAATCTGCCAAATCTGACTTCCGTCAAGGTATGGATATGGGTGCCGATGACTATATAACTAAGCCATTCACTCGGTCTGAGTTATTAAGTGCCATCATGAATAGGTTGGAAAAGTACGCTACTTTAAAAAGGTATTTATCTCCTCAGACTGTAATTAATAATTTATCTCCAAAAATGCAGTTATTAGAAATTAGCTTACACCGGGCTATAAAACAACATAAATTTCAAGAATTTGAAATTTATTATCAACCAATAGTCGATATTGATTCTGGTAAAATAGTAGCTGCTGAAAGTTTATTGCGCTGGAAAAATCCAGAATTTGGGACGATTTATCCAACAGAATTTATTCCGTTAGCAGAGTCTACAGGTTTAATTGTTCCCATTGGTAAATGGGTATTAAAAAGTGTCTGTCAACAAATAAAAGGCTGGCGTGATGCCGGATTTTACTCATTTATTGTTGCTGTAAATCTGTCAGTAATTGAATTTAATCAACCAGATTTGATTGATAAAATAGTCCATTTAATAGCTATCAATGATTTGCAACCAGATTACTTAGAGATAGAACTGACTGAAAGTATGATTATGCAAGATGTAAATAGTGCGATCGCTACTATGAGCAAATTGCAATCCTTGGGTGTAAAAATTGCGATCGATGATTTTGGGACTGGCTACTCTTCTTTAACTTATCTGAAAAACTTTCCAATTAACACATTAAAAATAGACCGTTATTTTATCCATAATGTTGCTAACGATCCCCAGAAATCAGCCATTACCAAGGCATTAATTCAAATGGCTCACAATCTCAATCTAGATGTAGTTGCTGAAGGTGTAGAGACGGAAGAAGAACTGGCTTTTTTGCGGCAATACAATTGTAATTCTATGCAAGGCTTTCTATTTAGTCGTCCATTGCCAGTAGCAGAATTTCAAAATATTTTATTAACTAACTAATGCTTATATTATGTGTAAATATTTTACTAGATGGGGTATTGGGTATTGGGCATTGGGCATTGGGCATTGGGCATTGGGCATTGGGCATTGGGAAGAGAATTTAGTCCCCAGTACCTTATTAGGTTGACTAACCAAGAAAAATCAAACTTTCGACTGGCGACAATTATTAAGTCTTAAGTCTAGAGTAGGAAAAATGTGTAATGTGTATAGTGTCTACCGCCATGAAAGTCCCTGCGCGTTTCTTGCTGCCAGTTTTGTTACTGACGTTGACAGCAGCCTGTAACCAGAGTCGTGCTTTCTCAGATAATCCTACACCACAAACATCTGTACCTTCTGCTCAATATGCACAGAATCGTACACAGCCAAAAAATATTGTGCGTACTGAAGCACTTTCACCTAAACCCATACGGATAAATCTGAATAGTTTACCAGCACCCTTCGCAACAAAAAGTGCCTCTAAGCAACCAGAGGTTGTGCCCATTCCGCAAAACCCGGTGCTGCGCGTACCACCAGGCTTTACAGTTAACGTCTTTGCCGAAGGTTTAGATGCCCCACGCTGGCTAGCTTTAACCCCCAGTGGTGATGTTCTGGTTACTGAAACTAAGGAAAATCGGATTCGTCTGTTGCGTGACAGCAATGCTGACGGCATAGCCGACGTTCGAGAAACTTTTGCAAGTGGCGACAACGGACTCAATATTCCTTTTGGGATGGCGTTTGCAGGTAATTCTTTTTTCTTGGGTAATACTAATGCGGTTTTACGGTTTCCTTACACCAAAGGTCAACGGCGACTAACTGGCACCGGTGAAAAAATTGCTGACCTTCCTGGTGGTGGCTATAACCAGCACTGGACGCGTAACGTAGTGGTATCACCCGATAGTAACAAGCTATACGTTTCTGTTGGTTCACAATCTAATGTGAATGAAGAACCCCTACCACGGGCTTCCATACAGGTGATGAATTTAGATGGTTCTCAGCAGCAAACTTTCGCTTCCGGGTTGCGTAACCCTATTGGTTTAGACTTTCATCCTGTAACTAAGGAACTTTATGCCACTGTTAACGAACGGGATGGAATTGGCGATGACTTGGTGCCAGACTATCTGACACACGTTAAACAGGGGGCATTTTACGGGTGGCCTTATGCTTATCTAACACCAAACAACCTCGATCCCCGCCAAAAGACGGATGGCAAAAGTAAACGCCCCGACTTAGTAGCCCGTACCGAAACGCCAGATGTGTTGTTCCAGGCGCACTCAGCAGCATTGGGTTTGCAGTTTTATGATGGTAAAACGTTTCCACAAAAATACCGTAACGGTGCTTTTGCTGCTTTTCGTGGTTCTTGGAACCGCGATCGCGGCACTGGTTATAAAATTGTATTTGTTCCCTTCGATGCTAAAGGGCGATCGCTTGGCTACTACGAAGACTTTCTCACAGGATTTTTGCTAAACCCTTCTGTACCAACCACTTGGGGACGGCCTGTTGGTTTACTTGTGTTGCCAGATGGCAGTCTACTACTAACAGAAGAAGCCAATAATCGTATTTATAGGATTCAGTATAGGGGGAATTAAGCAATTCAAAATTTAAAATTTAGAAATTCAGGTAACGCATCATTAATTTATGGAGATGTCTACTAGAAATGTTGTTACCATTCCCATTCCCAGGTTTATTGTGTTTAATTAAAAATACTGATAATCATTTGGTTGAAAAATTAGTTATGTCTCAGAATGACAATAATAATCAGTCAAATATCAACGAATTGTCTCCACATTCCGGTACACGATATTGGGGTGAGGTAGAGGTGATTGAGGAGGGAGAAACCTATAGAATTAGTCGTGTTGAAATCAAGCCCAGGCACGGCATTAAACCACAAATTCATTATCACCGCAATGAACATTGGGTTGTAGTTTCTGGTGTGGCGAAGGTGACTTGTGGCGATGTGGAAACATTACTGAATCGAAACGAATCAACTTATGTCCCCGCAGCAACCCTACATAAGGTAGAAAATCCTGGACATATTCCGCTAGTTATTCTGGAAATTCAAAATGGTGAATATTTAGGTGAGGATGATACTGAGCGTCCTTATGACTTAAATTTGGTCAAACCTCTAGCTGAAGGTCAGTAAGGGATGAGGAGGATGAGGGGGATGAGGGGGATGAGGGAGATATAACCAATGCCCAATGCCCAATGCCCAATGCCCAATTAAAACCACCCTTCTTGTTCCAAGGTTTCAATCAACTGCAAGCCACGGGGATCACCTACTCCTAACAGTGAGGCTTTGGCGTCTTCCCGTACTCCCAAATCTTGGTCTTCGGCAAAGGCTTGAATTAAGGCGTCGATCGCTGTGGCATAAACTACATTAGAAGGCAGTTCGCGGCACAGTTGACCAATTGCCCAAGCACTGTTACTCCGCACTGCTGCCACAGGATCTTGAACTAAGGCTTCAATTAATGGTGGTATTGCCCCTATGACTGCTTCATAACCCACTTCTGCCATCTGTGCTAAGGCGCTAGCAGCCCACAAACGCACTGCGGAAATATCGGTTCTTAAGGCATCTGCCAAGGGTGGTAAAGAACGGCGATCGCGACAGTTTCCTAAAGCCCAAACAACACCTTTACGCACATAGCCATTCCAATCATTATTTAGTTGAGCAATTAACGGACTCACTGCCTCTGAACTGGGATTGCGTCCGATGCCATAGGCTGCACTCACCCGCACTAAGGGACAGGTATCAGTTAATAGGCGAATCAGATGGGGGGTAGCACGCGGATCTTCTATATCACAAAAAGCACGCGCTGCTAACATTCTTTGCTGGGGCTGGGGATTTTCCAGCAAGGCTAGCATCAGTTCTGGATCAGGCTTTGCCACAACTGAATCGGCAGTTAGCGGCTCTATTTTATCTAAGGGGCTTTCTAGCTCCTCCTCAACATCAAGTAGGCTTAGATCGTCTTCGTCATACATAATTTCATTTCAATCCCGAACAGGGATTAACACATAACGGAATGTGCCAATAAGTTAAAGCTTTATATTTATATATATTAGTTGCGTTATTATACACTTTCCGTTCTCCCTCGTTGAGTTTTATCCAAAAGAGAACCTCCATAACTCAGACGCTACAGTATGTTATCGCTATCCTTTAGTTTATTGTTCTGCACTCAGGAATTTTACCATCCAGAGGGATTGGGTTTGATAACCTAACTGATTGTAAAGATTTAATGCGGGTTTGTTGGATTGAAACACTTGTAATCCAATCTGGCGATCGCCTCTTTGAATAGCCCAATTTTCCACATATCGCATCAACGCTCTACCAATACCCCGTCGCCGATGTTCTGGTAGAACGTAGAGGATAAAGATATGAGCATGACGGTTCCCATGTACTTGATCTATAGCGTTGCCCACCCAGAGGCAGGCGATGGGGCATTGGGCATGGGGCATTGGGCATGGGGCATTGGGCATGAGGCATTGGTTATTTTCCGCCTGCTCCTCTACTCCCCTAATCCCCTGATCTCCCTCACCCGAAAACTCTACCCACCACAAGGGCGTATCGCTGGAAAAATATTGCTTAACTGTTTGTTCTAGGTGAGAAAAATCCTCATTGGGAAAAAGATCCTCGTAAGTTCGCTGCATGAATTTAAGCAGCAGCGATCGATCCAAAGCGGAGCCACGGCGAATAATATACCCAGGTAGTAGTTGCTCAGACACTTAAATACGTTTATTGACTTAGCTAGCTGAGTGATCTGCTGCTGGTGGTAAATCAGCAGCAGTAGGTTGATAACTTACCTGTACCTCTTCAATTGGTGCGGGTGCTGCCATATCGGAAGGTAAAAAGATGCGGGCGCTGACTGCCACTAGCGCAAACAGAAATACCAATACCGCAAGCAGGGGAGCGATGTACTGACGAAATATAGCCATATCTTAGATTGCAAATATCTAGGAACTTTTATGAAAACTAGGACTTACGCATTGACAGACATAACCAAATGTGAATTACCTCTCGTTACAAGGCTCTGCCTTGTAATGCTCTTGTGGGAGGCTCTGCCTCCTGTCAAACTGGGAGGCAGAGCTTCCGAGTGATCACATTCCCAGGCAGAGCCTGGGAACGAGGCAGGGCAAGACTTTTATCTGAATAAGCTTGATATGCACATAATACTCAATTTGTAAAGTGCGTAAGTCCTAAAAACCTAGCTGAAGATTTGTGAAGTATTCTTAATTGATTTTAGCGATTTTCTAGGGATGGGGAATGGGGCATTGGGAATTGGGCATTGGGCATTGGGAATTGTAAAAATTCTCCCTCATCTCCCTCATTCCCCCACTCCCCACTCCCTACTCCCTACTCCCCACTTCCGCTTATGGGCGATCGCGCTCTAAGTCATCAAGCACTCTCTCGCAATACCAATTCTCCGGCATCCCAGGATAAGTTTCCTTTGCCTGTTCAATTAACTGTTCGGCCGCGGCAGCGTCACCGGATAATTTAGCGATTAGCCTGTTTTTGAGATAGCTATCAGATAGATCCTGTTCTACCTGGTTTGGTATCCCTTCATTTATAGTTGATGGCCGGGATTGTTCTCTTCGCAACTGCCAAAATAAAACGTAATAAAGTGTACCAAAAATTAAAATTAGGCTGAGTGTTCCGAAAAAAGTTAGGAGGTTAAATGCTAGAAATCCCAGAACTAACTGCGAGAGAACATAGCCAAGTAATAAACCAGTGAGTAAGAGAATGAATGTGCCGACAGCAATAACTACTTGATTCCCCATATATCCTCTTCTTCGTCCTCAAGTCCTGGTCTGGATACTGCCACTGGCTGAGGGTTCCAGGGGGCAAATAATGGCAATAGGAGTAGTCCTGGGATAGCGGCGGCGATGGTAATTAAGAAAAATATCGGCCAACCCGTGCTTTGGGCGATCGCGCCTCCAGGGGAAGCTAAAATATCGCGGCTGACAGCCATTAAGCTGGAGAGCAAAGCATATTGGGTTGCGGAAAATCGCTGGTTACAAAGACTCATCAAAAAGGCAACAAAGGCTGCTGTCCCCAATCCACCACAAAATTGTTCTACGTTGATGGCAAGTACCATAGCTTGGTAGTTTTTACCGATGTATGCTAGAAAAAAGTAAGCTAAATTACTTACTGCTTGTAGAATACCAAAAACCCAAAGTGATCGATTGAGGCCAATAGCACTCAAAATTGAACCACCTACTAAAGCGCCAACAATCGTAGCAATTAACCCCATTCCCACCTGAATTGCCCCAATGTCGATTTTGGTAAAACCAGTTTGCAGCAAAAAAGGCGTGGTCATATTGCTTAACAAAGCATCACCTAGCTTATATAGGGTAATGAATGCAAGCATTAGAATAGCTTGGATAATACTTTGACGCTGAAAAAATTCCCGAAAGGGCAAGATCACAGCATCAGCTAGAGAAGCTGGAGGGCTAATTTCCTTGGGTTCTGGTGCAAACAAGGTGGCAAGAATACCAATTACCATCGTCCCTGCCATAAACAAGTAAACCGATGACCAAGGCAGTTTTTCAGCAAGTATCAAGGCTAAAGCACCTGCGGCTAATAGGGCTATTCGATAACCTAAGATAAAAACTGCTGCACCAGCCCCCATTTCTAGTTTTTCTAAAACGTCGGTACGGTAAGCATCAACGGCAATATCTTGAGTTGCACTGATCAAAGCAATGACTATGGCGTTGATGGCTAGCAGCTGTAATGCTTGTTTGGGTTGTTGAAAAGCCATGATAGCGATCGCTATAATCAAAGCAATCTGCGTCAAAATTAACCAACCCCGTCGCCGCCCCAAAACTGGCAAAGTGAACCTGTCCACCAACGGTGCCCACAAAAACTTCAAGGAATAAGGCAAACTAGCGAGGCTAAACCAACCAATAGCAGCTAAATTTACCTTCTCCTCGGTCATCCAAGCTTTTAAGGTATTACCGATTAACAATAACGGTAAACCCGATGAAAAACCTAAAAATAATAAAGCCGCCATCTTGCGACTACCGAAAACTCCCAGTAGCGATTTAATTTTCCTCATAGTTTCAAGTTTTTGCCTCTTTTAAGGAAATATCAATAAAATCCAACGCGGAAATACAAAAGTGTATCATGTAACTAGTACCTATAAGGGTTTGAATTATCGGAGCGCCAGCAGTTCCCTATTAATCCCGATCAGAGATTGAAACTTGTCATAGTTGCTGTGTGATTTTCCGCAAACATGACAAACTACCAAGATTTACTTGGGTTAAATACAAATTCAGGATAACCTTATAGTGTCAGCGTTTTCTTAACTTTGCTGAATTTGATAAACCTGATGCCCCCTGATTTCGACTCTGTGTGCGGCGAGGCATTTTTCCCAACCTTCACGCGTACCAATGTCGCTTTTGTGTTTAAGCAATCCTAATTCCTCTTCTTGTTGGGTGAGTTTAGCAAATTCTTCGTAGCGTGGGTAGTTGCTGGTAACAAATGTTTCTTTCCGGTGCAAAATTGGCGGATTTGCCCTAGTTTCATAGTCTCGATGAGTAACGAATAAGGTTTTTAAATCAATAGTTATACTGGCTTTTAATGCTGGGTGGGGATCAGTGTCGAATTCGGGGTAAGACAGATAGGATATTTGCGGCTTATCAGTGTGATATTTGATCAATGTGGCTTCATCTACACGCCCAATGGTACGGCTAGCGCAACCTTCACAAATTCGCAGCACGGGGTCAAGTGCAGCAAGTGCCCAAACATGGACGTAAAGCGCACCGCGCGTGTGTTTACCAATTTTGCTTTTTTCGCACGCAGCTTGAATCACCCCAGATTTCCCTAAGCTGAAAAGCTTTTGGTCGGCGACTTGACAAGCTTCTTCGTAACTACTAAAAAAGGCTTTGATATCGTGACGCATTTCTGCTGCTAGCTTCTGCCATGCGGGGCGTTGATCAAAGTGGGTGAGGGCGAGATAAACTTGGATATCTAGAGAACGACGGTAAGCGATCGCATCCCATTCTGCTTCATCGGTAGCTTGCAAAACTGCACCAAAGGCGCGGCGAAAGTTCCCAAATTCGCTCAGTAATTCCTGTTCATTTTCTAATTCACCTTTCACGGGTAGTCTACCGCGCTTGGTAAAAAAAGCCATAAGTGGTTGCAGCTGTTCTTGATAGTCTTCAAACCGCTTGATGGGGATGCGGACTCGCGGTGTAGAAGAGGTAGAAAAGAAGCGGATAGCTTTGTAACTTTCTTTTTCAGCCTCATCTCGAAAAACAAAGTAGACACCTAGCGCGATCGGGATTGCATCGACATTTAGCACTTCATCAATATAAGTTTTGAGTTCTTCTTGTTCGTAATATTTCTGAAAAGTATTGCGGCGCGTCACAATGCCATCATTGTAAGCAAGTTGGGTTTTGCTGGAAGCGTTAACCAGTATTTGAGCCGCGACAATTAAAACTTTCCCAGTGAGTTCCCAAGCTTGGATTAGGCTTTGACGGCGTTCTTCTGGGTCTTCGATGACGTTGAGGACGTAACCCAAATTGACCACATCGGCGGCGGTGCGTGGTACGTCGGGATAATAGTAAGGGTCCCAGCCTGCACTGGTGTAGCCTAAGTTTTTTACTCGCTGGACATCACCACCGTAGCCACAACCGTAGTCAAAAAAAGTGGTGTCTTGATGTAGGATTGCCCATTCTATTGCCAATCGCACGGGGCGAGATAAATCAGTACGAGCGATCGCAGCTCTGTGACGCTCGATTTCTAGCGCTTCAGGCATAAGAATAATTCGTAATTAAGACACCGATAACTAATATTGTTTCAAGGTTTAATGGCCAGTTCAATTAAATCTTCAATTTTCTTGATATTTGGATCGCCTGCTAAGTAGCCAATACCGCGATGCAAATGCAGGCGGAATTGGGTGGCGAGGGTTTCTTTATCGGTGGGATAACCGTCATTCTGACAGCGTTGCTTAAGAGCGAGGAGGAGAATATCTGACATTTCGCCGCCAAAGACGCGCCAACTCATTTCGACGTTGCTATCTTGGGGAATTGGGACGGGCGAGGGTGTGGTTGGTTCTGCGAGAGAGCGACAAAACGCCCAACGGCATAAGATATTCCATTGGTCGATTTTGGTGCTGCGCTTAAGTTTGGTAAGTTGGTCTTTGGCTGTTTGGGAAAGTTTAATTCTTTCGATTGGTGATTCCATAATAATTCGTCAATAACGAGTTTTACTAAAAATTGAAGTAGTTTACGACTTACGTACTGTACAAATTAATCATGGTGTGAATTTACCAAAATAGGTCGTTTTAGGCTTTTATTAATCATTCTTTGATGGTAAATAGACCCGCGCTGTAGGGGCACAGCACTGCTGTGCCCCTACGACAGATATCGGTTTCAAATTATCTATAATTACGTCTTTCCTGTCAATTGATAAAATAAATTTGTCCTCTCTCAATGCTCACAGCTTTTCTAAACCATCAATTTATGTAACACCAAATTCATGATTTATCGTCGCAATTTCTGTCTGTATATCTCAATCAATAGCCATTGCAGCTAGTTGTTCATTCATATATTTAACATCAGTAAAATTTTTGGATATTTGCTTACTTTCTTGCAATTGTCTTGTCATAAGTTCTAAGAGCCATTCTAGTTCTTCTAATGACAAAGCACGTAGGTCACGCTCTATTTTTAGTAAATGTGGTGAGTTCATCATTGCTTATCTACTTTCCAAAGGTCGTTATATATATTGTAAATATCTTTTTTAGACGATATCTACTACCAAAAATATTGATTTTCTAGCACTCTTGTTTGGCGGGTGGTAGAGTCGTATTTTAGGAGATATTCACGAGCGATCGCTTCGTTTTCTCGCAGTGTTTCTACTTCTTTCTTTCCAATCTCAGTATCCGTAGATAACAAAATTACTTGATGGCTGGCGGATGGAAAGTAACGTTCAACTAAGTTACTGCGGTGAGAGGAGTCTAGTCTTCCTAGTGGCGTATCGATGGCTACTGGTAGGCGGTGTCCAGAGACTTTGGCTAAACCCCAGAGGAATGCGATCGCTAGTAGTTGTTTTTCACCAGCCGAAAGGCGATGTTTAGGGACTGGTTTACCATTGAAATCATACAAGGAAAGTCCGAAAGTATTGGTATCAATGGCGATACGATGCACTAAGTCTGATTTGTGCAGGAGATAAAGGAAGCAATTCTTAACTTCTTCCTCTAATTTATTGAGCTTTCTCAAGGTTAATTTTTCACGGAAAATCTTGAGTGTTTCTTGAACTTTAGCCGCAGAGGTAATAATATGTTCGTTATTTTTATATTTAATATTTTCTACAGTATAATCACTTAATTCTCTTTTTGACTTAGAAATAATACTTTCTAAATCAGCTAAACGGCGGCGAATTGTTTCGTAATTTGCTTTAGCTTCAACAACTTGATTTTGTGCCGCTTCTAGTGCCTGACGCAGCTTTGTATAATCTTCTGGTGCTGCTGCTGTCTGCACTTGTCTTTCCAAAGTGATAATTTCTTCTTCCTTATTCTTGATAATAGCTAATTTTTCTTTTGCAGAAAGTTGAGAATTTTGCAAGTGATAGATGAGATTATCTAGCTGACTTAACGTTTCATCATCAGCTAATAACCAAGGGGCTTCCATTTGAAGACTTTTTGTATATAAATTATCTACATCTTCGACTAGAAATGATTGAATTTTTTCAACTTCTGTTAGAGCAATTTCTACCTGACTTAGCCAACTGAGTAAGCGCTGATCTCTCTCAATTAACAAATCTTTAGAAATTTGGATTTGTCGATGGCGAAATTCTTTTTCTCCCTGCGTTTGCACTTGAGTAAGTAAATTGGGAATTAATGCTAGGGGTAAAACATCAGCCGCCAACTCACACATTAACTGACGCACTTGTTCAACTTCCGCAGTTTTCGCTTTCTGTTGTAGTTCTAGTTGATTGCGTTCTGCCGCAATTTTACCACCCTCAGAAATGAATTTATCAAAAGCTTCTTGCTGCTTTACTTCTAATTCTTCTAGCTGATTTTTGAGATTTTCTAAATTCTGTTCATTTTCTTGATAATCTTGTTGCTGTTGCGTCAATCTTTTTTCAATTTCTTCTAGGTTAGCTAAATCTTTAGTATCAGCAAATTCTTTGCGTTTACGGTTAACTAAAATATCTAAATCAACTGCTAAACGATCTGCTAACTCTAGCCCGAAAAGTCCGCGAATAGCTTCAACAACAATCGGTGGTGGTATTTCTTGTTCTGCGAGTTCTTTAACCTGTTCGCCATCAAATAGGAATAAGTTAGAAATTCCTAAAGGTAGGAGATTTTCAATATATTCATCCCAGATATTAACTAAACCTGTATCCAGCCATTCATCATTTTGGCGAATGTCTAAAATTCCTAAATGGTCTTTACCATCTTTAGGATTTTTCTCCCAAGTTCGCACAATACGGTATTTTATTGGCTTGTTGTTTTCGATGTGTTCAAAAACTAATTCAATGCGGGTTTTCTCAACCGGATCAGTTTTAGTATTAACGCATTGAGTGAGAAAATCACCATAGCTAAGATTTCCACGGGTAGAACATTGGGCACGTTGTCCGTACAGTGCAAGGCGAATGGCATCCATCAAGGTAGTTTTTCCACCGCCATTCATCCCACCTAATAGAATAATTGGACGCGAGTTTTTATCATCAGTCTTTGGATCAAAATTGATTACCTGTTTCCCACAGTATAGACCAAAGTTTTGGAGAACGAGTTCAATAAAAATCATGGTTATTTTGAAGATTTAAGCCTCAAGCAAAAGCACTAAGATATACTTTGCGTATTGACGCGAAATTATTATTAGTTTTTGGCTGAAAATTTTATATTTGCCCAGGTTTGCAGTTTGTCTGTAGACTCTGTAAGAGATGTGGCGGATACGTTATCGTTTGAATTTACAGATAATTCATTTCTTATATCCGTTATTTCATCCATTACCTCAGCATCACCCAAAGTCAGCTGCTTAAACTTTTCCTTGAATTTTGTAACATCACCTTGACTAATTGCTTCTCTCAAATCGCGTTTTAAATGAGCATTATCAATTGCATCTTTTTGAGAGCGCGAACTCGTATCAAAACATTTCTCTAGAGCGTTGTATATTCCCGTGCGACGAGTCTTTTTACGATATTGGTATTCTGTGTCTAACAATTTCGCCATGAGTTCCAAGTGCATCGCGTCACCTTCACAGATTTCTTCTAATACTATCCATTCATCACGACCTAGTAGGCTATAGTCAGCACCAGGACGCGGGTCTTGAAATTCTTCGCCTGTCACTTCTTGATAAATCCGGGGTAAACTATCATCAAATTCGTGTTTGTCTTCTAGCCAAATGCGGCGAATTTCGCTCATTTCTTCGAGAGTAATTAGGGTGATATCGCGCATATTTTCTGGCGCTGTCCGACGGGTTTTTGTTTGTGCTTCTAATAATCGTCTGAGCCAATGTTCCCGCCAATATTTAGTATAGGGTCCAGGTATTGGCTCAACAGAAATTTCCCCGTTTTTATTGCGTTCAAATAGTTGGACATCTCCCCAAATTCTTCTAAAATCTCTTTTATCCCGATCATCTTGAATATCTAGTTCATTACGAATATCTAATAGAGGCTGCATCCATTCTTTTTCTTCATCATTTTGGATCATCGCCTCCATTGATTTATCCTTATTCACTAGTGTGCAAACCCAGCAGCCAAATCGGGAATCACCACAGCTAGGAGTAGAAGTATCAACAACTAGTGGACATTCATTATCGGCTGTTGCACCTCGATACATAGTAAATAATTCTTTATTGCTTTGTCCCCAAGGATTATCCCACTGATTCAGGTATATCCAGACATCGTTATTACTCCAATCTTCAATAGGGGTATAGATTAAGGAGTTGGGTAGGCTGGCATTAGGACTCAGGCGATCGCGTACTCGATCAAGTTGATGCTTTTTCATTGTGGCAGCACGTTTGGCGCTTTCTGCTTTGCGAGTACCCAATACAAGAATTGTTTCACCGTTAGCTCTAACTATTTCACGGATGAATTGATTAGCAGGATTAATTTTTAAACGTGGTGTACACCAGCGAAACTGGTTACGAGGTGCTGGATATCCCTTACCAATAAGATTTACCCAAAATGTGTCTTCAATTACTGGTTGTAATATGTGTGGATCAATTGGCATCCCCTGTTTTTTAGCAGCTACCTTGAGATTCTGCATGGATTTGCGAACCCAAGCAGACACTACAGGGTTTTCTACCTGAGTATCGGTTGTAATTACATAGACTGTTTTAGTTCTTTTTTCTGGAGGAAGAACTGTGATCGCATTCCATACAAGCTGCAATACTGTACTAGAATCTTTTCCCCAAGATACGCCTAAAACCCAAGGTATCTCATCTAAACAATACAATTCTTGAATTTCAGTGGTGAGAGCTTGGATATAGTCCACTAACTCTGCTACAGTACGTGCTTGCTGAACTCTATTTTCTGGTTGTTGTGCTGTAGTCATTTCTCCTTCTCTCTGGAAACACTGGCGTAATATCCCGGCGAATAGAATTCGCGGCTACACAGACAAAACCCACCTCCGTGGGTTGAATAAAAGTTTTTAAAAACTTTACTACTAATATCCAATTTTTTGGATAATTAAACTACATAATACTATTTTGTTTTTAAAATTTAACATGAAAGATAGTACATCTGACCCAACTGCTGACATCGCTAGAGAGTACCTGGAACGGGAAAACAAGGAAAAACAGGTACTAGCTTTACTCCTAGAGAACTTTTTAGGGAGAAAAGATCAGATTCTCGTCCAAAAAACCGAAATGGGTGGTACTGAGGCTTATGTTAGCTCTGTTACCTTGGAATGGTTTGCAGGTCGGGTTCACTTCGCCTCTGGCTTACCTCTGTTTCAAAAAAAGTATAATCATGAGACTGATAATGTCGAGATTGACGCGGATAGCATTGATGAAATTCAGCAGCGTCCCCTCGATTGGTCACGTCAAGCACCTCTAGTCCAGTATTTAGCGGCTCGACAAAATCATAAATTTCCGCCAGTGTTAGTAGTAATTAATCAACCGTGGGTGGATAATTCCAAAGCTGCTGAGTGGGATAGTGAAGGACGCGCCACAAAATCTACTACTGATTTCATCCCCCTAGATAAAGACGCTAAAGTAGGTCTGCTAAATATTTCTGAGGATGATATAACTATTTATGCACTAGATGGTCAACACCGATTAATGGGTGTACAGGGGTTGATGGAGTTAATTAAAACTCGGAAACTCCAGCGCTATAAAAAAGATAAAGGTGCTGATGACAGTTTTATTACAGTCAATGATTTGATAGAAAAGTATCAAGTAGACCTTGCTTACTTGCAAAATTTACCCAAGGAAAAAATTGGTATTGAGTTCATCTGTGCGGTAGCGGCTGGGGAAACTCGCACCGAAGCAAGGCGGAGGGTGAGATCGATTTTTGTTCATGTCAACCTGATGGCTGCACCCTTGACTAAAGGGCAGTTAACACAGTTGAATGAAGATGATGGTTTTGCGATCGTTGCTAGAAAAATTGCAGTTACACATCCACTATTAGAACAACGACAAGATCGCAATCCTCGTGTTAATTGGAATAGTGCAACAGTGGCTTCCAATTCTACAGTTTTGACCACTTTGCAAGCTCTACAAGATATGTCTGAGCGATATTTGGGTCAAAAGTTCGATCACTGGAAACCCTTGGAGAAAGGTCTAATTCCCATGCGTCCAGAGGATGAAGAACTTGAGCAGGGAATTGAGGAATTTAGAAAGCTATTTGATTCTTTGGCTAGTCTTTCCAGTTATAAGATTTTAGAACATGAGGATACACCAGCTTTACGGCGGTTCAGCTTTGAGAAAGATGGAGGTGAAGGAAATATGCTTTTCCGTCCGGTTGCTCAAGTTGCATTAGCGCAAGCTTTGGGAATTTTGGTTTTTAAAAAGGGTTTTCCCCTAGCAGATATTTTTAAGAAACTGCGGAAGTTTGACCAGCAAGGTGGTTTTAGTGGTATGGAGTATCCCCAATCTCTCTGGTATGGGGTTTTGTATGATCCAAATAAAAAACGGGTGCAGGTTGCTGGACGAGATTTGGCGGCGAAGTTATTGGTTTATATTCTGGGTGGAATTCAGGATCAGATGGAAATTGCTGAACTTCGCAAAGCATTGGCTAATGGGAGAACTGTAGAAAATAATACCGTCGGTTTTGATGGCAGCCTAGTTGAACTCAGGCAGGTTGGGCTTCCATCTCTTTTATAAGTATTAAAATATAACAAAGAGTGTTTCTGTTTTGACAAGTTATGATAAACAACACTTGCTAGGCAGAAACACTCAAAAATGATATATTTAAAGTACCCGTTCTCAACTTAACTTGAACGTACTGTTATCAAAATTACCCGATTAATCGAATTCCCGTTTGCTTATCTATTTCTTTTAAAGCAACGTTAAAAGCCTTGTCCAAGGCTGCCATTTGTGTGACAATCTTTTTATTACCTTCGTCATCAACTAAAACAACATTATTTTGCCACAGTTTTGAGTCTCTTGTGTAATCAAGATTGGCAACAGCTTTAATCAATTGGCTTCGCTCTTCATCGGTAAATTCTTTTCCAAAGAAGATAAGATGTCCTAACTTACTAATTATTTGAAACCCTACAGAGTTAAAGTCTATCCTCTGTTGTCTTAAAGTGTACAAATCAAGATTTGCTGTTTCTGATGCAGGCTTTAGGAGGGGTTTCCAGGCATCATTATTTTGACAAAATTCCGCGTAAAAGATTTTTGCTTTTGCTAAAAGAAGACTACTTTCTCCCTTTTTTTGATTAGAGCGAGATTCTATTACTTGTTTTCGAGATGATCCAAATAAGAACTCAGCAGTACAAACCTTTAATTGGTTCATAGTAAACAGATAATTTGGATCTTTGCCAACTGTTCTTGATACTTTGTCAATACGACCATCAAAGATAACTAATTCCTTAGTTAACTGGCGTGTTAATCTTGCTAGTACATTACTAACGTCAAATGCTGCTAGCAATGCTGGCGGTATTGGTCTTGTTTTGGCACAGTCCGCAAAATCTTGATGGATTTGATCTAAATCGTCCTCTCTAATAACTAGTACTGTTGCACTATCGTCGCGTAATTCTGGCCGTAACATGATAGCTTTCTCAACAGCTTTTATTCTATGTTGACCATCGGTAACATAAAGCTCGACATTTGTAGGAACGACTGCATATCCAAACTTAACTGCCCCTGCTCCAAAAGCAAACACTCTAATTGGTGTAGTGGAATTGAAAATAAATGGGGGAAGAATATAGTTGTCTGTCTCCAATAAATACTTGGCTATCTCATCGACATGCTGTTGAATCAGAGGTCGGTTGATGAACTCTTCTGCACTAGATTTATTATTCTTTGGATGAGCGCTATTCAATCTTGCCATTTCCAAGAGAAGATTAAAAGGCAAGGAGAATGTAAGATGAGTTCTTCCACCTTGTTCATAAACATGGCAGAGAAAAACTCTAGCACCTGAAGTAGCAGCATCTGAAAAAGCTTGTGTTTGTGCATCTACTTGTGTAGTCAACAATACTACGTCAGCACCAGATTGCTTACCGTTTTGGGTGCTGCTAAGATTTAGTGTTAAAGTCATTGAGTTAGATTACCTTCTAGCGATTAGTTTTTAGCAGTGGGTAATACTTGAAAATAGACAGCTTGATTTGAGTAATGCGACACTCATTTGCCCATTGATATCGCATACACTCACTCAAGCTATTCCAGATACAGAAGCAGCCATAATGTTATGGCTGCTTTTTTCTTACCCGTATTAGTACGGTAATACTTAAAATTGCATTTTGTCAACTAGCAGCACAAAAAAAGACTGATAATCAGATTTTGCAGCCTAATAACAAGCTGATGAATACAATTAAACACTTTTTTAGGGCTTATGTAACATATTTATGTTTTTGTACACAAGATAGCAGGTTTTATGTAAAACAATATTCATCTAAGGCAAGCGCAGTTACACTTGGGTATTATATTCGTCAATAGCTTGAATTGCCCTTGAGTACATAGAGCCAGATATTGTCATGACTTCTTGAAGATGTTTTAAGCTACTTATCGCATCAAGCAGATAGATTTGTATATCCAACCTTATATTCAATGAAAGCTTCCTTCAAGACAGAAATCTTCTAAGATCAAACTCTACTTCTGGCTTTTTTGGTTGGTCTTTCTCTAAATTAAGAATCAATAATAGACGTTCTGAATAGTCTACTGCTCCACGCAGTTCATTTTGTATAATATCTAAACCAGCATTAGCATACTCTTCAAAAATGTGAATTCGTTGCTCGTCAGCTACATTATCATCACCTATAATCTTAATGTTTTCTGTTTCGGTGATAGCCAACAAATTAATTAATAGAGTGAAGCTGCTGGTAAAATAATCTTGTCGCAATGGGGATAAATCTTTGGAAATTACGTCTAAAGGAAGACGTTTTTTATATTTAACGCCCAATGCTGCTGCAAACACCATAACTTCTACATAAGTCTGAAAAGGCGCAGTTGTGTCTTTTGATGCGACTAGAGATTTCACCAACTCAGCCTTATCTTTAGCAACCCTGATTCTATTTGCAGCCATTGTTTTAATATTTAACCCAAGTTGCTATTTTAACCGAAAGCCAAAAGCGAATGCACTTTTCGCATTATTTTATACTAGTGTAGATGCGATCGCTTAAACAAACAAATTATCCACTAACATAGTCCATCCTGGCACTGCGGGTTCAGTATAAGCATGACTATTTTACCAAAATTAGCGTAGCTTGCCGCAGTAGGCATCGCACCGATATTCCCCACTCCGCTAACTTTCATATTTATAAATCTCACTACGATGTCCTACTTTAATTACAGTTACTATCAAAACATCATCATCTACTTGATAAACAACTCGATAATCTCCGACTCGAACACGATATGAATTATCATCACCTTGTAATTTTTTTACCCCGTTTGGACGCGGTTCTATTGCCAAGTCGTTGATTTTAGTTTGTATGCGCTGTTGTACGTCTATAGGTAGTTTCCTAAACTGCTTTTTCGCACCACTTGAAAATTTAACTTCGTAACTCACGCAACATCCTTGTTTATTTCATTTCTTATTTCGTTTTGAATTTCATCCCAAGACACAGTGCCATTAATGCGTATATCTTCCCTAGCTTCTTTAATGGCTTTTAAGTCTTCTTCATCGTCTACATCATCGATTCTTTTTAAGAGTGCATAAATTTCATCCAAAGTACTGTCATAAGCTTGATGTAGCAGTACGTTGATATCTTTAATTAACTGTTCTCTTTCGTGTGCTGTCATTTTTAATCATCCGAATGTGGTTTTACTTTTTCTGCCACCATCTGTAGTTTCCGCTAAACTTAAGTTGGAAACTGAACATCCTCATAAACCAAAGAAATAGGAAATTGAAAATCAACACTAGTTAAATGAACTTCATCCCCTTCTTCATAAGGATGTAATTCCCAAATCCCTTTGTCATTTATACGAAAGCAATCTAAACTGATTTTTTCAGCATCGATGAGGACATATTCTTGTAAAGTTTGGATACGGCGATACTGCATAAATTTTTTGCCTCTGTCGTAAGCTTCCGTGCTAGGGGAAAGAACTTCAACAATTAAACAAGGATACTGAATAAATTTAATCGCTTGTCTATCTCTTTCATCACAACTCACCACAACATCCGGGTAGTGAAACGGCCCATTCTCAGTTACTCCTACTTTTGCATCTGCCATAAAAGCGCGACAAGAACCTCCCCGGAGATGACTTTTTAACGCCGAAGCTAAGTTTAAGGCAATACTAGTATGGGGAAGAGTACCCCCAGTCATAGCGAAGACTTCACCATTGATATATTCATATTTAATTTCTTGGTGTTCTTCCCATTCCAGGTATTCTTGGGGAGACATATAATTTCCATCTGGACTCGCAACCATAACTTTATCCTCTAAACATTACGTTCAACCGCGATAATTTCAGTATATTCATACTCATTCGGACTTTGCTTCACCAAAGGATATCTTTCTCCACCCAACTCAATATAATCTTGTTCGCAATCCGGCTTAGATGAATAATAGGTAAGCACATATTCTCTACCGATTCTCTCTGTCATTTCTGCTTCTACTTCACCCCGCCACTGAGTCTTAGTAACTAAAACTATCAACTGATTCGCTAATTGGGGAATTGTCTTAGCAATGTGTCGCCGCGAACTTTCATCCAAACTACCAAACGGCGAATCCATGACAATTGGGAAAGTGCTACTATCGGGAATCATCATCATTTTTCGCTTCTCACTCCATTCCCGTACTTTGTCAATAATGCTGGCAATAAAGGATAAACTGAGAATTTGATTTTCCCCGGTGGAAGCTGCAACTGGTGCTTCTATACCCGTGGTATTTTCTACTAACGTCAGTTCATATTTATCGCTAATTTTAGGAATATATGGAGTCACAGAAATCTCCATGAATATTTCTTGTACTCGCTTTTCTAGTTGCAGGCGAAATTGTTGTTCTTGACGATTTTTAACTTCCGTTAAGCGTTCAATTGCATCTTGAGTAGCGTTAATTCGTCGTTGTGCTAAATTTTGCTTATCTTCATTCAGCTTTTGTTTAGCAATTTGTTTATTGAAACCTTCAATTTCAGTTGTGAGTTGAGCAATTTGCTGCTGATTTGCACCTTGTTCTCGATTCAATTCATCAATTTTACTTTCAATTTCATCTAACCGTTTTTGCAAACTGCTAATTTCTTCATTAGCATCTTTTCGCAACCGTTCTTGAATATTGTCTAAATCGCCTTCAATTTGAGATATGCTTTGCCTTAATTGATTAATCCTAGTTTGTTCTCTATCAACTTCTTCCCAAAATCCTATAGCTTGCTTGTCAATTTCATCTACTTGAGCTATCATCCGAATTGCAGTTTCTTCTACCGCCGAAGAACCTGCTTTATTTAACCAGCTACTTACATGAGTATGAGAATGATTACCCTCGTGTAATTCTGCACCACAAATACAGCGTTGAGAATTGAGCAAATCATTCACAAATTCCCGCGAAATTCCTGATGTTAACTCGCCTCGCTGCTTCAAATCAGTGATAATTCCGCGAAACTGCGCTGTAGTTTCTGACAATAAAACGGTATAACCCCGTGCGGAAATAACTTTTTTCAGCGCTTCCTTAGTTTTTTTATATTCTTCTTGATTCGCCGCTTTCTGTGATTCTAAATCCTGCCATCTTTCTTGCAATTCCTTAGCAGCACTCAGTTCTCGTAACCGATTACTTGTCTCTTTTTTAAAAGTTTTTTGAGATTCTAACTCTTCTTTAATTTCCGTTTGGCGTTTGATAATGCGTTCACGTTCTCGCTCTATCTTCTCTTGCTGTCGTAACAGTTGTTTAGTTTCCGAATCACCAATAGCTTTTAACTCATTTTCTAGAGTTTTTTTAGCATCTCCCAAATGTCTGATAGAACGGTTGATTACTTCCACACCCAAGAAGATTTTTGTAGCTTCGGCAATTTCAGCTTTTTTGTCAGAACGGACTATTTCTTCAATTCGTTCGCCGTCAAAGAAAAAATATTGATGTAAAGTAGCCGGTAAAATTTGATTAATTATATCCTCTGGTTGCTGAATTGGTATATTCCATTTCCCATCGTCCGCACCAACCCACATGGTTAATTGAGTTTTGCCAGCGTCAAAATCACTTTCGTTTTTATAACCCCGACAGGCGCGTTTAACTCGATAGCGTTTCCCTTCATGTTCCCAGCCAATCTCTACCCAACATTCTACAGCTTGACCTTTTGGAGTTTCTGCGATCGCACGCTTATTTACTAACTGCTCTATCGATGCAAATGCTGCACTAAATTTATCATACAATACCCAAGTAAAGGCATTCAATAAACTGGTTTTTCCTGAGCCATTATTGCCATGAATAATCGTCGTGTTCTGAACATCTCCACCAGCCAGGAGCATCTCTGGTGTCGTACCATAAAAGGAGCGAAAGTTGCAGAGCTTGATTGAAGTTAGCTTCATCGCACCTCTTCCTTAATAATGTCCAAAATATTATCATTTATATGGCTGTTAATCTTCTTATCTAGCCTGCCTTTTTCCAGCTTCCATACCCGCTCAATAATTTGCCGTACTTCCGGCGGTGCGCTGGTTATTGGCTCTTGGACATCATCGATATTCGCCTCTTGTGACATATTGAGTTTTCAAATATACTTTTTCTATATTTTAACTTTCTCTAGTGTTGTATTTACCGAATTTTAGATTTTAAATTTTGGAAAAGGGAATTGAAGATTCAAAATCCGTCTTGGAAAGTTTGCTCAAGTCGGTAGAGCCGCCCACGCAACTTTCTGCAAAATTTAAAGAGGCGGCACGGGTGGTTTTAACCACCGTGGTATTTTTTAGTTTGAATAACTGTAACCATCTTTTTTGTGAATATGTTTACAAGTCTTGTAATTAATCCCTTGAACTAAACTAGATGCCGTTGATATATTGAAACTACCGCTAGTCCTTACTGCTACTCGCCCAATATATTCCCCAATCTTTTTGCCTTTTGCAACAACAGCTTTAACGATATCTCCCGTTTGAAAACCATTAACAAACTTGAACCTAGGGACATACCTAGAAGGAAAGCCGTATTTGTCAGTTCTACACGATTGTCTAGAACCATGTCCGTTAGCAGTAATCAGTAATGGCTTAATACATTTAATAATCAATGTTGGCGTTGATTCCCCAACACAAGCAGCATCCAACCAGTGGGTTTTTTCTAAATTCTGTTGACTGCGATTAAATTTTGTTAAACCACCGGAGCCTGTTTCTATTGGTAATCCTGTTGTTTTTAGAGTGCTAAATAATGACCATCTTGTAGCATTTACTGCTGCTGCATCAGCTAACGGTCTTTTAGCTTGTGCCAAAATTTTTGATAATTTAGCTGGGTCTTTTTTCAGAAATTCTTTAATGTCTTTAGTTCCCTTTTTGGTATTACATTTCTCGCAACTTAAAGTGAGATTTGTTATTGAATTGCTACCACCTTTCGCTCTTGGGTGAATATGTTCTATCTGAAAAGGAATATCTTTAACTCCGCAATAAGCGCATTGTCTGCTCCATTTTTCAAGTAGATATTCTCGCGTCTCATAACCTGCTAATGTCCCTTGCTGGTATTCTTTTCCTTGGATATCAGGGTTAGCCATTAGCTGCATATCAAAGCGTACTAGCTCTTGACTAATAGCTTCAATCGGTGCAAATCGGCATAACTTCTTAACCCAAGTTTTGATATTATCGACCCGACTTTGTAAGCTTGGTGGTAGCCATCCTTGAGGACGAGTTCTATTTAAAAATCTTGGTTGTCTATAGCGGGTTTTTCTCGCACGTCTACTGCGTCTTAGTTGTCTTCTAGCATTTATTGCATCTCTGATTGCAAAACCTCTGTGTTTTAATTCTGCTGCAAATACAACCTCTCCATTTGAATCGTTAACTAACGCAATTCCTGTTGTTTTTGCGCCAGGGTCAATCTTTAATCTGAGTGGTGATATTGGTGAGTAAGTCCCAGTCTTGGCGGTTCCCGGCGATTGGTAACTTGCGAACCCGGAGGGGGAGTCAGGACGCGACTCTTTCAGAATAATTGTGAACGGAAAGCGCCTAAATACTGCTGCTTTTTTGTTTCTCAATAGTTGCCTTGCTTGGGCTGAATAGATTGGGTCTAATGGTCTTTTGTTTTGGTCGATAACGAATACTTTGCACATAAGTGCCTCCTTTCGGGTAATGTTAGCTTCGTCAATGTTTTAAGAGCTTTTTAGACTAGCAACACTGTTTCAGTGACTTTAAAACTGTTTAATTGCAAGTGACAGAGCAAGGAACTAGCTACGCATTCCGGGGTGTCGTGACTCAAAAAACGTAGTCAGTGAAGACTTGGACTGGTCAGTATAGCTTGCTTGATTTCTCTTACAAGCTCAGTGGCTTTAGCCCTGAGTTATTGACCATCAAATATCTAATAACCCATATCGCTTTTGTAAATCCAGTAATTTCATTCTGGCAACGCCTGCGTTATCAGCCAAATCAGCAAACTCCACAAAGCGACGCAATTCCTTTTTCAACAAATTACGCTCAACTTCTATCGTTTCTCTATCTAAATCTGGTGGTAAAACAATCATGTCAAATATCGTTGCACGTTCCTTAGCTGGATGAGGACGTAAAACTCGCCCTCGTCGTTGGATAAATTGGCGGGGATTACCAGAACTTGATAAAATCACCGCAGTTTGAATTGCCGGAATATCGACACCTTCATCTAAACAACGAATTGCCACCAAACCCTGCAACTCCCCGCTTTCAAATTGATGGCGTAATATTTCCCGTTCTTGTAAAGATGTTTGGGCTGTATAGGTGCTTACCTTATACCCTAAATCCACCCCCAGAATTTTAGCAACAGCTTTAAGTTGGCGTAGAGATGAACGTTGTCCCGCATCCTGCGAACCATCGCTACAATAAAAAAGAGTGTGAGTAGTTTCGCGGCGAGTTGCCATTAAATCCCGTAAAGCATTTAATTTATTTTCCGCCGCACCAATTAATCTTGCTCTTTGCATCAACAACGGCTTTAAATCTTCATTGTCTTCAAATCCTCCTTGCCCGTTTTCTCGATCTCGATAAAGTAGCGATCGCCCAATTCTTTTAGTTAACTTTAAATAAGCAATACTTTCTGCTTCAGTTAACTCCACCAACACCGGATAATACAGATAATGTACCAAAGCACCTTGAGCGATCGCATCCCTCAAAGTAAACTCTGGTTGAAGAACCGGGCCAAAATAATCAAATAGAGATTGCGTACCAAAATCATCAAAATACCTCTCCGGTGTGGCAGACAAAGCCAGTCTCAACCCAACACTGCGCGGTAAACTTTCTTCTAACTTGGGTGCGCCTAAATTATGCGCCTCATCCCCAATAATTAAAGTTTTGGCGGGAAAATATTTGAGTTGAGACCCAAACCCATCTCCAATTAAAGTGGAATTCGTAGTAATCACCGTGATAAACCGTTGAGAACCAGAACGCAGATTATAAATTTGCGTAGATAGTTGACTTTGCCAAGTGCGTAAATTCTCAAAAGCTAAAATGGGTTGCAAATTAAATTTTTCACATTCTCGCGCCCATTGGGTGACAAGATGGCGGTAGGGACACACCACCAACAGAACTTGTAAATTAATCTGCTGATATAATTCACAAGCGATCGCTAGTGCAGTAATCGTTTTACCACTACCAGTAGCCATTTTCAGCGTCCCTCTGCCATTGTTGGTAAACCAGCTAGCGATTGCTTCTCGCTGATATTGCCGCAATTGCAGAGACGGAGGCATTCTTGGGCATCCTGGGAATGGTTGCAGAGTGTAATAACTGCCCTGACTTTCCCTTGCAGTTGGTAATTTCAACCGGAAAGTGGGCAGTTGCTGCACTGAATTTTGCGTCAGGTACATATATTAAGCAAATGGGCATTGGGCATTGGGCATTAGGCATTGGGCATTGGGCATTGGGCATTGGGCATTGGGCATTGGGCATTGGGCATTGGGCATTGGGCATTAATTATTATTTCTCCCTCATCTCCCTCATCTCCCTAATCTCCCTCATCTCCCTCATCTCCCTCATCTCCCCCACTCCCCACTCCCCATTACTCAGTTGTAACCCCGCCAAACACCAATGAGTGAACCTTGCACCTGCACTTGCATAGCGCTGACTTCAATGGGATTGTACTTAGGATTTGCTGGTTTGAGAGTGACGCGATCGCCTTGACGATAAAAACGTTTTAATGTCGTACCAAATCCATCAACTCTGGCGGCGACGATGGTACCATTTTTTAAATGATTTGGTTCTGCTACTGGACGCAGGAATACCACATCGCCATCAGCAATTAAATCTTCAATCATGCTATCGCCAGCTACGCGCAAAGCGTAGGTTTGGGGAGGTAACTCAAAATTAGAAAAGTCTAGATGATCTACAGCATCAGTAAACGGTTCTATTAAACCACCAGCAGCGATCGTCCCCAAAATTGGCACACCTTGCTTAACAGCACGCAAAATCCGAATCGTTCGCGCTTGGCCTTCAGTCCATTCTATATATCCTTTAGTACGTAAATGTTCCAAGCGACTTTGAATTGGTGCTGGTGACTTCAAATTCATCGCTTGCATCATTTGCCGAATTGAAGGCGAATGCTGGTGCGATCGAATGTATTCTCCCAACCATTCGTAAAGTTCTTGTTGAGCTTCCGTTAGACGTTCCATAAATTTGCGGGAAGTAATTATTAATGTCTCTAGAACATTAGTACTACAAAAAACTCCCCATAACAAGAGAAAAGTAAAAATATAAAAGGCAAAAGCAAAAATATTTTCTTTCTTTTACCAATTTATTCTTGATTTTTTGCCAAGAAGTAGTCAGGAGCCAATCACACACTCGCTATTCTGACTCCTAACTCTGCGAATTTTAGATTTTGAATTTTGGATTGCAGGAAAAATCTAAAATCTAAAATCTAAAATTCAAAATTGAATAACTCCTTTCATTCCGCCCCTAAAATACTCGCAAGCAAAGCCTTTTGGGCGTGTAATCGATTTTCGGCCTGTTCCCAAACTCGTGATTGAGAACCTTCAATAACTGCCTCAGTAATTTCTTCACCACGATGGGCTGGTAAACAGTGTAAAACAATTGCCTTTGGATCAGCAAGGCTCAATAGCTGCTCTGAAATTTGGTAAGGCTGGAAAATTGGCATCCGGTTATCTGCTTCTGCTTCTTGCCCCATACTCGCCCAAACATCAGTATAAAGTACAGCCGCTCCCTTGGCGGCTAATTCTGGATCATGAGTGAGGATAACTTCAGTTTTGTTGTTAGCGATCGCTCTTGCTTGTTCTACAATCTGAGAATCTGGCTCATATCCGCTAGGGGTGGCAATTCTCACATTCATCCCCACCAAAGCACAGCCCAACATCAGGGAATTAGCCACATTATTCCCATCACCCACGTAGGTTAAAGTTAACCCAGCAAGAGTACCAAAGCCTTCTTGAATCGTCAATAAATCAGCTAAAACCTGACAGGGATGTTCTGCATCAGTCAGCGCATTAATTACCGGAATCTTGGCATAGTGAGCAAAAGTTTCCAACTCCTGCTGTGCAAAAGTGCGAATTGCCAAAACATCCAGATATCGATCTAACACCCGTGCAGTATCCTGCAAAGGTTCCCCGCGACTAACTTGAGTGACATTGGGGTTAAGATCGATTACCTGTCCACCCAGTTGATACATCGCCACAGTAAAACTTACCCGCGTGCGAGTTGAAGCTTTGGAGAACAACAACCCCAAAACTTTATTACACTGCAACTTCAACTGTTGTGATTTAAGTTGAGTTGCCAATTGCAGGAGTTCTTGAAGTTCCGTTGGACTGATGTCCGCCAAACTTAATAAATCTCGTCCGATCAACACTGCCATGCTTGTGATGTGTAAACAACAATTATATATTTCTGTTGCTTTACCAGGCGTGTCAAAAAGATATAGTTTGAGAACTGCACCAGATATTTTTGCGTCCAGCCCAGGTGTGAAGTGCGATCGCTTCTAATCCCATTTTATCTTGATATAGAGCGTACAGCTAGCTGTACGCCTCTACAATCTATACGCCACTTACTTTTCAGCCAAAATCGCGTAAATTTCCCGTTTAACTTGCTCTAAAAGCTCACGCACCCGATTTATTCGCTCCATATTGCCACTGCGAGCAACCTGCACCACTACAGCAGCTAATTCAGTTGCGGCATTTCGCAACTCAATAAACTCTTGGGGCTTACCTGTCACGAAACTTTTAAAGGTATCCCAAGGAGAGTCTGAAGTTTCCTGTTGGGCACGTTCTGCCAATAATTGTCTACCCTCATCTGTAATCGTGTAAATCCGCTTGCCACCTTCCTGGGCGCTTTTGAGATAACCACCTTCCTCCAGTAATTGCAGTGTGGGATACACTGAGCCAGGACTGAGGCGACGGAAACCACCGTAACGAGTTTCCATCTCTTTAATCAGATCATAACCATGACTAGGATGCTCGGATAACAATTCCAGCAGGATGAACTTGATGTCACCTCTACGAGTCCGATGTTCATCTCCCCAACCACGACCAAACATTTCATTACCAAAGCGTTTGTCATGATGTCTACCATGATGCTCGCCATGCCCAAACCAAGACCTGACAAACAATGAATCGTCTTCATTAACTCCTGCCCATGCAGGTGCGCTAAAGCGTGACCGAAAGTGTCTAAACATAAATCAATCTCAAATCAACTTTCTCTAATATACGATATATCGGAATATATCACGATATATCGTGATAGAATTTTGATGAAGATTTTTGACTTTTCACAAAATCTCTATTACGCAGAACTTACGCAAAGTAAGTTTTAGACTAAGTGTTACCGCTATTAAGGGGAAGCGAACGCTGGAATTATCCCAGCCCAGAGTAGCAGCTAGGAAAATACTTGTATTAAAAATTGCAGCTTATTAACTTTTACGCCCGAAATTTTTATTTAAAAAGTACGTATTATAACACTAAAATTACTTAGATTTAGCAGCCCTAGCATTTTAAAATCTAAGCTTCAACCATTCTCCAAAAAAAAAATTCCGAAAATCAATTATTCAGTAAAAATACGTATGCATATTTAAGTCTTCTCAATGAATAGTAGAATTAGCCCATACAGGAGAAGACTGTGACCCTCTTAAACCAAGCTCAAGTAAAGCAGCTAAAGGAAATAACTACACAGTTGCGACAAGTAAGACAAGAAAAATCCATCCCTATAGAAGAAATAGCCTCTCAAACACTGATTAGAGCAGGTGTTTTGCAAGCTTTAGAAGAAGAACGATTTGAAGAATTGCCTGAGCCTATTTTTGTTCAAGGATTCATCCGTCGCTATGGAGATGCTTTAGGACTGGATGGAAATGCTTTATCACATACTCTTATAAGCAATGTAGTCCACCAAGACTCTAATAATAATCATCAGAATTCAGACAACAAATTAAAGACATATATACCTCTTGTTGTAATCTACATTCTATTATTAGTAGCTGCATCTGCTGGTCTTTTTTATACACTTAATCCACGAAGAATTACATCTGAATCCCTGACTCCAGAAGTCAATATTCAACAGTCAATGGTTCCTAATCAGTGAACAGTAATTAAGCTGATAAATGACCAAAAAAGCCAGGGAACATGGGAAGAAGAACTATTGCCCAATGCCCAATGCCCAATGCCCAATGCCCATTTTTAAGATATTTGCGGTTTACGCAGATGCCAAGTAGTAGATTGCTCATAAGCGTAAGCTACCTGAAAAAGTTGGTCTTCTCGCAACACATTGCCAATTAGTTGTAATCCTATGGGTAGCCCCTGATCATCAAAACCACATGGCAAACTTAAACTAGGTAAACCAGCAAGATTCACAGGAATAGTCATCAAGTCAGTTAAATACATACTCAAGGGGTCAGTAGTTTTTTCCCCTGCTTTGAATGCTGTAGTAGGAGATGTGGGACAAACTAAGATATCAACCACGCCAAAAGCCTTTTCAAAGTCTTGTTTAATCAGGGTGCGGACTTTTTGGGCTTTCAGATAGTAGGCGTCATAATAGCCAGCCGAAAGTGCGTAAGTGCCGATCATAATCCGGCGTTTGACTTCTGTACCAAAACCGGTAGCACGGGTACGAGTGTACATCGATAGCAGATTATCCGCATCAGGAGCGCGATACCCATATTTAACACCATCGTAACGAGCCAGGTTTGCTGACGCTTCTGATGGGGCGATGATGTAGTAGGTGGGTAAACCATAGCGAAAGCGGGGACAGGATACTATCTGAATCTCTGCTCCCAAACTTTGTAGTAGCTCTACTGCTTTAGTAACAGCTTGTTCCACTACAGAGTCCAAACCTTCACCAAATGTTTCTTTAATGATCCCAATTCTTAGCTGACCTCTGGTTTTGAAGTTTGGTTTTAAGCTGGCGGCATAGTTGGGAATGGCAACTTTCAGGCTGGTAGAGTCTTTGGGATCGTGACCAGCGATCGCACTTAATAATATTGCCGCATCTTCCACTGTGTTTGCAAATGGCCCAATTTGATCCAAAGACGAAGCGTAAGCCACCAAACCATAACGGGAAACCAAACCATAAGTTGGTTTCATCCCCACCACACCGCAAAAAGATGCCGGTTGGCGAATTGAACCGCCAGTATCAGAACCGAGAGCAACCACACATTCTTGGGCCGACACCGCCGCCGCCGAACCCCCCGAAGAACCACCTGGAACTCGTGACAAATCCCAAGGATTAGCCGTAACTTGGTAGGCAGAGTTTTCGGTGGAACTACCCATTGCAAACTCATCCAAGTTGGTTTTGCCTACCATTACCGCCCCAATATCTGCCAGTTTTTGCGTCGCCGTTGATTCATAAGGCGGCACGAAATTTTCCAAAATTCGGGAGGCGCAGGTAGTAGGAATTCCCTTAGTACATAAATTGTCCTTAATCCCCACAGGAATCCCGGCTAGCAGCCCAATTTCTTCTCCCGCAGCAATTTTGGCATCCACAGCACCCGCCTGCTCTAATGCCCGTTCTGCCGTCACACATAAAAAGCTGTGCAATTTCGGCTCTAACGCTTGAATGCGCTCTAAAGCTTCTTGGGTAATTTCAACGGCAGAACGTTCTTTTTTTACCAGTTGTTGGTGCAACTCGCGGATGGATGCCATGATTGCTCTCTTTGTGACTCAAGTGATTGATTTTAGTACATATTGACCCAGATTGGGTATGGGGCATTGGGCATTGGGCATTGGGCATTGGGCATTGGGCATTGGGCATTGGTTATTCTCCTTGTCCCCTCATCCCCCTCATCTCCCCTCCTCCCCCACTCCCTACTCCCCACTCCCCATCATTGACTAAATAATATTAGGAATTTAACATCATCCGTAAATAGAAGGACTACAATCAAAACGGACAAATGTTTCATGCGCGAACAAAAGAGGATTACAAAGCTGTGTCCGACTTAAATCGAGGAATTATGAAATTTGAGGGTGCAGATTCTCCAAAAGTAGTCACTATCTCTACCGTGCTGCTTCTGGGATCGATCGCCGCTCTGATCATCTGGGCGCTGCAAGCTGCCTATGCGCTAAACTAAAACCATTAGTAGCCTAGAAGGACACTGGCAAAAACGGTTTCCGTCCTAGCCAAGTGTCCATTTAGCAACTAGTAAATAAAAACGCCCTAATAACCATCAAAAATTTCAGAAAAACTTAATTATTTGAGATTTGAGGTTTTAGATGGAAAATTTAAATCTAAAATCCAAAATCCAGAATGTTTGAACCTTGGGGTGTCTTAGTTATTTTAATTGTCTGCCCCCTCTTGGGCGGATTACCCCTGATTGCCTGGATTACTTACGCGCTTACGGGCAAGCAATTATCACAAGTTGGTACAGGAAACATTAGTGTATCAGCTGCCTTTTATCACGGCGGTAAGTTTGTCGGAATTCTGGCAGTCTTGTCAGAAGCTTTTAAAGGAGTTGCAGCAGTTTTCCTCACCCGCGCTTTCTTCCCAGATGGATCGTTTTGGGAATTGATTGCGCTCATCGCCCTGGTAATCGGTAGATATTGGATCGGCAGAGGGGCAGGTACGACAAATGTCGTGTGGGGATTTGTCGTACATGATCCACTGGTGGCAATATTTGTATTTTTCTTTGCAGGTATTAGCTTTACAATTTTGCACTCCAAACAGGTAGTCAAATTTGGGGTTTTGCTTCTCTTTCCTCTGTTTGTGACACTTCTGCACATTAGCGATATCCCCAGAATGTTCGCTGCTGTTGCCTTAGCTGGTTTAATGGGCTGGATTTATACAAAAATTCCTGATGACATGAACCTGCCAACCCAACAGGCACAAACAGAATCCCAAACGATGTTGGAATTTTTACGCGGCGATGTCTACGACGGGCTACGCCAACGCACGATGGTTTCTCTAGATGAAGAGTTGGATGCTACCATTGTTGGCGAAAAGGCGGCGACATTATCTCAAGTTAAGCGCTGGGGCTATCCAGTTCCGAAGGGGTGGGTACTTGCCCCAATCGACGATCCCGAACTATTGACAGAATTTCTCCAGCCATCAGAATTATCTCCCTTGGTGGTGCGTTCTTCTGCCATTGGAGAAGACTCAGAACACTCTTCTGCGGCTGGGCAGTATGAAACAGTTTTAAATGTTACCAGTCCACAGGCATTGCAGTTAGCGATCGCTCAAGTTCAAGCTTCCTACAATCATCCATCTGCCGTGCAATATCGGCGCGATCGCGGCTTAAATGACACAGCAATGGCTGTGTTGATTCAACAACAAGTCCAGAGTATCTATTCTGGTGTCGCTTTCAGCCGCGATCCCATTACTCAGCAAGGTGATGCAATCATCATTGAAGCCCTTCCCGGCAGCCCGACACAAGTCGTTTCGGGAAAAGTCACACCAGAACAATATCGCGCTTTTGTCCTGGAAACAGAAAATTCTTCCTCTGTGCAATTAGAGGGTGAAGGACGAGTACCACAAGCATTAATCAAGCAAGTCGCATACTTAGCTCACCGACTCGAAAAACGTTATTATGGTACTCCTCAAGATATAGAGTGGAGTTATGACGGTCAAACACTCTGGGTATTGCAAGCTCGACCGATTACCACTCTGCTACCCATGTGGACACGCAAAATCGCCGCCGAAGTGATTCCCGGAGTAATTCACCCCTTAACATGGTCGATTAATCGTCCCTTAACTTGTGGAGCATGGGGAGAACTTTTTACTTTAGTTTTGGGCAATCGCGCTTTGGGGTTAGATTTCGCCGAAACAGCAACTCTGCACTATTCCAGAGCTTATTTTAACGCATCCCTCTTAGGAGATATTTTTCTCCGCATGGGACTGCCATCGTCAAGTTTGGAATTTTTAACCAGAGGAGCTAAATTAAGTCAGCCGTCTTGGGAGTCAACTTGGGAAAATTTGCCAGGATTAGGGAAGTTGCTGAGGCGGGAATTAAGTTTAGAAAAAGACTTCAAGCGGGATTATCACCAACGCTTCATTCCTGGGTTGTCGCAGTTGGCGCAGTCAAATATAGATCACTTGGAACCATCCAAGCTGTTGGCAAGAATTGACTTTATTTTGGAGTTGCTGCGTCATGGGACGTATTACAGCATTTTAACTCCCTTGAGCGTTGCCCTCCGCCAGGCGATTTTTCGGGTGAAGGATGACCAAATTGATCACAGCGTTACTCCAGAGATCGCGGCATTGCGATCGCTGAGTGCAATAGCTACAGATGCCAAGGAGGTATTGCTGGAGTTTGAGCCACAGCAGGTATTTGAGCAATTAAAGCAAACCCCAGAGGGAGAGAAGATCCTCCAAGAATTTAACGAATTGCTTCAGGATTATGGCTATTTAAGTGAAGTGGGAACTGATATTTCCGTTCCCACTTGGCGGGAGAATCCCCAGATGATTAAGCAGATGTTTGTACAGTTAATGCAGGGGAACGAACCACAATCAGGCGCTAAAGACGCGATTAATAGCATCTTTACTAGTAACTCCAAACGCTCTTTTGTGCAACGGCGTGTGGATATCAAAGGACGAGTTACCGAAGTTTATTCCCGGCTTTTGGCTGAATTGCGGTGGAGTTTTGTCGCTTTAGAGAAGATTTGGTTAAAGTCCGGCTTACTTAAGAAAACAGGAGATATCTTTTTTCTCGACTTTGATCAAGTGCGGCGTCTAGTTGGGGGTGGAGATTCCAGCTTAATTCAGCAGTTGGATGAGTTAGTGGAATTGAGGCGATCGCAATTCCGGCAAGATAGCGAGATCATTCAAGTACCCTTTTTAGTTTATGGCAATACACCCCCTCACCCCTTAGCTCCCTCTGTGATCTACTCCGACCAAATCTTACAAGGTATTGGAGCTAGTCAGGGGCAAGTCGAAGGTAGGGTGAAGGTGTTGCGAAATTTACAAGACTTGCCAGAGATTGACCGAGATACGATTCTGGTAGTACCTTACACAGATTCCGGCTGGGCACCATTGTTATCAAGGGCTGGAGGATTAATTGCCGAAGCTGGTGGACGGCTTTCTCACGGTGCGATCGTGGCTCGTGAATATGGGATTCCCGCCGTGATGGATGTTCGAGGTGCTACATGGCTCCTGCAAGATGGTCAACGAGTTAGGATTGATGGCTCTAGGGGTATTGTGGAATTATCTAACGATTTAAGACCATCTTGAAGAAGTCGGAAGTCGGAAGTCGGAAGTCGGAAGTACAGTTTTGTAACGGGGATTTAGCGCAAAGTGCGGTCTTGGGGTCTCCCCAAGAGGAGCAACTTTGTAAGACAGAATAAGACTTACATACTTGCGGCTTCTTAGTTGCCGGGGACTTAAACCCACCGAATGAAAGTTAAAATCTGGTAAAGTTTCAGTTACCCTAAAACTCATAACTCAGCACTTAGGACTGATGCAGAACAGGCAAGAAAAAATTTCGCAAGTGGTAGTGACTGCTGGGCAGATGCGCGATATTGAAGAACGGATCTTTGCGGCGGGAATGCCTGTAGTAGCTTTGATGGAAAAGGTAGCGGGATTAATTGCCCGTCGCATTCAAGATATTTTTCCGAACCTTGGACAAAGGGGAAACAATTCAAAATTACTCTCCCCCTCCTTAAATCCCCGTGTTGGAATTCTTGTCGGCCCCGGTCATAATGGCGGGGATGCTTTAGTAGTAGCCCGTGAATTACACTTTCGCGGGTATGAGATTTGGATTTATTCTCCTTTCTCTAAGCTGAAAGAATTAACTTCGCAACACTTGCAGTATGCTCAGAGTTTGGGTATTCCAATTTATCAAACAATTGAGCAACTGCCAGATTCTGATTTGTTGATTGATGGGTTATTTGGGTATGGTTTAGAAAGAAACCTTAGTGATCCGATTGCTTCTGCAATTAATCAGCTAAATGAATTGTCTGTACCGATTTATAGCATCGATTTACCTTCAGGTTTACACACCGACACAGGCGAAGTATTAGGAACTGCCATTCGCGCCACTCACACATTTTGCTTAGGTTTATGGAAACTAGCTTTCTTGCAAGATCAGGCGCTGGAATATCTCGGCAAAGCTGAGTTAATCGATTTTGATATTCCTTTAGCTGATGTAGAAGCTGTTCTAAAAGATACACCCAGAATTAAACGTATTACACCAGCAACCGCACTTGCGACTCTACCTCTACCGCGTCCACCTGTTACCCACAAATATAAGGAAGGACATTTACTGTTGATTTGCGGTTCGCGGCGCTATGCAGGTGGAGCAATTTTAACTGGTTTGGGTGCTAGGGCAAGTGGTGTGGGAATGCTTTCGATCGCAGTACCCGAATCTCTAAAACCCCTTTTGGTGTCGCATTTGCCAGAAGCATTAATTGTCGGTTGTCCAGAGACGGAAACCGGAGCGATCGCCCACCTACAACTACCAGAAAAAACCGATCTGAGTTCCTTTAATGCGATCGCTTGTGGCCCCGGTTTAACCCAAGATGCCGCTCCCATTGTCCAAGAAGTGATCAACAGCGATCGCTCTTTGCTTCTCGATGCCGATGGTTTAAATATCCTCGCACAAATGGGAGCGATCGCCACATTAAAAAAACGTCAAGCAGTAACCGTACTCACACCCCACGCTGGCGAATTTGAGCGATTGTTTCCTGATGTCGCCGATGCCAAACATGACAGAGTAAAAGCAGTACGGGAAGCGGCGGCGCAAAGTGGGGCGGTAGTATTGTTGAAAGGGGCAAGAACTGCGATCGCAAACCCTGAAGGTGCCGTTTGGATTGTTCCTGAAAGTACACCTGCCTTAGCGCGTGGCGGTAGCGGCGACGTATTAACTGGGCTACTGGGTGGATTGTTGGCGCAAGCAGCAACTAAACAGATTCCCATAGAAGATATTGTGGCAACTGCCGCTTGGTGGCATTCACAAGCCGGTATAATAGCCGCCCAAGAGCGTACCGAATTAGGTGTAGATGCGTTTACATTGACACAATATTTGCTAAAAGCTCTAACTTAGTTAAATCCCTCGTTCCCAGTCGGAGACTGGGAACGAGGAGACGAGGAGATTTAGCCATTAACTAAATACCAACGCTGTAGCGCCAGGCGATGAATTTCACGCCAGGGAATATGATGTTTTCGAGCTAACTCTGCACAATCTTCATATTCTGGCTGCACATTAGCAATAACTTTTTCTGGTAATTCTCCCTTCCATGCTACCTTGATACGCACTTTGCCATATTCAATTTCCACTTGTTGAATTTCCCGTTGTAAAATGGCGCGTTGCTGAGTTGTTCTCCGAATGCCCAAAGTAGTGGTTTCGCGGAATAAAACTGCTTCACAACCGAGTAAATTTTCTGGATGACAAATCACAGTCAGCAAAATCCCTGGACGGGACTTTTTCATCCCGATCGCCTGGGTAAAAACATCCACCGCACCAGCAGCAAACAACGCCTCAAACACATAGCCGATCGCTTGCGGATTTAAATCATCAATTTGGGTTTCTAATACTGATATCGTTTCTAAATTTGAGCTAGTATCCTCAGAATCGCTGAAATTAGACTGTAAACTTGCGCTTTCGCCCAGCCAGAGGCGTAAAATATTGGGAATGGCTAAATTTATGGTTCCTGCTCCCAGTCCTATCTGCTTGATAGCGATCGCCGGTGGTGAACCAAAATCTCTTGCCAAAGTAGTGGCGATCGCGGCTCCTGTTGGTGTCACTAATTCTCTGTCAATGCCATTGCTATAAACTGGACAACTCCGCATTTCCCATAGCTTTAATACGGCTGGTACTGGTACTGCCATCTGACCATGAGCAGCCCGAACAGTGCCGCCACCAGTCGGGAACGCCGAACAGTAAAGTAAAGGCCATCCTTCCTTGTTGCTCTCAATCCTCAACCAATCCAACCCCAAGCAAGTACCCACAATATCGACGATCGCATCTACAGCACCCACCTCATGAAAATGAACTTTTTCAGGGTCAATGCCATGCACCGCCCCTTCAGCGACTGCTAGCTGTCGGAATACCGCCAAACTCCAAGCTTCTGCCCGTGATGGCAACCCCGCTTTGAGAATCATCTGCTCTATTTCTGGCAAGTGGCGTGTGCGATCGTGGTCATGATGATGATGATCGTGTACTAAATCCACATGGACTTTACTCGCCTGCTGACCATTCCGTAGGACAAGTTCTGCCCTTAACTGATATTCCTGTTCAATACCCAACCCATTAAGTTTTTCAATTAAATACTCCACAGGAACACCCAAACTGACCAAAGCACCCAAGCACATATCACCGGAAATGCCCGTCGGACATTGAAAATAAGCGATTTTATTCATAATAAATTTGTCATTAGTTATTAGTTATTGGGCATTGGTTATTCTCATTCTCTCCCTCATCTCCCACCCTGCGGAAAACTAAAGCTACATCTACTCCAGTCTTTTTCTTTAATTTTGAATTTTGAATTTTGAATTGATTTCTCCCCCATTCTCCCACTCCCCACTCCCCACTCCCCAATCTCTGTGTTATGGCAAAAATTTTCCCAGTTCATCCGGATAATCCTCAAATTCGCCGAATAGAGGAAATAAAGTCGGCGCTCTTTGGTGGCGCAGTCATGCTTTACCCTACTGATACAGTTTATGCGATCGGTTGTGATTTGAATGCTAAGTCGGCGGTAGAACGAGTGCGGCAAATTAAACAGCTAGCAAATGATAAACCACTGACATTTTTATCTCCCTCGCTTTCAAATGTGGCAACTTATGCCTTCGTAAGTAACACAGGCTATCGAATTATGAAACGCCTGATTCCAGGGCCGTACACGTTTTTGCTCCCAGCGACTAAGTTAGTACCGCGATTGGTGCAAAGCCCCAAGCGGAAAACTACTGGAATTAGAGTCCCAAACCATACTGTGTGTTTGGAGTTGCTGGCAGCGTTGGGCAATCCGATTATTTCAACTTCAGCACATCTGCCACCAGATGAAGCAGATAATGGCATGATTCGGATAGAGAAAGAAACTGTTCAGTCGCGGGTAGAGCTATTTGACCGTTTGGATAAGTTGGTAGATATCATTATAGACACTGGCCAGGAACCTACATATGAAGTGTCTACCATCTTGGATTTGACAGAAGACGAACCAGTAATGATACGGAGGGGTTTAGGTTGGGAAGCAGCAGCAGCATGGGTATAACAATTCCACTTCACAGGCGCACCTCTTTGTTTCGGAAATTGTGATCAAAACGACTCCAGTTTTGAAATTGTCATATTTAGAGCCGATGTCTACGACGGGCTGTTCGGTGACGCAGTGGATATAACAGAATGGTGGCAACAGTTGGCACAGCAAGGTATTTGACAACTTTGAGAAAATGGCGAGTACTCGTGTGTCAGCTTCAATGTAGTGGCTTGTGAAAAAAACCGACACATTGCCATAACTATAACTCTTTCGTATTTCCTACAGTTTTATATATGAGCTTTAGATGTGAGCATTACATGGGGCAAGTTTTGATGGATGAATGCCTAAAGATTCACAAGCCAAGTACGGTCTTGATTGCTGTGTCTGCGTTGTAATTACGGTGCAATACTACTACCTGGAAAAGTCATGAAAGCTAACGTCGTCAATCTACCAAACTCTAGAGCTATTTTTGAGAACCACGTTTCGACTGAAGAATTTTCAGATAGCAGCAGCGATACCTTGATTGAATTGCTGTGTGAGGAAATGCAAGGGCAAGTGAAAGCAGCGCCCAAGTGTGTAGAAGCTTTAGCAAAGCGCATAGCCGTAGAAGTAGAACGCATTTGCGACAAAAGCTCCCGTATTCAAACATCTGGGGAAATCAAATCCTGGCAGATGACGTTGGGAAGGCATCGGATGCAAAAGTGCTTACGTTACTACCAACTAGGTTCCAAACAAGGGCGGGTGGAATTACATAGCAATTTGGGTGCTATGGTTTACCGCCATATAACCATGTCCGGCTCGGAGTTGGGTTTTGAGGCTCGTTACAGCCTGATTGAAGATTTTTTACAAGCATTTTATATCGAAGCTATCAAAGCTTTCCGCAGAGAAAACGAATTACCTAACGATCACACGCCGCGTACTCAGCTGCAATTAGCTGAATATATGTCCTTTACAGAGCAGTACGCCAAACGCCGGATTAATTTACCTGGTGGTGCAAATCAGCAATTGATTATCTTACGGGCCCAAGGTTTTGCTCGTCGTCAGCCCCAAGAAACTACCGTCGATATTGAAATGGCGGTAGAGTCTGCTAAGGGTGAAGAAGCAGAATCTTACCAGCGTAACTCGGCGGTGCAACAGCTGCGATCGCAAATGATTGCCCAAACTAATTTCGATCCATCAGAAGAGTCAGAACGCGATCGCGTCATCACTGAATTGATGAAATATTTGGAGTCTCAAGGTCAATCTGACTGTATGAACTACCTCAGCTTGAAACTTCAAGACCTCTCAGCCCCAGAAATTGACCAAATTCTCGGTTTAACTAGCCGTCAGCGCGATTATCTCCAACAACGGTTTAAATACCACGTTGAAAAGTTTGCCAAACAACACCACTGGCAATTGGTACATCAATGGTTAGGTGCGGGTTTAGAGCAAAAGTTGGGTTTATCTTCCCAGCAGTGGGAAATCTTTGTGAATCAACTCACAGAACAACAACAGCAACTATTACAGTTAAAAACTGCACGGGAAAACGACCTTGCGATCGCCAAAACCATCAAATGCACCCCCAAACAGCTACAAAAGCGCTGGACTCAACTTTTAGAAATAGCATGGGCTATCCGCAACGGTCATACTGAAGCTCAGACAGGTTGAAGCTAAGTACATAATTTCACAAGTTCGCAGCGAAAAAAACTGCCTTGATTAAACCTTTGCGTTCCTCTGCGCTAACCTTTGCGATCCTTTGCGTTTAAATTTCAACCCTGAATTCGCCACGAATTTATGCAAAGTCCCGCTAAGGCAAAATCACTAAAATTTATCCAACCTTAATCAGGGGCAAAGAGAAAAGGAAAATTCCATTCCTTTCATACTTCCCTGAATTAGTAACTCGTTTTTTATCCAAATTATTAATACATTTGTATTTATTTAGTACAAAAATACCAATATTTTCGGATTTTTTTACCTATTAATCCAACCTTGTTTAGTCAAAATCAAAAATTCATATTAAGCAACTGACCCTTTTTTACTGCTTCTGTGAAATCCTATAATAAGCAGGACTTTTGGCAGAGGGATTGAAGATGGCTCTGACTCAAGGCGGACGGGCAAATAAGTCTGGGAATATTTTAGAAGGAAATGTAGAAGCAATCTTGAATGGATATAATTATTTCCAAGTAGGGAACTATGTCCCAAAAGAATTTATCCTAAATGCTGCTTTATTACCAAAACGTTATGGAAAAGAAGTTTATATTGGAACTGGAATTTATCACACCGATCTGAAAGTTGATTTTTATGTTGTTGGCTCACCTGCAATGCCATCTGGTTTAATTTTAGAGTGCAAATGGCAAGAAAGCCCCGGTTCGGTTGATGAAAAGTTCCCTTACTTGAACATGAACATTCAGCATTATTACCCTGCACCAACTATCGTCATACTAGGCGGTGAAGGTATGCGAGAAGGTGCAAGCAAATGGCTAAAAGCAAGAGTTAATGATAACCATAATTTATTAGCAGTTTATAGCTTAGATAGATTCATTGCTTGGGCAAATAAAAATCTTTAAAAGATGTAATTAATAGTTCGGAAATCATGCCTCTATTTTTTATATTTGAGTTAATTGAACGCGCTGCTTTGATTTTGTAGGTTTCAAAATTGATATCTTGATAAATTTTTCTAATAAATTCACTATCAGAATTACAGACCATAACTTTGACACCACGACTTGCTAACTCTGCACAAGTATCTCTTAAAAGTTCTTGGTCTTTTTTATTAAAACAATTTTGACTATAAGCAGTAAAATAACTAGTGTCACTGATAGGATGGTAGGGCGGATCAAAAAATACAAAGTCATCACTGCTAGTCGCATTATTTAGGACTTCTGTGAAATCTGCTTGTCGAATTTCTGCGTGAGAAAGTACTATTGAGGCTACTCTCAGTAAGTTCTCATGACAAATATTGGGATTTTCATATCTGCCTAAAGGCACATTGAATTTGCCCTGTGAGTTGACTCGATAAAGACCATTAAAACAAGTTTTATTAAGATAAATTAGACGAGCAGCTTTTTCTATATCAGTACCACCAGATTTGTTTCTGACACTATAGTAATAATCTTTATCATGTCGGATTTTATGCTCTTTCAATATAGAAATTAACTCCTCAACATCATTTCTAACACAACAATAAGTGTTAATTAATTCGGCGTTAATATCAGTTAAAATTGCTGCACTTGGTTGGAGATAGAAAAAAACAGCACCACCACCTAAGAATGGCTCATAGTAATTTTTATAACTCTTGGGAAAATAAGGAATATATTGCTGTATCAGCCTACTTTTACCCCCTGCCCACTTCAAAAATGGACGCGGGCTAGTTTCCTTGGGGATTTGAATTACCATTTACCTACGATTTAACTGAAAATAATCGTGACTAAATAAAGCCAATATAACCGACGGGCAATATTTTATATTAGCTGGCTAATTTTCCAGCCGCATAGATTACAATTGAGTAGATTAAGCATATCAAAACAAACGTAAGTATATAACAAGGCAGTTTACATTCAGATGTTTGACGGATTTTGGGATAACGTCTTTCGCTACCCTCGGTACTTAATTAGTATCGTCTTAGGACTGTTTCTGAACACCTTTGCGCCATTAGTGCCACTGTTGAAGCGTCCAGTCACCTTGATCGCCATCTTGGGTTTCTTTGTGAGCAGCCTAGTCTTCCTGACTCTCACCCTACGGGCAATGTTGGGCTTGAGTACAATCTAGACTAGCGTTATATCGGGGCTGTGCCCCACAGACGGTTGCTCTTGGCGTTGCTCCCGCTAAGTACTGTCTACCCAAATTGCATCTATTTTTGTCGTACAACCTCTGTGATGAGGCGAAATTTTTATGGCTACAAATCGTCGGGTTTCCCGCGTTGCTGAATTGATCAAACGGGAAGTTAGCCAAATGCTACTCAACGGCATTAAGGATGACCGTGTGGGTACTGGAATGGTAAGTGTTACTGATGTTGATGTTTCCGGCGATCTCCAACACGCCAAAATCTACGTCAGCATCTATGGTACTGATGAAGCTAAGGTAGAAACAATGGCAGGCTTAAAGTCCGCCACGGGTTACGTTCGCAGCGAACTTGGGGCGCGGGTACGGCTACGTCGTACACCAGAGGTGATATTTCTCGAAGATCGCTCCATAGAACGCGGTAATAAAGTATTGGCACTACTAAACCAACTTAACGATGAGCGTCCGCCAGAAAATCTGGTATCAGTAGAAAACAGCACTGATCAAAATGATCGGGATGACCAGGAATTCTCCGAATAAGTAACTAAAACAACAATGTAACTTCAGAACAATTAATCTCAGCAAATCCGCCAAACAGTTTACAGACGTGACGAGATCACGTCTGTTTTAATGTAACCATAACCTAATTCAGGGATTCAGTAGTTGCATATATACGCTTTCTGTTTGTCTTGGCTTTCGTCTCTACTCTAGTATTCTCCCTTTCCCTCTGCCGCATATTTTTTTATTTGCAAGTCCTTTACTCCTCCCTCTTACAGATGCTTATCTCAGGAAAACTGTTTAATATGAGTGCTGAAATTAACCTAAGTAATTGCGGATTTGCTTAAAAAAATGTTAACAGATGTTAGTGTAAAAGCTTTCGTCGTATATTTTAGCCGTGATGTTTTGCAACAGTTTATACCATAGTGTCTGACAAATATTCTTGTGTTGTTTACCCTTAGATAAATACCAGTAGTTCAAGATCCGATTTTAAGGTGATTATTTGATATGTAAGCGATGCCTGCGGCGGGCTAGCCTACGTGATATAAACTCTTTCCAACCGCAAAATCTTGCCTAAAGACAGTAATGGCAAGACTTTCAGACTTGTGGCATCAAATTCATACAGCTACATAAGCAGGTTAAGTTAACTACTCGGAATTTTTTTGTAAAGCGGATTTTCGAGAAATGTCAGAATTTGTTGACTTTCTTCACATTTCTTGAGACAATTTCAGGATAGGTAGCGTCAGAATAAAAATAGTTCCGTATAGCAAACTACAAAATCTTAGCCACAAGTCTAATTTCTGTCATGTTTGTTCCTAATTATTAAGGGGAACACTATCTAAAGTGTTAATTTGTGAGTAAAAAACCATGAGTGTGAATACGGTGCCTTCTATCAATTACTACTCTCTAGATGTGATTCAAGACGAAGCACGCCGACTGGTGCAAAAGGGAATGATTAGCAGACAACAGCCAATATATACCCTCTGCCAATACATTCCAGCGAGAGAGTGGGTTTGCGTTGAATGTGAATTAGAGAAATGTGACTTTTTGTTACGCGATCGCATTGGCGACCTAATTGGTCGTGAACAATGGGACAACGACTAATCAATCTTTGATTTCGGATTTGGGATTGGGAGTTTATTTTTGATGCGTGGATGTCACCATCAACGATTCAATGCCCAATCTGGGGGATAATCTCTGGTTTTTGATGAGCATTGCCCCATACAGAATCTTGCGTTTTTTATTACCACAGAAGCATTGAAGTCGGAATTTATACAACTTTTCAAGTTAAACAAGGCATCGGAATTAATTGTTTTGTATATCTGATGCTACAGCTTGAGTCTAGTATGTAGATTCTCAAACCGGGGTGGTTCCTAATGTTGAACTGCTCCGGTAATTTTTATAGAAATATAGTAATCCGCTTTGATTATTGAACTGACTTGCGTAGGCTGGGAGTAGGGAATAGGGAGTGGGGAGTAGGGAATAAGCCTTTTCGATTAGTACTTAATTTGTTCAAAAATCAAATAGGAGTCCTATATTACCCCACTTGCTCTAAATACTGATTAATGTCTTCAATGATCCGGGTAAGTTCAGCTTCCGTAGTCAAGCGGATGTTGAGGTTGCGGACAGTCAGCAAAACTTTGGCTGCGAAGGGTGTCGGCCAGATATTAGGATTACAGAAAATTTCTAAAAATACTTCACCCGTATAACGATATTCCAGGGGAGGCTGGGGAGTGATTTTACCACCGCCAGGAGTGGGTTTAGCGGCGACAGCTTTCAGGCGTTCCATCAGTTGATCGGTCGCTGCCTTTAATTCTCGTGCTGCTTGGGGTGAAAAACTGAAAGATACAGAACCTTCAATTAGGTTCAATGTTAGAGGAGTTGAAGACATAGCTTTTTGATTAAAACTTCTTGATAAGTACTAATATTACTGGAAGAAGGGGACTCTGACGTGGAAACTGTCAGATTTCGCTCCTCAAATCTTGACCATTTTCGGAATGAAGCGCGGCCTTCCTTATCCTTATCAGCTAGTAAATAAAACTCATTAAGCTCGTCAGTTATTCGGAGTAAGTACAGACCACTGATGTTAGTAATAGCATCTTTTAATACAATCTGATCTGACCTAAGTGGATGTATGAATAACAAAATTAATTAAAATATTCCGGGAATTAATGCTAAAAATATGCTGTTATCAGTAAAGCCATTACTAATGCCTATCCAGATTGTAGCTACTGTTAGTTAAAAAGAATCTCAACAACTTGCTATAAAACATAGAGACTATAGAGAGACTTAATTCTTACTGCGTAAGACTTTGATACATTTTATTTGTGTTTATTTGTATTTTGAGTTCTACATTAGAAGTCATAGAACTTGATGTGATAAATTATCCATGACTTACGATAACCGCGCCGAAGTGCGAAAGGTTTTAATTATTACTCTACTGCTCAACCTGTTTGTACTGGGATTGAAAGCACTTGTGGGCTACTGGACAGGTTCTTTGAGTTTGCTAGCTGATGCCTTGCATAGTGTGACAGATAGCGCCAACAACGTTTTAGGATTAATTGCGAGTAAATTTTCTTCTCCACAACCCGATCGCGAGCATCCCTACGGACACCACAAATTTGAAGCAGTAGGAGCTTTAGGAATTGCCTCATTTTTAGGAATAGCCTGTTTTGAAATTCTGCAAGGAGCAATCGAGCGAATTCTCAAAGGTGGTGGTGAACCTGTGAGAATATCGCCACCTGAGTTGTGGTTATTACTAATTGTGCTGGGTGTGAATATTTTTGTGGCGTTTTACGAACGTGCTGTGGGTAGGCGGGTAGGTAGCTCAATTCTCATCGCTGACGCGACACATACCATGAGTGATATTTGGGTGACAATCTCTGTAATTGGCGGCTTGATCGGAGTTTGGCTAGGTTATCAATGGATGGATATAGTGTTAGCTTTTCCTGTGGCCTTGTTGGTATTTTGGAGTGGTTGGTCAGTTTTAAAAGAGAATTTGCCTTGGCTTGTGGATCAAATGGCGATCGCACCAGAAGCAATACATGCGATCGCTACTTCTGTTCCAGGTGTAACTAACTGTCATGATATTGCCTCTCGCGGTGTTCTTGGTCGTCAAGTGTTCATTGAAATGCATTTAATCGTGGATGCACCAGACGTAGAAACCGCCCACCAGATCACCGAAGAAGTAGAAAGCCGATTAGAAGAACGGTTCCGTCCAGTGAGGATTTTAATTCATGTTGAGCCACCAGGATATAAGTCTGAGCAAATTAGCTTTGAAACTGGAAAATATGATCAGTAACATCAGAAAAGATCAGGTTAACTCTTATAAGAAGCAATCAAATTAGCGACGATCGCAACTAGTTCTCCTGGATCAACTGGTTTAGCCACATGAGTCTGAAAGCCCGCTTCCAGCGCCTGGCTACGATACTCGCTATCGCCATAGGCAGTTAAAGCGATAGCGGGAAGTTTTCCCCAAATATCAGGCTTCAGCGCCCGGATCTTGCGGATGAGGGTGTAGCCATCTTCACCAGGCATCGCAATATCAGAAATCAAGACATCTGGTTGCAACTCAGATAGTACTTTCAATGCTACCGCCGCCGATGCAACTGCCATGACGGTGGCTCCATCAGCTTCCAACACGGTAGTAATATAAAAGCGGCTATCGTCATCATCATCAACTACGAGGATGTTTAAGCCAGCAAGGGGAAGAGCAGGTTCCATAACACCTCCATTAACGTTGATTAAATGAAAGTTATTTCTAATGAGCTGCTTGTTTTTCTCTGTCACCATACCATTGGTAATTTTACTGCGATCGCGCCTATTTTCCTAGACAATAAATCAATTCGTCTAGCCATCATCCATTTTGCGGCTAGTTGTTCGCTGGTATTGATAAACTATGGTGAAGATGCTTGAAAATATAGATATTGCTTTAAATGTGAGAGCGAACCATGACTGAAGCCAAGGCTACCCGTACAACTCGTCGGGGACGAATATTCCCTGAAATTCACTGGACAGAGGAACAAAAAGCGCAACGTGAAGCCGAACGGGAAGCTTTTTACCAACGCTGTAAACCAGTATTTGATAAAGTTAAATCGGAATTAATTGGAACTCATTACAACTGGTATCTTACTGTTGAACCCGATAGTGGAGAGTATTTCGTCAATAAGGATTTAGAAGTGGTTTGGCAACAGTGTCGTGAAAAACATCCTGGTAAAATACACCATACTTTCCGAATTAATGAGTCTGGGGCTTGCGGCACGATATGATATAGTAGTCTGCTTTGATTTTTGAAATTATTTGCGTAGACAGGGAGTAGGGAGTGGGGAGTGGGGAAGAAGCCTTTTCATGGTGTACTGATTTTTTTCAAAAATCAAATACGAGTCCTATAGAGGGTTTTTTTGATGATGAGGATGCGCTACATTTCGAGATTAATTTCATAACATCCGATGGATTAGAATTAGAGTTGATGCAATGTTGGATATGGGTTTATAAATCAATACTTGCAAATAAAAAAAGTATAGTTTAAGTTTGAAAGACTTGGGTACGTCGTCTTTTTTGAAAGTCTTGAAATACGACTTCTCCTTGCACCGAGAAATGTTTTGGGATAAACCACCCACAGGTATTCTTCAAAAGAGAAAAAGCGCAGAGAGAATAGATGAACTCTCTGCGCTTGTTTGCGTTTACATTATTCCCATTCAATGGTTCCAGGCGGCTTAGAGGTGATGTCATAAACCACCCGATTCACCCCTTTCACCTCATTCACAATCCGAGTGGAAATCACTTCCAAGACATCGTAAGGCACTCTCGCCCAATCAGCAGTCATGCCATCTTCACTGGTAACAATTCGCAAAACAATGGGGTAAGCGTAAGTACGTTGATCCCCCATAACGCCAACAGTACGAATTGGCAGCAATACAGCAAATGCTTGCCAGAAATCATGATACAGACCGCGTTGGTTAATTTCTTGCCGTACAATCAAATCGGCATCGCGCAAGATGTTTAAGCGCTCAGATGTGACTTCTCCCAGAATACGAATTGCCAAACCAGGCCCAGGAAAAGGTTGTCGTTGGACAATTTCTTCTGGTAAACCAATAGAACGCCCAACTTTGCGGACTTCATCTTTAAACAATTTCCGCAGTGGCTCCACCAATTTAAATCTTAGGTCTTTGGGCAAACCGCCAACATTGTGATGACTCTTAATTTTCACCGCTACCCGCTCACCAGTTTGGGAATCAACGTTGGTGTCAGCAGATTCGATCACATCTGGATAAAGAGTCCCTTGAGCCAGATAGTCAAAGTGACCGAGGCGCTTGGATGTTTCCTCAAATACACTGATAAATTCGTGTCCGATGCGGCGGCGTTTTTCTTCGGGATCTGTGATATCAGTAATCCTAGCTAAAAAGCGATCGCGGGCATTAACATACTCTACAGGAATATGAAACTGCTCTTGGAACAGTTTTACCAATCGCTCTGGCTCATACTTTCGCATAAAGCCTTGATCGATAAACACGCAAGTCAGTTGGTCGCCAATCGCCTTATATAGCAAGAAGGCCAGGGTAGAAGAATCCACTCCACCAGACAGCGCCAACAGCACCCGCTTTTCACCGACTCTGGCGCGAATTTCTCGAATTGCGTCTTCGACAAAAGCTGCTGTTGTCCAAGTAGGTTCGCAATCGCAGATGTGATAGACAAAATTACGGATTAATGCTATACCGCCAACAGAATGCACCACCTCTGGATGGAACTGAACGCCGTAAAGTTTCTTTTCGTGGTTGGCGATCGCCGCACAGGGGGTATTTTCTGTATGTGCCAGCAATTCAAACGCTGGTGGCATTTGAATAACTGAGTCTCCATGACTCATCCACATCGTAGTGCCATCTTCAACGTTGGTCAGCAAATCTGTGGGATCATCAATATATAATGATGCTTTGCCGTATTCACCTCGCTCGGCCTTTGCCACTTCGCCACCGAGTTGGTTCACCATCAGCTGCATGCCATAGCAAACACCCAAGATGGGTATTCCCAAATTCCAGATTTCTGAGTCACAATGGGGAGCGTGATCACCATAAACCGAACTCGGTCCACCAGAGAGGATGATTCCCTTAGGATTGAGTTGGCGCAAATGTTCAGAAGTAGTACGATAGGACAAAACTTCTGAGTATACTTGAGTCTCGCGGATGCGACGGGCAATTAGCTCAGAATATTGAGAGCCAAAGTCCAGAATTACAATCAATTGCCGATCAAGCCGCCCAAAATTTTCCAATGTTGGGGGAGCTTGTTCTGTTGGTAGAGTCACCGCTGTATTCATGACGGGAGAGTTATATCTGTTAAGGATAGATAGATGCTTTGTGGTCTATGGTGATACCATTATCAGCCTGGATAGGCTGATAATGGTATAGAAAGCCTTGACAAACGCGAGTTTATGTGCGTTTGTCTAGTCCCTGAGTCGGAGATGGTATTAGAACGATAAACTTACCCTAGAGTGGTTACTTAAAAGACTATTTATTTGGATTGTTTACGATTATTCATAATAAATTAACATAATTTTCCGATCAACAGACCAGCAGTTTTACTCTTCACGATAATTTTGCGATCGCGGTCAAACAGGATAGAGCCACAGACTGTTACTCCTGTACCGTGTTCGCTATGGCTTTGGATGTATTCTTGGGAACGGATATCGATAGTTTCGGCGATCGCAGTGTAAACTTGATTTACCCAATCACTACCAGTTGCAGTATCTAGCGATCGTAAATATGTCAGTGCAGCTTCCGCAGTCGCACTATTAAACACAGCTTGGATATCTGGTGATTTTAAACCAGCGATCGCACAATGCGCGGCTAAAATTTCCCGGCGTCCATCAGCCAAGTAGTGATGAGTATGAAAAATCCCACCCGCGAGTTTCATCAGCTTACCGTGATAGCCAAATAATAAGATTTCTTTCACACGCAGCAGATCAGCTTCTACTAACATTGGGCCGAGCCAGTTAGCAGTTTTGACCAATTGTTCAGGATTAATCCCTAGTTTACGCGCCAAATCTAGGCCATTTTCCCCGATACAGAATACTAAACTCTCAAAACGACTGGCTTTATTTTGTAATTCCGCCCGAAAAACTGCAAGCTGATCTGGTGTACTCAAAGGTTGAGAAATACCGGTTGTACCTAAAAGGGAAAGTCCTTCAACCACACCAAAGGCAGAATTTGAAGTGCGAACAGCAAGCGATCGCCCTTGGGGTAGAATAATCGTCACCGTGATTTTTTCTCCCGGTGCTAGCATTCGTTGCAAATTCTCTTGCAAAAGCCTTTGAGCATAAGCATAAATAGCTGGCTTGTCATCAGCATTTAATTGCCTACCAATCCCTTCCCCACCTTTAATAATTACTGCTTCCTCATCTCCCTCATCCCCCTCATCCCCTCCTCTCCATTCCACCAATGCCCAAATCGGTGTATTTTTAGTCAGGTCAAGATTATCACCAGGGTCACTGCGGGTGATTGCTAAAGCCATATTCTCAGATAGTCCCGCTACCTGTTCAATGGGGATTTCGGCGATTTGATCTGGTTCAATTAGATATACCGACGCTATGCTTAATGGTTGGCGATCGCGTAACCAATGTAAAGCTGCAAGAGCAGCAGCGCAAGCAAATACCGGGAGTGTGTATCCAGAACGGGACATTTTTTAAATTCAAAAGTCAAAATAATTCTTCAAAAATAAAGACAGTTTCAGACGGCAATTTAGACCCAATTGTAGCTTGCTTCCTTCACGGTAACGACTAAGTTTATCTGACGGCATTGCTCATTGCAGCATAATCGATAGCGCTAGCCTCCTTTCCGTGTGCAGGCACTTGTTAGACATGCATAATGAACACTGCTCGACAATAATTGTTAATGCTATTACCTATATCAAAAATTAGGTCAATCACTTTTTTTCTATGGTTCATGACAACCTCTCTATATTCAGTCTGAGCAAAATTCTCGCCTTCATAATCAAAGGCATCAAATCTATAGCCTGCATCTACCCAATTTCTATTGGTCAATGTAATTTGAAGGGTAGTATCCACTAGCTGACGGGGCGACAAAATAGGCTAAAAAGCTTACGATATAAAGAATGCAGCAATTTATGGTAGAAAAAGATAGGTCTAGTTTTGTCAAGAAGACCAATAAGATTGATAATGTTACCTAAATTCTACCAAACACATCTCAAAAGTCAACTGAGTACTGCTGAATATCTCTTACTACAGATTTTGATTACTGTGCTGCAATCGATTAAAAAAGTCAGTTTAGAAGCTGTGGCCAATGCTTTACCAATTCCTATTGAATTTGAAAGTAGAAGAAAGAAAGTCCAAAGATTTTTGTCATTACCAAATCTAGAAATCAAAAAAATTTGGTTTCCTATAGTTATCAAATGGCTATCAATATATTTTGATGACCAAAAAACAATTTATCTAGCAATTGACCGCACAAATTGGGGTTGTACAAATTTGTTCATGGTAAGTATAATTTGGGACAAAAGAAGCTTCCCAATATATTTTGAGTTATTATCAAAACTTGGTAGTAGCAATTTGGATGAACAGAAAAGAATTTTATCTCAAGTCTTCCCAATTGTTAGTAATTATAATGTATGTGTATTAGGAGACCGATAATTTTGTTCAGTCAACCTAGCAAACTGGCTCTGTGAAAAGAAAGTATATTTTTGTTTACGTCTAAAAAAGAATCATTTTATTGAAAGAGAAACAGATATTTGGTTGCAGCTAGATGATTTAGGACTTTACCCTGGTATTTCCTTTTTTCTGAAAGGAGTTAAAGTTACAAAAACCAAGGGTTTACGAGGTTTTAACTTAGCTTGTAAATGGAAACGTAAAATCTTGGGAGTAGCTCCCGAAGAAGGATGGTTTATTTTAACAAATATGCCAAGTTTAGAATTAGCGTAGGCGTAGCCCGCCGTAGGCATCGCTGCCTATAAGAGAAGGTTCGATATTGAGCGGAGTCGGAGACACTCCGCCTCCGAGAAATGTTCCGTGACTTTAAGAAAGGTGGTTATAATTTATCAGATACATTAGTATCTGATAAACGCTTAATAGCTCTAATTTTATTGATAGCGTTCGCGGAGCGTGCGCGAAGCGCTCTCGCCTACACCGGAGCGACAATTTCTGGACAAAAAATTAAACGTAAAGGTGTCCAAAAATATGTTGGTCGTGTTAAAGAATATGGGCGTACAGTCAGGCGGCATAGCAGTTTTTATATCAATACGGTTCAGTTAAGGTTAAAAGTCATGTAAATTAAGGATTATCCCCAAGAATAGAAATTAACTGTGGTGCATCTCAAAGATTTCTCGCTGCTGTCTCCAATGATACAAAGCAATGATTTGCTAAAAGCGATAGAGATAGCCATCCCTGCAACTGCTATTGAGCGAGCGATAAGCCTACGGCATGGCTTCGCTTACCGCAACAAGCAAAGCTAGCGAAGAAAGAAATCGTTCTTTACCAGCACATTTGGTAGTTTGTCTGCTAGTAGCAATGAGCCTTTGGTCGAGAGATTCGATGCGGGATGTACTCAAAAACTTAATTGATGGAATGTCTGAGGCATGGGTAAAGGTGGGTAAATATTGGCGAGTGCCATGTAAATCAGCAATCACTCAAGCTCGGCAGCGATTAGGGGCAGGGGTGATGAGCCAATTATTTCACCAGTTAGTACAACCAATGGCGACTGGTGAGACAATAGGAGCCTTTCTAAATGGACTGCGAATTGTGGTGATTGATGGCACTTGTTTTGATGTTCCAGATAGCGATGAAAATGCGAGAGTTTTTGGTCGCCCCGGTAGTCGTCCAGGCACACAAGCAGCTTTTCCCAAAGTCAGATTAGTCATATTGGTAGAAGCCGGAACGCACATAATATTTGATGCAATAAGAGTGTCCATACCGCATAGGAGAACGAGTGCGGGCATTAAAATTATTACGCTCTGTCACATCAGGGATGTTGTTGATGTGGGATAGGGGATTGCATTCGTATGCAATGGTACACGCAACAGTGTCTAAGGGGTGTGACTATTTAGGGAGAATTCCTGCCAATGTTAAATTCCTTGCAGAAAAATCGTTGCCAGACGGCTCTTATCTGTCATGGATTTACCCAACTGGAAAGCTACGAAAAAAGGGTTGTCAGCCAATATCAGTACGAGTTATCGAGTACACAATTGAGCATCATGATAACCCAGAGGAACAACTGACATACCGCTTGATTACTAGCCTGTTAGACATTCAGCAATTTCCCTCTGAATTCTTGGCTAGAGAATATCATCAGCGTTGGGAGGTGGAAAATACGATTGATGAATCAATACCTTAGCCAATTTACGAGGATTCAATGCCTGTAGAAACGGGATGAATACGCCCTAAAGAAGTAAGCTTGGCAAAAATCTGATTTAATAAA
>NZ_JBALFC010000020.1:0-72402 GCF_036917755.1 Nostoc sp.
CTGACTTTGGTTTGACTCTAGTTATTGGCATAGAGGATACACAATTTCTGGCTTTTGTCAAACCTTATGTTAAGAAAGATGTGGGTAATGGATAGCAATTTATCGGGGGATTTAGGGGGATCTAAAACGTTTTGCTACATCACTAAAGGCTTTTAAAAAATCCTTTAAGAATCGACAGCAGTTTTAGCAGGTTTACTTCTAATAGCTTTAAACCGTTCACCCAACTGTTGAGCAAGAGTTTTTAACCCTGGAGTTTTCTTAGCAGCCGTCTTCACGTAATCGTAAACTGTCAAACTGCTACCCATTGCTTCGCTACCGACAGCCATGAGGGTATCATCTACCTGTTCTGTCAGTTGTCGCAGTCCAATCAAAACTTCGGTCAGTGTGGAGACTAGTTGATAATCCCGCAGAAATTCGTCTACATCAAAACTGGCTGGTAAAATGTCTCGGTTAGATTGGGCAGCAATCAGGCTAGTGTTGACAAAAGCTAGTCTTTTATCGCCCATCTTAAATAAGTTGCGTCGTTCTTCTGCACTCAGGGTTACGAGAAAAGGTAACTTTGCTTCAATAGTCGCAAACGCTGCTTTAATCTCTTGGATATCTGCTGGGGAAAGGGAGCCGGTGATATTTTGGTAAGACATTGGATATTTACTCAGGTGAATCTGTTTGTTATGATTCCCACTTGTAAGTGCGATCGCACAGTCTTAAGGAATGGGGAGTGGGGAATAGGGAGTAGGGAGTAGGGAATGGGGGCAGAACTCCTAACTACTAAAGGGCGTTATGGGCGCGATGCTTTCTGATCAAAACCATAGCGTAATGTATGCTTAACCCAATTCTGCAAGTTGTCAATATAGCTAAATATCACTGGTACTACCACCAGTGTCAGCAGGGTGGAAGTTGTGAAACCGCCCATAATGGCAATTCCCATTGGTTGGCGAACTTCAGAACCCGCGCCAATTCCTAATGCTAAGGGCAGAATAGCAGCGATCGTTGCCAGAGAAATCATTAAAATCGGGCAAATTCTTTTTTCTACGTAACCCAGAATTCCTCTAAAGCCTTTGTGTTGCCAGTAAGCTATGCAACATCATGCAATCCAAGCATAGGTCAAGTTAGCATCCACAGCTATATATGAGTTACAAAGGATCAAACTCCATTACCCTAGATTCCAGCAAGGGTAGCCTTGATTATGGAATTTTGAAATCAATCAAATCAATAAATAATTGGTATTTACCAGAGTAATCAGATATGTTCAATGCCACTGAAATTTTAATTGATGCCTTTGTAGATGAAATTCGAGAAGGCTATCGTCGCACCTATGGCTGCTTCAAAAATGATTATCAGGATATTATCGCTTGGGCTGGTAACATGGCTTTGGAAAACATTGCCAATAGCGACGCTCTTTATCACAATGTTGAACACACTGTCCTTGTCACTCTAGTGGGGCAAGAAATCTTACGTGGCAAACACATTAGAGAAGGCGGTGTTTCCAGTGAAGACTGGTTGCATTGTATCATTTCCTTAGTGTGTCATGATATTGGCTACGTTAAGGGAGTTTGCCGACAAGACCGAGAAGCAATAGACTTATATGCTACAGGTAAAAATGGCAGAATGATTTCTGTAGTTTCTGGCGCTTCTGATGCCAGTCTCACACCGTATCATGTTGATCGAGCCAAGCTTTTTATTGATGAGCGTTTTGGAGGTCACAAGTTAATAGATGCTGAGGCAATTAAGAGCAATATTGAATTGACTCGATTTCCCGTGCCTGCGGCAGAAGATCAGCAAGATACAAAATGCTTTGCAGGAATAGTACGTGCTGCTGATTTGATTGGGCAACTAAGTGACCCGCGTTACTTGAAGAAAATTACTTCTTTATTTTACGAGTTTGAAGAAACTGGTGTAAATAAAGTTTTGGGCTATAAAACCCCTGCCGATTTACGTAATAACTACGCTAAGTTTTACTGGAATGGTGTCTTTCCCTATATTCAAGAGGGACTGCATTATTTATCACTGACACAGCAGGGAAAACAAATTCTGGCTAATCTCTACTCAAATGTGTTTGTTGTAGAACACGAAAAACAACAGCAAGAACAGGAGCGCTATTTAGAGAAGTTAGGAGTTGGGAGTTAGGAGTTAGGAGTTGGGAGTGGGGAGTGGGGAGTGGGGAGTGGGGAGTGGGTAGAGACGCGATTAATCGCGTCTGTAGGGAGTTAGGAGTAGGGAGTGGGACAGTTAAGAATTATTAATCATGAATGAGTTATGAATTAAGATAAAACTTTGATAACTCATAATTCACATCTTGCACCTAGCCTTGGCGATTAGAAATCGCGGCTACACAGGCGAAACCCACCTCCGTGGGTTAAAAACCTTTGATTTTCTCTTAGTCCACGGAGGTGGACTTCGTTTGTATAGCCGCGACTTCCAGTCGCCTGGTGCAAGATATAAGATAACTCATAACTTATAATTCCTAACTACTATGGATTGGTGGCGACGACTGAAGAAAAATCCTTTGGCACGATTTGGGGCAATTTTGCTGTTAGTTTTTTACATAGCAGTAATTGCAGCTGATTTCATCGCTCCTTATGACCCCTATGCTTCACAGCCTAATGGTTCACTGCTGCCACCAACTAAGATACATTGGCTTTCTCAGTCAGGGCAGTTTATCGGGCCCCATGTTTATCCGACGACTCAGGGAGACACTAATTTAGAAACAGGCGATCGCCAACTCATTGTAGACTTCAAAAAGCCCTCACGCCTGCGTCTATTTGTCTCCGGGCCAGAATACCGATTGTTGCAGATGAGTTTGCCACTACCCCCGAAGTGGGATGAAGTCACAATCTTTTCTGGTATCCCCTTAAATTGGCATTTATTTGGCACAACAAGTGGGGCAAAATTCAACGTCTTCGGCACTGATGACCAAGGCCGCGACCAATTAAGTCGCCTGCTGCATGGCGGTCGCATCAGTATGTTTATTGGGATTTTTGGCATTATCATTACCTATCCCCTCGGTTTGCTCATCGGGGGAATTTCTGGCTATTTCGGCGGTGTGACTGATAGCGTCATCATGCGCTTGGCGGAAGTGCTAATGACTTTCCCCAGTATTTATCTTTTGGTGACTTTGGGCGCAGTCTTACCAGCTGGTTTAACTAGTACCCAGCGATTTTTGCTGATTGTGGTGATTACTTCGGTTATTAGCTGGGCTGGTTTAGCACGGGTCATTCGCGGACAGGTACTATCAATTAAAGAGCGAGAATTTGTCCAAGCGGCACGCGCAATGGGCGGTAATCCACTTTATATTATCCTCCGCCACGTTTTGCCGCAAACGGCTAGTTATATAGTTATCTCTGCGACTCTTGCTATTCCCAGCTTTATTGGCGCAGAAGCGATACTGAGTCTCATCGGCTTGGGAATTCAACAACCAGACCCCTCTTGGGGTAATATGCTTTCTCTGGCTAGCAATGCTTCAATTTTGGTACTGCAACCTTGGTTAATCTGGCCGCCGGCTGTGCTGATTATCCTCACAGTGCTAGCATTCAACTTACTTGGTGATGGGCTGAGAGATGCCCTCGACCCTCGTAGTTTAAGAAGATAAGCTTTTAGAGTAGCAAATGCGATCGCTGATATAACAAATGCTGTCGCTGATATAACAAATGCGATCGCTGATATAACAAATGCGATCGCCGATATAACAAATGCTGTCGCCGAAGTAACAAATGCGATCGCCGATATAACAAATGCGATCGCCGATATAACAAATGCGATCGCTGATATAACAAATGCGATCGCTGATATAGCAAATGCTGTCGCCGAAATAGCAAATGCGATCGCTGAAATAGCAAATGCTGTCGCTGAAATAACAAATACGATCGCTGAAATTAGTCCGCGAAGGCGGACTTTGCCTGTGTAGCCGCGAATTCCATTCGCCTTCTTCCATTCGCCTTCTTCTATTCGCCTACTCCTGCAAAACCCAACGGCGAAAAAGTTCTACCATAATCCGCCAGCTTCCCTGAGTTTCCTCAACTACATCATGACGCTTCAGAGTATTCAGCGCTTCCTGTAAATCGGCGTCGTTCATACCTGTAGACTGAGCTAAGGCATCCAGACTTAGCCCTTCTGAATCAGGTGCAAGCACTTGTAGAATTACCTGTTGACCCTCAGCACCCCGCGCCGCCTGACCCCAAACCCCATCAAAGTAATAACGTCCCCGCTTGAAAAACTCAGGGTCATTGATAACTGCTTCTACGTCTTCTACTGTGAAAACTGGGTCACGCGATCGTCCTTGCTCAAAAACAAAGTCATTGTAGCCGCGCACTAGCTGAAAACCCAGCAGTTGCACTAAATATGGTTGACCATGTGTCAAAGCATAAATTTTATCTAAAGCTTCCGGGATGTAGTCGAGGAGGAAGTCTTCATTACCTGGGTTAGCGAGAATTTGGCGAGTAGCTGCACGTTCTTGAAAGCCTACATGAATAGGAATGACACTGGCAAAGAAGGGTTGAAAATAATCTGCTGTCATTTCTTCTAAAGTGTGCAAACCAGCAAATGCAAAGGCGATTTTAGAACTCATTTGCACTAAACCGCGCAAAAAACCCATAAAGTCGATAGGGATTTTTTTCGCTTCAATTAAATCTTCAATTTTCTCAAACTCGTCTAAGGCAATGATTAACCCACCGTTTAGGTTTGCTTCAACCTGTTTTAAATAGCGTTCAAAAGTCCGGTAGGGGAGATTTAGTAAATCAGCATCAGTTGGTGCTGGAAGTTTCACCGTTTGAGAAATTTCATCACAAATTGCCATTAGCACCTCACCCACACCTTGGGGGCTATCTCCCAAACGTAGCAAGTTGACATAAGCTAGCTGTATTTGTGAGCCTAGACATTGAGCAGCGTTAACCAGAATAGAAGTTTTGCCCATGCGCCTGTGACCGTAGAGAACTATAGACTGGAGTTGATTACCCATCACCCAGAGTTCTTCTAACTGTCTGATGATATCTTCTCGCCCAACAAAGAGATGAGCTTGAACCGGGTCGCCTACAACATAAGGATTAACCACAGGCTTGGTGATGGAAATTTCTCCCACTTCACCAGTGATTTGTAAAAGGCTTTCTTTCCAAGTTTGAGCGATATTTATAATTAACCCTTGCTCTGCTTGTGGCAAGGTATAAGCTTGATTTAGGATTTTTGTCAGTTCGCCTAATGCTCGATTGAGAGCTAAAGACCTGGCTGAACGTGATACGCTGCGATTAACAAACTGAACATCTTCAACAACTTGACGTAAATTAGCAAGAAATTTCCAAGAAACTGGACGTAAAAGCGGTTCCTGTGGAAAAGGAGGAACTTGGATAGCAGCAATAGAGGCTGGTTTTTGAGCTTTATCAAACGCCGCTAGAGTTTGGGCAAGGGTAAACATTTCCTCGCCATAGATAAGAGAACGCACTACAGCAAAAGCCTCTATTGCTCTGGCTGGTTCTTGTTCATGCAGATGCCAGAAACCAGCAGCAGCAGCGCGGGCAGGAGTATCTAAGCGAGTGTCTGTGTTAAAACGAGCCTGTAAACCTTCTCGCCAAGAACGAGGCAAGAAAAAGAACAAGGGGAAAGAGAAGGAACCTTTGATAAACGTTGATTTTATGGTTTCATTTAGAGAAGCTGAAGCAAAACGTACTATATTCCAATCAAAAGGATTTGCCGCCAGTCGAGAGACAGTCCAAATAAGTTGCTCTAAGGGGATTTTGGCAAGTACTTTATTGACTGCTTGAACAACAGGAATGAATTGTAGGGTATATGCCAGCAGTTCATTAATATTATGTAAACCAGTTTCCCAATCATTTTGCAACCAATTTTGCAAGCGCCAAACAAGATTAGGAAGGGGAAGCGGAGTGATACGAGGAAGTAGCCAACTACTGTTTTGAATAGTTCGCAAGTTTAAAGGTGAGCCAATAAGCCAGGTTTCTGGACGCAGTACCACCACGCCGAACGCCACGTCTCCCGTTACGCCTGCCGCCATGCCGAACGCCACGTCTCCCGTTACGCCTGCCGCCACGCCTCCCGTCACGCCTGCCACTACGCCGAGTGCCACGCCTGCCGCCACGTCTCCCGTTACGCCTGCCGCCATGCCGAACGCCACGCCTGCCGCCACGCCTGCCACTACGCCGAGTGCCACGCTTGCCGCCACGTCTCCCGTTACGCCTGCCGCCACGCCGAACGCCACGCCAAACGCCACGCCTGCCGCCACGCCGAACGCCACGCCGAACGCCACGCCTCCCGCCATGCCGAACGCCATGCTTATCGCCACGCCGAACGCCACGCCGAACGCCACGTAGAACCAGTCAACGGGAACATTTAGAGTCTGAAAAATTAAGCCTATAACTACGGGTGTAACTACTGTCAAAAATAATCCTTGGAAAAGTAAATGGCGCTGGATAGCATTTTGACGTAATAACTCCCATCCCTTTGGCCAAATCATTTCTTGTCCAGGAATACACCCACCCGCGAATGTATCCACATACCATCGCAAAGCTTGGGGGAAGAAAAACACCCAGTACAAAAGGCGCAGATAATCCAGCGGGTTCCATAGAGAGAGAGGACGCTTTAACTTGGGTGCTAAGTCTAGGCGGGGTACAGGGGTCAATTCAGCCTCCATCATTAACCGTGAAGAACCTAACCTTCCCAACGACCTTCCTATAAAGCAAGCGAGAGTAGGAGTAATCTTGCTTCCCTTGTAAGAAAGGGGTTGAGGGAGAGGTCAAAGGAATATCACTCATCGCACACTCTCCACATACTGCGAATAAGTTCTATAGCACAGTTGCATCAGTTTGCGAGGATGTCCGCCACTTTCTTGGATGAGTTGGATGATTTTGTCTTCAGTAAAACTCACTGAAGTGTTAGCCAAACGGTTGGTAATAAAAGCACGCATAGTGCCTTCATGCCAAGGATCAATGTGTTCTTCTTGGCAAATACCTGCCAGTGGAGATGTTTTGCCATTATTCTGACTGTCGTTAAATAGCTTGTCCAGAGGTTCGCTAGCAGCTAAAATCAACCGCAAAGAAGCATCACGCCCTTCAGCTAAACCGCGCAATTGATCCCTAACTTGGCGAGTAAAGCCGTTTTCGATTAACTTTCCTAAATTATCTATAGCTAATAGCACTTTTTTCTTTTGCAAATTGCGAGTTAGTCTATAGCCTTTGCTTTCAGGAATACCAATTTTATCGCACAAAGCAATGTAGAATTCATTTTCATCATGAACTCCATTATTTAAATCTAAAAAAACTGGCTCACGTAGTAACTGTAAATAATTTTCTGCCTGTTGGCAAATCACCCATAACAAAGATGACTTGCCGATTCCTTCTTCTCCTATGAGCGCAACACTACTATTACTGTTAAGTACTTCAAATACCCGCGATATTTCGCGTTCCCTGCCAAAAAACTGTTGTGGATCTTCTATTCTGCCGTGTTGGGGAATAAAAGGATTATAATTTTGCGGCAATAGATTAGCTGAGTGTGATTCATCTCTTAGTGGTGGATTAGTTGGTTCTACAATTAGTTCTTGGGAAAGTGAAGCTTGTTCTGAATACTTTTGATATAAATATTTTATTGGATTTTTAAAATTTCTTTTACTAACTTTTATTTCTAACTCTTTTGCTATCTTGGCATATAAATCTGTAGCTGCTTCTCTCAAATATTGTTCAGCATGAGAAGTTTGAGCAGCAATATTTGAAAAAGTCTGACCTTCCCATATTCCTAAAAAGAGCTTTTCTTCCAACTCATTTAAGACTTGTTTTTTCTTTTCTGTCAGCAACTTATTAATGAATGCTAATCCTTCTTGTGAGTCCATTAGATGTAGTTGAATTGGCAGAGCAAAATTAAAATTAGCTATTAGTGTAATACTTTACCCTACAAACCTACATTTGCCTACTTTCCCTTACAACAATTTAATCACTCAAACTCCCTACTAGCGCCTACCTATAGAGCTTATGTCTCAAGTGATGATGGTGTTATACCAAAAAAAGTTAAGGAGTTTGAAAAATGGCAACTTTTAGACAACAGCTTGTACTTGCTCTCATCGCTGCTATCGGCGCCATACTAGCTACAGTAGCGCCTGCATTAATTGAGCGGGATAAAAAATCTTCTTCAGAACCAAAGCCTTTTATCACCGCCACCTCTGCAATATGTGACAAAGTTCTTGCCGATAAAGTCTGTGTCGCTAATCTTACAGTGCAGGTTAATAGCAACGAACTTCAGCAAGTGACAAATCATGATCGCCTATTTCTCAAAGCTAGAGATATTCTAAGATTATCAAACCTCAATTATTGTATACCATCTCAAACTCTACTCAATAAAGTAGAAGTAAAAGGATATTTATTTAAAAATGGAGTTGAGAGTTATAAAAATGGTCTTTTCAGCCCTAGTACCTTCCCGATTAATGCTGGTTGCCATAATATTGGTAACTTCCAACAAACTTGGAAGCTTGAACCAGGACAGCACCGAGTTAGCATACCCATTATCAAATATGTTGGCAGCAACAGAATTGTTGATGGTAGTTTTTACTTTAATTTGGATATTGGACAGTAATTTCAGTCTTCTGTTTAAAAGCGAAAGGGAGTAGTAGTTTTATGGCTTACAGCGAGTTTAGTTTAGCTAAAGCAAAACAAGAATTTAGTTTAACCACATTAGAAAAACGCGATATTTTCGCTGCTGTTCCTGAATTAATAGCGAGTAATTTACTTGCAGAAACACTCAATTATAACCTGGAGATCGCTTTAGGTAGTAATAGTGAAAAAGCTCGCTCTGAGTTAATTATTGCTCCAATTTTAGTGGATTTACGCCGACAATTACGAGAACAGATTGGTTTATTTTCTGGGGTAGATTTCACTGTCGATAATAGTAAAGGATTAAATGGCACTTGCGATTTTATTATTACGAAATCTCCAGAAATTCTAATTTTGACAGCACCAGTAATTACAGTTGTAGAAGCTAAAAAAGAGAATATTAATGCGGGTTTGGGTCAGTGTGCAGCAGAAATGGTAGCAGCCCAAATTTTTAATGAGCAAGCTGCAACTGAGATTAAAACAATTTACGGAGCAGTCACAACGGGCAGTATTTGGCAATTCCTCAAACTAGAAGAACAAACATTGACCATTGATTTAAGCGAATATTATCTCAAAGATGTGAATAAAATTCTTGGTATTTTAGCCAGTGGTATTTCTCAATAAAATTAACAAAATTTCAAACAGCTTAATATCGAATTCGCGGATCTACATAAGCATTTAAAATATCAATTAAAATGCTAGCACTCACAACGATCGCACCAAAAAATACTAGCACTCCCTGAACTGTGGGATAATCGCGATCGGCGATCGCTTGATACAGTCGATTGGCTAACCCAGGCCAAGAAAATGTCACCTCTGTCAAAATCGCCCCACCCAACAGAGACGCAAAAGTTAATCCTAAGACTGTAATCACTGGGATTAGCGCATTTTTTAAAGCATGGGAGGCTAAAATCTTATTTTCACCAATACCTCTGGCTCTAGCGGCTTCTACATAATCTGCTTGCAAGGTTTGCTTTAAATTCACTCGCACAATTCGCTCAAAAATCCCACTCAGCAAAATTCCTAGTGTGAGACTCGGTAGAGCCAGATGGTGCAAAGATGTGAAAAACTGGGTGAAATTTCCACCGAGTAAGCTATCAATTGTATACAATCCTGTGACAGTCGTGGGAGCCGGAAGATTGGGCGGAAAGCGGTTGGAATTGGGAAACCAACCCAATTGGACTGAGAAAATCAACTGCAAAAGCATTCCCGCCCAAAACATGGGGAGTGCGTAGGTGATGATCCCAAATAAGCGCCCACCGACATCAAAATATGTCCCAGGACGGGAAGCCGAAAGAGTTCCAACCGCAATTCCAACGATGAGTGCAACCGCCATACTACATACTGCTAACTCCACCGTCGCCGGGAAATATTGCCCAATTATGTCCCAAACATTCTCTCCCCGACTCATTAAAGAGGTTCCCAAGTCAAAGCGCAGTATGCTTCCTAAATAATTGAGGTACTGTAGCCACAAGGGAAGGTTTAAACCTAGTTGTTTTCGCAATTCTTCCTTAGCAGCTTCTGGCGCACGTCCACCGAGAATTGCATCTGCTGGATCTCCTGGTGTTGCTCTTAGTAAGAGAAATACAATGGTGATAATCGTTAATAACTGAAGTGGCGCGAGAAGCAACCGAGAAACAATGTAATATTGTAAAGCTTTAGAGCGAGACATATTTTAGTCATTTGTCATTTGTCATTTGTCATTTGTCATTTGTCATTTGTCATTTGTCATTTGTCATTTGTCATTTGTCATTGGGCATCGGTTATTAATTATTCTTCTCCCACCCTGCGGAATGTGGGCTACATCTCCACTATGCCCAATGCCCAACTTATTTTTTAATTGTCTGGTAAACCAGAATTTGGGTAGGGTTAAGTTGTACGCTGCTAACACCTTTTTGGGCAAATACATAATCTTTGCTTTGCCATAAGGGAACGTAAGGTACTTCAGTAGTTACTTGCGTTTGAATTTCTGTAAAAATTTTCTGACGCACTTCGGGGTTTTGTTCTTTGCGTTGCTGATCAATCAGTTTATTCATGGCTTCGTTATAGTAAAACGAACCCTGAGTTTGACTGCCTCCATCTTCGCATCCTTTGGCAACTGAACCTTTGCCACAAGACAAAAACGGCTGGACGTAATTATCTGGGTCTAAAAAGTCTGGATACCAATCAAGTAAAGCTGCTGGATATAATCCTTTGGAGATGTCTTTAAAAAAGGTAGGGGCTTCGGCGGGGGTAACTTCAAATTGCAGTATTCCATCCATTTTGACATCAACAAGGGATTTGAGTGTCTGTGCTGCCAAACTACGAGTAGGCGAACTGGAAGGATACCAAATTTGCACTTTTGCGGGATTTTCTTTGGAGAAACCAGCAGTAGTTAACAATTTTTTAGCTTGCTCAAAGTTAGCATCGCCATATTTATCTTTGAATAATGGCACAGAAACTTTAAACGTCGTGGGAATCATGCTATAAAGCGGATCTGCTTGACCAAGTAATACTCGCTCGTTTAAAAGTGGACGGTCAATTATTGAGGCGATCGCTTGTCTTACCTCTAATTTATCTAAAGGCTTTTGATTCCGGTTTAATACTAAATAACTTACTACACTACCGTTAGCAGCGATCGCTTGCCAATCCCCTTTTTTAGCACCGTCTTCCAAGCTACGAGTTTGATCTGGTTGCAGGGAAAGATAAGCTACATCGACTGCGCCTGTACGGAAAGCATTAAACAAATTAACCGGACTAGTTTGAATTTGGACGTTAACACCCTTGTTAACTGGTTTTTCTCCCCAATACTTATCAAACGCATCAAATCGCAGTGAATCGGTGCCATACTGCGCTAACTTATAAGGGCCAGTCCCCACAAAAATATTCGGCTTGAATTTCCCAGCACCAACTTCGTAAGCTTTTGGCGAAACTGCACATATTCCAGGAAACGCCAGCAGTGAAGGAAAGGCTGAAAAGGGCTTTTTCAGTTTAATTGTTAACTCATACTCGCCTGTACTTTTTGCCGAATCTACTATATCACCTAGTAAGAATGAGGGTTTGCCTTTATTTTCAATAAAGCGCTGGATGGTAAATGCCATTGCTTGGGCGTTGAAAGGAGTCCCATCGTGAAAAACTACTCCCTGACGTAAGAGAATAGTATAAGTTAAGCCATCTTGACTGACTTTGGGTAATGCTGTAGCTAGTTGGGGTTTAATTTCCGTGCTTCCTGGTTCGTAGGTGTAGAGGCGATCGCTCATATTAAACACCAAACCTAAAGATGCTAACTCATAAGCATCAGCCGGATCAAGGGTTCTTGGCTTTGCTGTTGTACCTATAGTAATCCGACCATCACCTGTAAGGCTATTTACAGAACCGGATGGTGGCGTAGTTTGCTGTGGACGAGGAGCGCAACTAACAACTAATAATAAACATACACAGAACAAAGATAAGAATTGTGTAATTCGACCCCACAGTTTCACGGACAAGGAAAACCAGGTCATACAGTTAAATTTTATGTAATTATCGGTCAGTGATTATACTATATCTTCGCTAGTTTTATAGCATTTATTACAATTAATTACTAATGTGCCCACTTTTGATACAGGGTTTTGCTCTAATAATATAGATACAGCTAGATACAGCGTTTTTCAGGTAAATGAAGTCAGCTTCAGTCTTGGCGAATGGAATAGAGCCTCCGGCACGCTGACGCGTAGCTTGCTTCTCCGTAGGAGTACGCGGCTACACAAACTCTCGTCCACCTCCGTGGACTAATACAAAATCAAGGATTCTTAACCCACGGAGGTGGGTAAAGCCTCGTGTAGACGCGGTTTCTAACCGTCCTTTTAACTCACGAAGTTGCAATCTGCTGTATATTTGGGATTATTAAATAATAAGCTATTGTGTCTTTAATTTTCCAAAGTGTTTTCGTTTAAAATTAATTGTTCCCAGCTTTGATACGTATAGTCAATAGAACAGTAGTTTAATATAAAAATTTATTTTCCCTTATATCGTTCGCCTTTAAAATTATCTTGTTTTCTTTTTCCATTTTTTTGATCATCGGTTCTATTAATTGTATAATTCCATTCTTTGTCGTGTATTTCCAATGCCCAATCATATAGTTCTCTAATTGCGTCGCTATTATCATAAGTTATAAGAAATTTTATTCTTTGCTTATGTCTATTTAATATTTGGCATAGCCTGAAATGATCATCTTTAGCAAATGAATGAACATAAAATTTATCTTGATCTGCATTGAAATAAGGAGGATCAATAAATAAAAAAGATCCATCAGGTACAGATTCGATCACTTCTTCAAAGTCGAGATTAGTAATTTTAACGTTCTGAAGTTTCTCAGAAGTTCGACGTATATTTCTAGGCCAATTCTCTGGACGCATACTGTATTTTTCACCATATCCCCAATAACAGTTCTGATGTTTCATGATACCAGAGTAGGAGGTTCTGTTGAGGTAAAACCATCTACCAGCTTGTTCTAATTGATTTTGTGGTATGAATTCATTTTTATAATATGTATGCCTTTCTTTAGTGGCAGATTCACCTTCTAAAAAATTTATTAACTCTTCGGGTTGATCTCGAATTATTAATAATGTATTTATTAATAATTCATCAATATCATTGACCCAATTACTATTTACTTTATCTTTGACAAAGAAGATAGACCCACCGCCAGCAAAAGGTTCAGTATAATAAGAGTGAGAGGGGATATGATTAAGAATCAAATTACGAGCATAAAATTTGCCGCCTGGATATCTAAATGGTGAGTTTATAGGTTTGTTCATAATTACCTAAAGTAGTCATAATATGTTGGTGCTTTGCTAACATATTATACATAAAGATGTCTTGTCAACTTGGCAAAAAAATAAAATCGTTAGCGTCAAATTAGATATTATAATCTTGTGATTTTTCGTACCGCTCCAAGTGATCTAAGTAATGATTTTTCCTATTGAAACGTGGGCAATAACTTAAATAGCCTTAATTTAAAGTCTTATTAGTTATACATTAACAAATCAGATATGTAAGATATGGTAAATAGGAAATAGAAAGTCTAATAGTGAGACTAAGACCGTGAAGTATTTCTTTCTATCTGAGGGATGGACAGTTGCTAGAGTCTGGGCATCTGATGGACTATGGCAAATAACTGCATGGCGACGCCAACCAGATATTCAGCGAATGAATATTTGTTTAGTCGAACAAAACGAATTGCTATGGCTTTATCGAGTTGAAGAAGCCATTTTAACCGTGGAAGTCAAGCCAACAACACCAGTAATTGCCAGTAAGACCATAGGTCAAGTAGTACTCAAGCGTCTGATGAGTGCTGAACAGGTAATTGAACGCCTGGGTACGGCTGAGGCGAAGTGTCAATTGCAAAATATCCAGTTGGTGGTTTAGTAGATAGTGGCATGGGGCATAGGGCATACATAGGGCATTATTTATTCTTCCTCATCTCCCTCATCGCCCTCATCCCCCTCATCTCCCTCATCGCCCTCATCCCCCTCATCTCCCTCATCGCCCTCATCCCCCTCATCCCCACCCTCGTCGTAAAGAAAATATAAGCAAATTTAATCCCCGACAGTGATTGGTAGCGAAAAAACTTGGAGATGCTACGCGATCGCATCAATTTACACGCTTGCAAACAATTCCATCAATAGTTACACTTTTTAAAACATTCTCATTTTTGCTTGGCGATGGCTACCCTACAGGGTAAACCTCCCGAAGCGAGTCAGCATTGCCTCATCTCCCACGCTGTCTGACTTCTAAGACTAAGCTGTGTTAAGACTCTGGCTCTGGCAATAACAAAAAACAAGAGAGAGTTTTCTGAGTGTCGGCTTTCGTCTCTCAGAATCTCAGTAAGAAAATTGCTTTGTAAACTAACTCATCGAGGAGGAGCGTAGTCGATGGGACTACCCTGGTATCGAGTACATACAGTTGTTCTGAATGATCCAGGCCGACTGATTTCTGTACACCTGATGCATACAGCCTTAGTAGCAGGCTGGGCTGGTTCGATGGCACTCTACGAACTGGCTGTTTTTGACCCTAGCGATCCGATTCTCAACCCGATGTGGCGTCAAGGGATGTTCGTTCTCCCCTTCATGTCACGTTTGGGCGTCACTCAATCTTGGGGTGGTTGGAATGTTACTGGTGGCCCGTCAATTGATCCTGGCTTCTGGTCATTTGAAGGCGTTGCTGCGGCTCACATTGTTCTTTCCGGTCTTTTGTTCCTAGCCGCCGTATGGCACTGGGTTTACTGGGATTTGGAACTCTTTAGAGATCCCCGCACTGGTGAACCTGCCCTAGACTTGCCAAAGATGTTTGGCATTCACCTGTTCTTATCTGGTCTACTTTGTTTTGGCTTTGGTGCTTTTCACGTCACCGGACTATTTGGCCCGGGGATATGGGTTTCTGACCCCTATGGTATAACTGGCGCCGCGCAGGCAGTAGCACCGGAATGGGGCCCAGATGGTTTTAATCCATATAACCCTGGTGGCATTGCGGCTCACCACATTGCCGCTGGTGTTGTTGGTATTATTGCAGGCTTATTCCACCTCACAGTCAGACCCCCCGAACGGCTCTACAAAGCCCTACGGATGGGGAACATTGAAACAGTACTTTCTAGCAGTATTGCAGCAGTCTTCTTTGCTGCTTTCGTTGTTGCTGGTACTATGTGGTACGGTAATGCCGCCACACCCATTGAATTGTTTGGCCCTACCCGCTATCAATGGGATCAAAGCTACTTCCGTCAGGAAATTGATCGTCGCGTTCAAACTAGCGTTGCTCAAGGCGCAAGCCTAACGGAAGCTTGGTCGCAGATTCCAGAAAAGCTGGCTTTCTACGATTATGTCGGCAATAGTCCCGCTAAAGGCGGTCTATTCCGTACAGGGCCGATGGTCAAGGGTGATGGCATTGCCCAGTCTTGGCAAGGTCACGCCGTATTCAAAGATTCTGAAGGACGGGAATTGACCGTGCGTCGTCTCCCCAACTTCTTTGAAACCTTCCCAGTAGTTTTGACCGACGCAGATGGAGTTGTCCGCGCTGACATTCCCTTCCGTCGGGCAGAATCTAAGTATAGCTTCGAGCAATCTGGTGTCACCGTTAGTTTCTACGGCGGCGATCTGAATGGTAAGACCTTTACAGAGCCAGCTGATGTGAAGAAATATGCTCGTAAGGCTCAAGGCGGTGAAATCTTTGAATTTGACCGGGAAACCTTGAACTCTGATGGTGTATTCCGCACCAGTCCTAGAGGTTGGTTTACCTTTGGACACGCCGTATTTGCTCTGCTGTTCTTCTTTGGTCATCTCTGGCATGGCGCTCGGACAATCTACCGAGACGTATTTGCTGGTGTTGACGCCGATTTAGAAGAGCAAGTTGAGTGGGGTCTGTTCCAGAAAGTGGGTGACAAGTCAACCCGCCGCAAGGAAGCTCTCTAATTTCAGTGCTGAGTTATGAGTGCTGTGTTTCGAGTTAAGGCTCTGACTCAGTACTCAGGACTCAGCCACTCATAACTTTAATTACTGGCTGGATAGGGAGGAAATCGTAATATGGAAAGCGTTGCGTACATCTTAATTTTTACTCTGTGTATAGGTACTCTCTTTTTTGCGATCGCATTTCGCGAACCCCCTCGTTTTGAGAAACCAAAAGATAAGTAGATCCGATTACCAGACCTTTCTTTAAGAAGATTTAATGTTAATATCCGTTGCTACCATCCTTAGTAGCAACGGATATTATTGTGTTTGTCCTTTGTTATTTCTAACTACTAAGTAAATCATCAATCATCTTAATATTGTGATATAATTTCCAATCTTGGGAGTAGATATGTGTTAATACTAGCTTTTCTGCGCTAGGATGAAAAAGGATGTTAAGTGTAGGCTGCCATAAAAGCGCTTACAAACACATTACGCTTGTCGCACAACCTTTACGGAGACTAGAACCAGGAACAAATCAGCATGGTCAATCAGAATTTAACCGCTACAGAAATTGGATTCACTCACGAAGATTTCGCTGCTCTACTTGACAAATACGATTATCATTTTAGCCCTGGTGATGTTGTCCCAGGAACAGTATTCAGTATAGAGCCGCGCGGCGCTCTGATTGACATTGGTGCTAAAACCGCAGCATATATACCTATACAAGAAATGTCTATTAACCGGGTAGATGCCCCGGAAGAAGTCTTACAGTCAAACGAAACGAGGGAATTTTTCATCCTTACCGATGAAAATGAAGATGGTCAATTAACCCTTTCCATTCGCCGTATTGAATATATGCGGGCTTGGGAGCGCGTGCGACAGCTGCAAGCAGAAGATGCGACTGTACGTTCTGGCGTGTTTGCAACCAATCGCGGCGGAGCATTAGTACGGATTGAAGGATTACGTGGCTTTATCCCAGGTTCCCACATCAGTACCCGCAAACCTAAAGAAGAATTGGTAGGCGAAGATTTACCATTGAAATTCCTAGAGGTGGACGAAGAACGTAATCGCCTAGTTCTATCTCACCGTCGGGCGCTGGTTGAGCGCAAGATGAACCGCCTAGAAGTCGGCGAAGTAGTAATTGGTACTGTTCGTGGGATCAAGCCCTACGGTGCTTTCATCGACATCGGTGGTGTCAGTGGTCTACTGCACATTTCTGAGATTTCCCACGAACATATTGATACGCCTCACAGCGTGTTCAATGTCAATGATGAAGTGAAAGTTATGATCATTGACTTGGATGCAGAAAGGGGTCGGATTTCCCTATCTACCAAGCAGCTAGAACCCGAACCCGGCGACATGATTAAAAACCGGGATTTGGTCTACGATAAGGCAGAAGAAATGGCTGCTAAGTATCGTGAACAGCTGTTAGCCAAGCAGCAAGGTGCTACTGCTGCGCCGGCCGCACCTGTGGAAGTTTTAGCAGAGGAAGAAATTCCACCAGCAGCAGAACTTGAAGAAGAAATTCCACCAGCAGCAGAACTTGAAGAAGAAATTCCAGTAGTTGCGGAAATTGAAAAGGAAATTCCAGCAGCCACGGAAACTGAAGAGGAAATTCCAGCAGCCACGGAAACTGAAGAGGAAATTCCAGCAGCCACGGAAACTGAAGAGGAAATTCCAGCAGCTATTAAAGAGTAATAGATTTTTTCTAGTTTTACTTGTGTTTAAGTAAGAGTATAAAATCATTATAAAAAGAGGGAAAACCCTCTTTTTTTATGTGGAAAATCGGTAAAAGTTAAGATTTGGCAGTAGTTAAGAGTTAAATATTGTGGCAACCATTAAATGTAGAAATATTACTTTTGATAATATCCAGGCAATTTTGTTTGACAAAAACGGTACTCTAGAAGATTCTGAAATGTATTTGCGAGCGATCGCACAAAAAGCAGCAAGATTAATAGATGCTCAAATGCCTGGAACTGGGGAACCCCTATTAATGGCATTTGGTGTCAATGGCAATCTTCTAGATCCCGCAGGTTTAATATCAGTCGCAAGCCGCCGAGAAACAGAAGTGGCGGCAGCAGCATATATAGCCGAAACTGGTAAGGGTTGGTTTGAGTCCTTAAAAATAGCCCGTCAAGCTTTGGATGAAGCACAGAAATACATTGGACAAACTCCTTCACCACTATTTGTGGGTAGCTTAGAAGTTTTGAAATCTCTGTGGGAAGGTGGACTAAAACTCGGTATCCTCTCCGCTGCGACAACTCAAGAAGTACGTAAGTTTGTAGCTAATCACCAATTAAGTGATTATATCCAGTTGGAAATGGGAGTAGATGAGGGGCCGAGTAAACCAGATCCAGTCCTATTTTTGCAAGCTTGCCAAGCTTTGGGAGTCGAACCAGGCGCTACATTGATGGTGGGTGATTCAGTTGGTGATATGCAAATGGCGCATGATGCTAAAGCCGCAGGTTGTATTGGCATCACTTGGGTGGGTAAGTCAGATAATGTCCGAGGTGCGGATGTAGTGATTAATCAACTTGATCAAATCCAGATTTTAGAGGATTAATTTATGGCAGTTTTCAATTGCGCGAAGTACAGCAATTTGTAGTGTAGTCAACTTAAATAATTCGTAATTCATACTAAAGCAAAATATATTGCTTATATCATACTATTTATGGTGTGTCAAGTTAAAGATGCTAGGATATTAATTGCTCTCACAGTTGCTAAACAAGCCATGCAAAACACAGAAACGACCTTAAAACTCCGCCTGTGGACAGTAGAGGAATACCACCGGATGGCTGATGCTGGGATTTTTGGTGCAGATGAACGAGTGGAACTCCTAGAAGGAAAGATTATCTGGATGATTGCAAAAGGGACAGCCCATAGGTCAGCAGTGGGGAGAATAGATAGATTGCTGCAAAACAGTTTAACGAATCGGGCTTTGATATGTGTTCAAGACCCAGTAAAGTTAAATGAACGGTCTGAACCAGAACCGGATATTGCTGTCGTTAAAGTAGACCCACTGGACTATGCAGACCACCATCCTAGCCCTTCTGAGGTTTATCTAATTATTGAGGTAGCAGATAGCAGCCTTAAACTAGACTGTGAAACTAAAGGAAAAGCTTACTCCAAGGCGGGAATTATAGATTATTGGGTGCTAGATGTGATTGGCCGGCAATTGCACGTTTTTCGGCAACCGACTGAGGATGGCTATCAAAGTGAAGTAATTGTAGAGGAAGATGGGATTATTTCACCTTTACAGTTTCCTGATTTAAGCATTGCAGTTTTGGAAATGTTACCACCGTTGAGAGGAACTTAGGTAAGAAGGAAAGTATTTGTCAGCTACTATTAAATAGTAGCTAATTTAGGACTGAATGTACCCATAATATTTATTCTAGATAACACCAAATTGTTCAATCATAGTCCAAATAACTTTGTTACTTACGTTCGTATTTACCAAAATTTAACTTCATATTCACCAATATTTAATATCATATTCGGGTGATTACTTATAATAAAATTTATCAAAAAATTGGGTTTAAAACCCCGTGCTTCTAGCACGGCTTTAAGTTTTGTGGCGGGGTCTAAATCCCCGTTACAAAACTGCACTTCCGACTTCCGACTTCCGACTTCCGACTTCCGACTTCCGACTTCCGACTTCATTAACAATGTAGGTTGGGTTGAGGAACGAAACCCAACATGAACAGCCTTGCTTGATCAACAAAGCTAAAAATCCTTGTTTGGAACCAAGCACAGAGAAACAAGCTTTTGAATATTCTCTCGTGAGAGTAATAAAATAGCGTTAGATTCTACTCAACTCTTCTTTTAACTTTATAAAAAATGAGCAAATTTTCAGCTATTAGTTAATATTTATAACATTTGCAAAATATATTCCTTTGGATAGATTTAATCTATTTCTCAAGTTAGTTATTCTTTTTTACGGAATCTTGTTTATGGCAATTTTCTAAATAAATGAAATACGCTCATAAATAATTTAAGAGTCAGACATTCCCTGCCTTTTACTATTTTCTGTCTTCCTTAACCAGAGCGTATTCCACAGAATTAAGAATTGGTATAAATCCTCAAAAACCAAAGAGGCTGCTGGGTAGAATTCCTTTGTTTAGAAGTATCTTAGGAAATTTTAACTTGCAGCTAATGTAAACAAGAAATTACACATTTTCGCGGAGTCCTGAATATGAATATGAAAGTTTTAAGTGGTCTGATTTCCAGTTTGGCCCTACTGAGTTTAAATATTGTCGGTTTATCTCCGGCACAGGCTCAACCACAAGAATTGGAGTTTCAAAAAGTTCCAGTAACTCTTTTCGGAAATGGTTGCCCAGCGGGAACAGCAGAGGGAATTTTGAATGGCGATACTCTTTCAGTAACATTTTCAGAGTTTGAAGCTTTAGCTTCACCTCCTAAGGTTGTATCAAAATCCTGTAATCTACGGATCGGTCTTAATGTACCTTCTGGATTTAACCTTCAGCCGATTAACATCAAGTATCTTGGCTTTGCAGATGTGCCTCAAGGAGGCAGTGCTGACGTGAACGTTAAAGTACTCTTTCAAGGTCAAGTAGTTTCAACTATCAATGATCCAAACGCAACCTTTAAGCCTGGCTTCTCAGATGTTTGGAGCAAAGATGTAGGTATTGTATTAGGCACAATAAATGCATGTAAGAAGCCAGTGAGCTCAATTTTTGGTATCAATTCAAATTTGACGGCAAGAGCTAAAGGTATACCTGCAAACCAAGAAACCCAAATCCGAATTGATACAATCGACACAGCAATCGGCCCTGTATTGTTCCAAATCAAGTTTGCTTTTAATCCTTGTTAGGTTTTTGAAATGCATAGTAAGTTTTGCATTTAATTTTTCACAAAAGCTGATCTTTCAAAAGGATACTACGGAATTTTAAGTTGCAGCTAATGTGCATAGGAGATTAGACATTTTCACGGAGTGGTTAGTATGAAGGTTTTAAGTGGTGTTATTTCCAGTTTGACGCTGCTGAGTTTAAATGTTGTGGGTTTATCTCAGGTACAGGCTCAATCAGAACAAGGACTTGAGTTTCTAAACGTTCCAGTAACTTTTTTCGGAAATGGTTGCCCAGGAGGAACAGCACAGGGAACTTGGAATGGTGATACTGTTTCAGTAACATTTTCAGCGTTTGAAGTTAAAGCTTCACCTCCTAAGACTGTATCAAAATCCTGTAATCTGCGGCTCGGTCTTAATGTACCTTCTGGATTTAACGTTCAGCCGATTAACGTCAAGTATCTTGGCTTTGCAGATGTGCCTGAAGGAGGCAGTGCTAACCTGAACGTTAAAATATTATTTCAAGGTCAAGAAGTACCAACTGATGATGATCCAAACGCAACGTTTGATTCTGGCTTCTCAGATGTTTGGAGCAAAGATGTAGGTGTTACATTAGGCACAATAAATGCGTGTGAGAACCCAGTGAGTTCGGTCTTTGGTATCAATTCAATTCTGACGGCAAAAGCTAAAAATGTATCTGCAAATCAAGAAACCCAAATTCGAATTGATACAATCGACGCAACACTGGGTCCTGTATTGTTCCAAATCAAGTTTGCTTTTAATCCTTGTTAGGTTTTTGAAATGCATAGTTAAGTTTTGCATTTAATTTTTCACAAAAGCTGATCCCTCTAAACCTACTTTAGCAACTTATCGAAAGATTTCTTCCAATCGCTCTGAAGAAATCTTTGACTCTCTGTCTTCCTTAACTAGAGCGTATTGCACAGAATTAAGAATTGGTATAAAATCCCAAACCCCAAAGAGGCTACTAAGTAAAACTTCTTTGTGTATAAGGGTACTACGGAATTTTAGCTTGCCGCTAATATGCACGGTAGATTTCACATTTTCGCGGAGTTCTTAGGAGTTATTATATGAAAATTTCAAGTGTTCTAATTTCCAGTTTGACGCTACTGAGTTTAAATGTTGTGGGTTTATCTCAGGTACAGGCTCAAACACAACAATTGCAGCTTCAAAAAGTTCCAGTAACTCTTTTCGGAAATGGTTGCCCATCGGGAACAGCAGAGGGAATTTTAAATGGCGATACTCTTTCAATAACATTTTCAGAGTTTGAAGCTTTAGCTTCACCTCCTAAGGTTGTATCAGCATCCTGCAATCTGCGGATCGGTCTTGATGTCCCTTCTGGGTTTAACCTTCAGCCGATTAACATCAAGTATCTTGGCTTTGCAGATGTGCCTCAAGGAGGCAGTGCTGACCTGAATGTTAAAGTACTCTTTCAAGGTCAAGAAGTTCCAACTATCAATGATCCAAACGCAACGTTTGGGCCTGGCTTCTCAAATGTTTGGAGCAAAGATGTAGGTATTGTATTAGGCACAATAAATGCATGTAAGAACCCAGTGAGTTCGATTTTTGGTATCAATTCAAATCTGACGGCAAGAGGTCGAAATATACCTGCAAATCAAGAAACCCAAATCCGAATTGATACAATCGACACAGCAATCGGTCCTGTATTGTTCCAAATCAAGTTTGCTTTTAATCCTTGTTAGGTTTTTGAAATGCATAGTTAAGTTTTGCATTTAATTTTTCACAAGAGATGATCCTTCTAAAGCTGCTTTAGCAACTTATCAAAAGATTTCTTCCAATCGCTCTGAAGAAATCTTTAACTCTCTGTCTTTAGGAATCGTATTGACAACAAAGCTGATAACCTCACCTTATTTGATATGAAAGTTTTAACTGCTCTTGTTTCTAGTTTGACGCTACTGAGTTTAAATATTGTGGGTTTATCTCAAGCACAGGCTCAAACACAGGGATTTCAGTTTCAACAAGTTCCACTAACTCTTTTCGGAAATGGTTGCCCGTCGGGAAATCCCCAACCAAGTTTGAAAGGAGATACTCTGTTTGTAACTTTACCTTCATTTGAGGCTGTAGCTGTATCTCCTAAGGTTGTATCCAACTCTTGCAATCTGAGAATTGGTCTTAATGTGCCTAAGGGGTACAAAGTTAAGCCCATTAACATCAGGTATGTTGGCTTTGCAAATGTGCCTAAGGGAGGCAGTGCTGACCTAAAAGTTACATTAGTGTTTCAAGGCAAAAATGTTCCAAATTCTAGTAATGATCCAAACGCAAACTTCCCGTCTGGCTTTTCAAATGGATGGTTAAAAAATGTAGCTATTACACCAGATGCAATAGACGCCTGTGCTAACCCAGTGAATTCGGTTTTCGGCATTAACACAAATTTGATAGCGCGTGCTAGAGGTGTCGCTGCGGGGCAGCAAACCAAAATTCTAATCGCTCAGGGCTATCAAATTAAGTTTACTTTTACTCGTTGTTAGTAGAGACAGATATAGCGCTGGATGTAGAAAGTTTGGACTTTGGACAAAAAAGACTTGTTCGCGGATATTCTCCGCGAACAAGTCTTTTTTGACTATAAACCCAGAATATTTAGAGATGTAGGTAAATGGTTTAGAATTTCAGGCAATACTGCTAACTAAACTGAATAAGACAGTGGGAAAGACTTCGCATCTTTTGGCTTCACATACACTCGCTGTTTCGCTTCTAACTCTAAGTCATTAAAGCGATCGCGTGTTAAATGCGCCATCACCACTTGTCCATCATCGAAAGTTAATTCCACCTGAATTTCCCAACCCAAATGTACCAATCGGCTGACTGTTGCAGGTGTAGTGGCACCGTTGGCAACCTTTTCTAAAATCACATCTTGCGGGCGCAAAAACACTTGTGGGTGTGGCGCATCAAATCCGCTACTTTGAAAAATCCTGGAGGTGCTGGGCAATATGTTCACCGGGCCGATGAAGCTCATCACAAATGCGGTGGCAGGATTATCGTAAATTTCTGATGGTGTGCCCACTTGTTCGACACGCCCTTTATTCATGACCACAACTTCATCGGAGACTTCCATTGCTTCCTCTTGGTCATGGGTGACGAAAACCGTGGTAACATGAACCTCATCATGGAGGCGGCGTAACCATGCCCGTAAGTCTTTGCGGACTTTAGCATCAAGTGCGCCGAAGGGTTCATCTAGCAATAATACTTCTGGTTCTACTGCCAGTGCCCTTGCTAATGCTACCCGTTGTCTTTGACCACCAGAAAGTTGTGATGGATAGCGATCGCCTAGTCCAGTCAATTGCACCAATTCTAGTAACTGTTCTACCCGCCCCTTAATCTTCTTTGGCTGTGCCTTCCGAATTTCTAAGCCAAAGGCAATATTTTGCTTGACAGTTAGATGCTTGAATAGGGCATAGTGTTGAAACACAAACCCAATATTTCGCTGTTGCACGCTTTGGTATGTAGCGTCCTTACCGGTAAGCAGGATTTTGCCGCTATCTGGCATTTCTAAACCTGAAATTAACCGTAGTAGCGTAGATTTACCTGATCCAGATGGACCGAGCAACGCAACTAGCGCACCACTCTTAATTTCCAGGCTGACCTGATCAACTGCCTTGAAACTCCCGAATTGTTTGGAGACGTTCTCAACTACTATGCCCACTACTGCTATACCTCTGCAACTAAATCTACAGTTCCTTGCTAGGATTACTGTGTCTTACATATACCATACATAATTATTTAGAGATGAACAAGATTTCGCTACCGCATCTGCTGCGATCGAGGAAGCTACAATGAGGAGCAAAGTGTGAGGAGCCTTCGGGTTGAAGAAATTCCCTAACCTGTTTCCCCAAGACTCGCCAAGAATCATTCAAAGATCCCGGCTTGTTCTCAAGGAAGGAAAATGGCGAGAGCTTAGATACAAACGCGAAGAACGCACCGCATCAGGAGTCTATAATTTTATTGTCACTCTAGAGGAAATAGTGTTTATTCGTAGAGCCAATGCTAGGGTTGCAGATAGAGCCATTGGTCATATAGATTTAGCAAAGGGAGAGCATGTAAAATACGCCGGTCGGCTCTACTTTTTAGGACGCAATACTGAAGAACAAAAAATATTTTGAGATTCTGCTTGAGCGAGGAGTAGCAGAAGCAAATGTTAGTGAAATAGAACTTTGGCTAAAGTATTTACTCCCGCGTCTTGCTTCCGACGTGTTATGTCCATCCTATCTGACAAATTATCAGAACACCCTCAGCAAGTACGTAAGGCTTCATACTGGTTGCCCAAATTTATACCAAAAGGTAATGATCAGGCTGCAAAATTGCTGAAAGAGCTTTTGAATAAGGAGAAACAGATGTTAGCGATCAAGGTACTATCAAACCAGAACTTAACCAAAAGCCAACATTAGAGCAAATGCTCGAAACCTTTCACCCCGAACTACATGGCGGTTAATTTCCCTCACGTCCACAAGCAAACTAGGCACTTTATCATGATTAAAGATGACATCATTAACGAACTGCAATATATTCCTGAATCCAAACTACAGGCACTATACGAACTAATTCACTATTTTAGGCTTGGGATTAATAGTGAGATGGAAAAACAATCTAGTGAGGACGAAGACTTAAAAATAGATAAAAATCTATGTCTGAATACCTTGCAGAAAATTAAGCAGGGCGATTTATCAAGTTTTAGTGAGATTGGTGATGTCAAAACATACATTCAAGACTTAAAAAATGAAATTAGTTAAAGATGATGACTATAGCCGGAAAGAACGAAAATTCTTGAAAAACGCGCTCATTTAATTGATAAATATGGAGAAGTCTTAGAAAAGTTAAAAACTAACCCATTTGACATATCACTAAAAACACACAAATTAAAAGGCGAACTCAGCGATTTTCATTCATGCAGCTTAACCTATGAATATCGAATTATTTGCGTATTTCTAATACAAGATGAAACGATTGTTTTAGTCGATATCGGTAGCCACGATGAAGTTTATTAACGCATTACTATGACTAACCAACCCGAAGCACGGACAGAAAAATCTACTTAACTTAGGCACAATAAAAATAAGTATTTTAATCATAAAAAAAGTGAAGAAAGTTTTTCAACTCGCTTCCCTCAGAATTTTTTGAACTTCTGAAATATCTCTTTCCGCAGGTAGTCCAACCACTAGAGAGCCAATTCACCCTAGATTTAGTACTAGATTTGCCAAATCTTACCCGAAGAAGTGCGGAATGTCGGTTAAACACCCAGAATTTGGTAAATTTTCCATTCCCTATTCCCCATTCCCTACTCCCCATTCGTATCGAAACATTAAGGAATATTGCATTTCAACAGAAACCTGAGGGGAAAGCGTCAAATCAGCCGAAAGACCGTGATAGTATGCTCTCGGTAAATGTGAAGATTTGGGAGAAAGACCTTTGACACTACGGGTTGCTGTTATTGGGTCAGGCCCTGCTGGTTCATCTGCCGCAGAAACGCTGGCAGCCTCTGGGATTGAAACCTACCTGTTTGAGCGGAAGCTAGACAATGCAAAGCCTTGTGGGGGTGCAATTCCCCTATGTATGGTGAGTGAATTTGATCTACCACCAGAGATTATCGATCGCCGGGTACGGAAGATGAAAATGATTTCGCCTTCCAATCGTGAGGTTGATATCAATCTGGTAAATGAAGATGAATATATAGGAATGTGCCGCCGGGAAGTGCTAGATGGGTTTTTGCGCGATCGCGCGGCAAAAGTAGGCGCAAATTTAATTAATGCTACTGTTCATAAACTTGATATACCAGGAAACAATACTGACCCTTATACCATCCATTACATTGACCACACAGAAGGTATATCACAGGGTATTGCTAAAACTCTGAAGGTAGATTTAATTATTGGGGCGGATGGGGCTAATTCCCGCGTTGCGAAAGAAATGGACGCTGGGGATTACAATTATGCGATCGCCTTCCAAGAGCGGATTCGTTTACCCGAAGACAAAATGGCGTACTATAACGACCTCGCCGAAATGTATGTCGGTGATGACGTTTCTACTGATTTCTACGCTTGGGTTTTCCCCAAATATGACCACGTAGCTGTCGGTACTGGTACAATGCACGTCAATAAAGCCAGCATCAAACAGTTACAAGCTGGTATCCGTGCCCGTGCTTCGGAAAAGTTGGCAGGCGGTAAAATCATCAAAGTCGAAGCCCATCCCATTCCTGAACATCCTCGTCCCCGTCGTGTTGTCGGTCGCATCGCTTTGGTGGGAGATGCTGCTGGTTACGTTACCAAGTCCTCTGGTGAAGGTATTTATTTTGCCGCTAAATCTGGGCGGATGTGTGCTGAAACCATTGTAGAAACATCTAACAGTGGTAGCCGTATTCCTACGGAAGATGACCTCAAGGTTTATCTGAAACGTTGGGATAAAAGATATGGACTTACTTACAAGGTGCTGGACATTTTGCAAAGCGTGTTCTATCGTTCTAATGCTACCCGCGAGGCGTTTGTCGAAATGTGCGATGACCTCGATGTGCAGCGATTGACATTCGATAGCTATCTGTATAAGACAGTTGTCCCAGCTAATCCGATCACCCAACTGAAAATTACTGCCAAAACCATTGGTAGCCTAATTCGGGGTAATGCCCTTGCACCTTAACTGAGTGTGAAATACTGGGACTTCCAACAAATAAAAGCGATCGCTCTTTAGTTGAAGGGAGCGATCGCTTTTATTTATAATCTAGAATACAGCTTAAGCAGCAACAGGTTCCAACAATCTGATATCAGAGAAGACAAATTCCTGAATAGATACTTGTCCTGCTGTCTCGGTGCGAATCTCCCGACGATTTAGGATGAAATAGTCACCAACTTTTTCATACTCATCGATAAATTCGCTTCTACCGCCCTTTTGTTCCCCAGTTTTAGGGTCATGGTACACAGAGTCATAGCGGTGAGACAGGTAGCCTTCTCCGGTGTCGTGACTGCTGAAGGTGTCAATTGTCACGAAAGTACCGTGGATTAGACGGTGAACATGGCATACTTCATTGTTGCGGACTTTGTATTTATCGCCCTCAGCCTTACCACCAATTAAAAGCTCAACCGCACCAGTTTCATCAGTTTTACCATAGCTAAACGTATTGGCGCTGTGGGTGTCTTCAAAGCTACGGCGGATACGGTGAATTGCTATTTCCCATGCTTGACCATGAATTGCTTGCTTGGCTGACTCGTCATCTACATCCAAAACTTCGGCTTTGAGATTGGCGTTGATGATAACTTTGCCTGTAAACACTTGATCATCATGCTTAAAGGTAATATTTGCGGTATAACCGGGGAAATTCTTGTCCCAAGTATAGCGGTTCTCATAAGCAGCCCGGAAAAGTTCCTGAGCAGAGAGTTGTGTAACTGTCATGTGCTTCTCCTAGTCGCTACTGTAAATTAGCGTTTTAGTTATCTTGGTATTAGCATAGAAGTAATTGTTGAGGCTTGGATAGTCCCCAACTGGGTACACTTATGGCTAATTCTCTCCACGCCGTATTTGATGCGATCGCTAATGTCAGAAATGAGCAAGAATTAAGACTAGCTCTCACAGATAAAATTGGCGAACATTTTGGCGTGCAAAATTGGGGTATTTATTTCCTCAATGAGCAGCCAACCACTGATATTGATGTTCAGGGTATTCCGGCAGTATGCTTAGAAAGCAATCCAGTCGGGCGTTACGTGGTTGAACGTCATGCTCCCGCCCATGAGCAGTTATTATTATCACCAGGAGACTGGAAGCATTTTTGCTCACGTTCCGATCATGAACACGTAATGACTGGGCCAATTGTTTGCAATGGTCGTCTTGTCGGAACGTTTAACTTAGCTCGTGACAAGGGAAATCCGGCTTTTAATGGCAACGATTTAGCTGACTTGAGCGCCTTATGCGTTCATTTGTCAGCAAAAATGGCGACTCTACGGATAAAACCAAAAACATCCAATTCACTGATAGTAAATCCTCTAACAGCGCGTGAGTTAGAAATTGCCGAGTTGGTAGCGCAGGGGTTAACGAACGCAGAAATTGGGGAAAAACTTTGGATTACGCAAAATTCCGTCAAACAAGCTTTGAAGAGGATGTTTCGGAAGTTGAAGGTTTCGGCGCGTGCGGAAATGGTCGCAAAGCTGCAAGATATACAAATTTCTTGAAGAAGAATACATTCGCCAGAATTCAGGAGTCATAATCAATACTTCGACAGGCTCAGTAACCATGAGTGGGGGCTTGTACCCAAAATTGATTAATTCAAAATTATTTCTCATCCTAATTTTGAATTTTGAATTTTGAATTCAAAAAATGGTCATACACTCTGCCCAAGATATTGAATGCGTGAAGTAGAGAAATTTGTAGGGTAGCACAGATCACTGTGCTACCCTACAAAAGACCTATATTTTATGCAACTGAGAAACGCTATAATCTGTCATCAGCAAGAGTAAGCGCGTTACCCAAGTATTAGAAGAGTTTGGTGGTTAGACACCAGCGCCCCTATTGAGACTCATTTATTGGGGAAAAGTTATTAGTACTCGCTGGCAGATGAAGATTGTAAGGCATTTAGCGTCCAATTTTGTTAGAGATATCTTTGGCTGTCTGTGCTGCATTGTCCCCTACATCACCAGCAGTTTTCTGAGCACCTTCTACGTACTTAGACCCAAATTGTTTAAAGGCTTCTGCTGACTCTTCACCAATCTTCTGAAGTCGTTTACCAGGAGAACCTTCCGTTTGACGAGCTTCTTTATTCCACTCACCTATTGTTTTTGGTCTTTGAGAATCATCTTGCTGTACCTGTTCGCGGACTCTCTCACCTAATGCTTTATCATTCTGACCATAAGTAACATTCGTCGTCAGCACTAGAAAACCAACTACGACAACAGCCAAAAAACCTTTTATCTGAAGTCCTTTAAGCAGAGAACTGATGTTACCAATCGTCCTAGAAATCAAATTTATCATGCCAATTAGCTTGTTTTTTTGAGTACAAATAAAGATTAACTATAAAAAGATAATTATCCTTCTAACAAAAGGCATATCTCAGTTATGAAAAAGAAAGACTTTTTAAATCGGGATAAGCTGTTACATCTGTAATTTTCCAGAGCATTACAGAATTCCCAATGGTTTGTGACCCTAAATGTAATACATCAGTTCCTTCTGTTTTCGGATTGCTCTTCGATCGCAAAGGTCTTGGAGTGTATATTTTTCCAAAACCGAGTTAGCCGCCTGACGTGCTTCCTGCCAGACTTCCTGAATTAACTCACCTTCTACCGTGTTAGGAGTCGGCTCACAAGTAGAGACAACAATATCTGACCCTTCCATGCAGCTAAAAGCATCTAATACTGTAATCTTCTGGGGATCTCGTGCCAGAACATAGCCACCTTTGGCTCCGCGTATACTCTTAATTAAACCTCCACGCCTTAATGTTGCCAGGAGTTGTTCCAAATAGCGGTTCGGGATGTCTTGCAATACCGCTATCTCTCGAATTTGCAGGGCTTCACCCTTAGGGTAGCAGCTTGCCAACTCTAACAGGGCTAGAAGTGCGTATTCTGATTTGTTAGAGATTACCACAGTCGTAATATTTTAACTCACACTTAAAGATACAAAGTCTTTGAATTCGTTTTCCTAAGCTACTGTTAAGAAAAACTTTACAATCAACTTATTGTTGACCGATTAACCATAGTTTAAAGACCTTATAGCATAAAAGCAATTATATTTTGTTTTTAATTCCATAAATAAAAATTATTGATTATTTCCGAGTTTATTGTTCTGACTCCTGAATTCTTCTTCAACTTTTGAATATCGAATTGGATCGCAGCAAAATTCTGAGTGCAAGTTGCTATACATGCAAATTTATCGAAAATGGCAAAATGACTGTAAAGGTAGTTCCCGCGCCGATCGCACTTTCGACAATAATCTCGCCACCATGTAAATCCACAGCCTGCTTGACGATGGACATCCCCAATCCCATTCCTGGGATATTGCTGGCATTACTGGCGCGATGGAAGGGTTCAAAAATGTGTTCAATGTCAGAAGGGGGAATGCCAATACCAGAGTCTTGAGTCTGGAATATAGCTTGATCGTTGGCAGTGGTGACAGAAAACTTAACTGTGCTACCAATGGGAGAGTATTTTAGACAATTCGAGAATAAATTACTTAAAATTTGCCGCAGTAGTTTAGCGTCTAAGTTAGCTGATGTGCATTGGCACTCGCCGCTAAAAGCGATCGCATGTTGTGAGCGATCGCTCTGTTGTAATTCTTCTAAGAGATCGTGGCAAAATTCCACCAAGTTCAGGGGTGTTGGATTTAACTCTAACTTGCCTGTTTCATTCTGACTCAGCACCAATACATCATTCAACAATTGAGTCATGTGCATAACTGATGTTTGAATCCGACGCAGGTGGGTCTGTTGTCGTTCTTCGCTCCAGAGATGGCGATAATGTTCTAGTAGTTCCGCAGAAGAGTGGATGGTTGCCAAAGGGGTGCGAAACTCATGGGAGGTGATGGTGAGCAAGCGGGATTTAAGTTCACTAAACTGCCTTTCTTTGGCAAGCGCTTGTCGCATCGCCTCTTCTGCACATTGCAGCTTGGCTTGGGTTCGCTTGCTTTCGCTAATGTCCCGGAATAGCCAGCGCAGACCGACTAACTTACTATATTGATTACGGATAGCAACCATCTTAACGGCAGCAATAATGGGCATTCTGTTACGTGGTCGCAGGTTCAGTTCCCACTCTTGGATTTTCCAGTTTGGGATTTCGGTGCGATCGCGCAGATGAGTCAGTTTCAGATGAAAATCAATCAGCTCTTTCTCAAGCACATAAATCTCCAGGAATTCGCCCAAAAGGAAACTCTTGGAAATGTTTAGTAGGGTAGTGGCGGCAGAATTAGCTTCCTGGATTACCCCTTTGGTATCAGTTACCAAATAAGCGTCTGGTACTTCTTCAAACAGTTCTTGGTAGCGTTGACGTTGTGCCACCAAATCCTGTTGAGCGTTGAATAATTCTTCATTCTGCTGCTCTAGGTCTTCATTAGCTATTTGCAGTTCTTCCAAAGCTAGGTGGATTTCTTGGAATACTTCGGTGAGGAGTTCAATATCTTTCTGTGCTTTTTGCTGTTCACTCTGGCGTTGCAAAAGGGCGACGCGCTTATGCATATTCTCTAACTGTAAGGCTAAATCGTCCACATTCACGCTCTTACTCCTAATAAAGTTGGGTTCTATTTGAAATTCCCTACTTGGACGATCTTAGCTTTTGGAGTTCATCAGTTTTGAACCTCGCATGACTCTTAATGTCACCTGACTCTCTCCTTTTAGGAGCTACGGTGTACACAAAAGTCAATGGCATTGCATCGGCTGACAATGGCATTGTATCGGCTGACAATGGCATTGTATCGGCTGACAATGGCATTGCATCGGCTGACAATGGCATTGTATCGACTGACAATGGCATTGTATCGGCTGACAATGGTATTGTATCGACTGACAATGGCATTATTACACATAAGTCGAATTACCCCCCTTAATCCCCTCGATATATTGGGGGGAAACAAGAAATAGAAGTGAGGTTTTCTAGATACCGTGAAAAGTCAGTTAGGCATGGAGATGCGAATACAGTCGTGGTACTTCACTGGTTTTGTCTGGGAATTTTGCTTAATTTGGCGGTTAAATCTGCCCATTTGACACCTTCTAGACTGGGCAAAACAACATGAGCTGCTCCAACTCGTTCAGCCGGGCCGAGTCCTACTGCCCACATACCAGCAGCTAGAGCCGCGTCAACACCTGCTGCGGCATCTTCTACAACTACAGATTGCCCTGGTTCAATTCCTAGTTGCTTGGCTGCATACAGAAATAGGTCGGGTGCTGGCTTGGGTTGCTCTACACTGTAACCGTCAGCGATCGCATCTACTTTGTCACCAATGCCCAATCGCTCGATCACTGTCTGGGCATTTTTGCTAGCTGAACCAATACCGATCTTAATTCCAGCTTGCCGCAGTTCATCCAAGAGAGCGATCGCACCTGGTAACAAATCCTTGGCTGTCATGTTTTGCAGCAATTCCACATAATAGCGATTTTTCCGCTCCATCATCTCCTGGATTTGAGCTTCCGAATACGGTCTATCCCCAAGAATCAGCATCAGGGAAGCACGACGGGATACACCCCGCAGCGCGTCGTTAGCCTCCCGATTAAATGGTATACCCTCTTCATCTGCTAGCTTTTTCCAAGCTAGATAGTGAAGTTCTGCTGTATCTGTCAGCACACCATCTAGGTCGAAGATGACTCCTTGGATGTGGGGAGTGGGGAAGGTGGGGTCACTTCTGGGGATAAGGGGTAATGGGGAGTGGGGAGTGGGGGAAGATGAGGGGGATAAGGAAGAATAAGTACTAACTCCTGTCTGCTGTCTTCTGTCTCCTGTCTGCTGTCTTCTGTCTCCTGCCTGCTGCCTGCTGTCTCCTGTGTGCTGCCTCCTATCTCCTACCTGCTGCCTCCTATCTCCTACCTGCTGCCTCCTGTCTCCTACCTGCTGCCTCCTGTCTCCTATTTCCTTGGCAACTTGTTTTTCATGCAGATCGAAGTCGTGCCATTTGCCGCGCCAGTGGAGTTTAAACTTTAGGCGCGTCCAGCCCGGTGGTAGGTGGGGGTTGGCTACCGGGGCATTTTCGGTTAGTTGGATGCCGCCGAAGCCAAAAATTACAGCTTGCCAAATGCCACCAGCACTAGCGCCGTGAATTCCATCGCTGGTGTTACCTCGGTTATCATCAAGATCCACCATTAACGCCCGCATAAACAGTTCGTAAGCTTCGGTTGATTTACCTAAATCTGAAGCTAAAATGGCTTCAACTGCTGGGCCAAGGGATGAACCATAGGTAATATCAGTGCGGGGTGCGTAGTAGTCCCAGTTTGTCTCTAATGCTTTTTCGTTGTAGGGAAAATCTGCTGATTCTCGCATTAAATATAGGAGCATTAATACATCTGGCTGCTTGAGTACTTGACATTTGTTGGTTTTCTCAATACCCAAGAGCGGCTGCATGGAGCGATCGCGTGGTTCATAGTCTGCTAAGTTAATATCTTCTAATTGGAAAAATCTCTCGAACTGCTCGATTAGTTCTGTTGATGGGTCATAGAAAAACAACATTTTAGCGATGATATCTTGCCAGTGCGTTCGCTCCTCTGAGGTGAGCTTTAGTTTCTCTTCTAGTTCGGTGACTCGTTCGGGGAAATTGTCAGCCAACCAATCATAGACAGCGATCGCTTTCTCTAAATGCCATTGCGCCATGCGGTTTGTAAAAGCGTTGTTATGGACGAATTCATGGTATTCATCCGCTCCAATCACTCCCCGAATTTCATACCGTTCGCGCTCAGAATTGAATTCGACCCGGCTACCCCAAAAGATAGCAGCATCCAAGATCACCTCTGCGCCGCGCTTTTGCATCCAGTCATCATCACCAGTGGCTTGCCAGTAATTCCAAATGGCGTAGGGGATATCTGCATTGATATGGATTTCCTGATCGCGGCACCAAATCCGCACGTCTTCACCATAAAAATCACTACCGATAGCCCAACGTGGTGTCACTTCATCTCCGGTAACAGCACTTTCCCAGGCAAACATTGCTCCTTTATAGCCGTAATGGGCTGCCTTGCGTCTAGCTCCATTCAAAGTGTGCCAACGGTAAGTGAGTAGGTTACGGGCGATCGCTGGTTGGGTAAACAGAAACAGGGGCTGCATAAAAATTTCTGTATCCCAAAAGACATGACCGCGATAGCCAAACCCCGAAAGAGTTTTCGCCGGAATGCTCACCCTGTCATCATGCTGTGGAGCAGCAATCAGCAGCTGAAACAGATTATAACGAACAGCAAAAGCAGCTGTGCTATCCCCTTCGATGAGGATATCACTTTGCTGCCAAACCTCATGCCATGCCTGTTCATTGGCTTTTAGTAATGTTGCGTAGTCTGGCAAGTCCGCGAGTTTTTCTTGAGCTGCTGTAACTGGTGTTTCAATCTCCCGCGAGGTAAAAACCGTCACAACTTTTTCGACAGTTACGGTCTGTTGCGCTTTCGCCAAGAACGTTGTACTTAAGCTCGGATAACCAGGTGCGGTATTGACTTGCAATGATGCTTCAGTGCCTAATATTCTCACCTTAGCTGCCATACCGAGTTCAATTCGGGAACTACGGGTAGAGCGTTGCAACCAGATTCCTTGGTCAGTCTTGCCCTGATCTAGTCCTTCCCAGTGATTGAAACCCTGATTTTCTGGATAGCCGTTGATACTAGCTTGAACTTCGATTAACCCATCAAAATCTACTGGCGTTAAATGGCAGCGTAGCGCCAACACATGGGGATCTGCAAGACTAGCAAAGCGTTCAAAGCTGATGTCTATGGTCTTTCCACTGGGAGAGCGCCAACGCAATGCGCGGCTGAGAAGTCCGTAGCGTAAATCAAGCTGGCGATCGTAGCCCAATATCTCACCTTGATCGAGACGGAAGCGATCGCCATTCACAATTACTATCAAGGGTAGCCAGTCAGGACAATTTACCAGTTCAGTGTACACCACCGGCACATCATCATAGACACCGTGGATAAAAGTAGCTGACGATCCATGAGGATAACCTTCCTCAAAACTGCCCCTTGTTCCCAGGTATCCATTGCCGATTGTAAAAACGGTTTCTTTGGAGTGCAATTGCTCAGGGTCAAACTGGGTTTCGATTAATATCCAGTCTGTGTAGATAAAATGGCGGGAACGACCTTTTGTGTCCATAAATTGGGATTGGAGAATGGGGCATTGGGCATTGGGCATTGGGCACTTTGAGCTAGATGATGAGTCTTTGAACTTCGTTAATGAGTCTTTGAGCTAGATAAACGGAGTTCCGAGGTGGATAAACGAGTATCAAAGGTGGATGAATGGAGTTCCGAGGTGGATAAACGAGTATCAAAGGTGGATGAACGAGTATCAAAGGTGGATGAACGAGTCTCTAATTTTCCTTATCCTCCTCATCTTCCCCCACTCCCCACTCCCTCACCCTCCCTTATGCTTTTCCAAAATCTTTTCGGCTCTGGGTTTATAAATGAGATGAAATAAGGCTTCCATATACCGATCTCTGGCTTCGTTATTTTCGGGAGCAACAAAGTTCCAAAAACTAAACATTTTAGCAAGTAATAGTAATTGATTGCTATGTAAATGCCAATTATATTTGTGATGAATTCGCTGACTCATCCATTCTGATACATCCTGCCAGTGTTCAGCATGAGTATTGCATTGGTCAAGGAAGTCTAAAATTTTATTTGCTGTGCCTTCTAAGTCCGTAGGATTAACATTAAACTCGTTTTCTTGGTTCTCGATAATTTCTAAAGAGCCGCCAAATTGAGTAGCGAAAGTAGGCAAGCCAGAAATCATTGCTTCCAAAATACTCCGTGCGAAGGATTCAAAGCGGGCAAAATGGACATAAATTCCCTGAGAATCTGCAACTACTCGGTAGGCTTCGCCGAGTTCATTGCTGGGAATACGCATCCCCACCCAGCGAATCTTGCCATTGAGATGATATTGATCAATAATGTCGTAGAGTTTTTGAATTTCTTCTGCTTCGTCTCGGTTTATTGCTTCATGTGGATGCCGTTTACTACTTAAGAGGATTAGGTTACAACGCTCTTGCAACGCTTGGCTTTTACCAAAGCATTCAGCTAAACCACTGAGATTGTTGATTGAAGTGATGGTATCAACAACAAAGATTGGTCGCTTGTTAGGGCAATCTAATTTACCAAAGATTTGGGGGTCTTCGCGGCTAAATAGTAGTTCGTGAACTTGTGTGCGAAGGTTAGAATCTCGGTCTTCTTTTTGGCTATAGGGAAAGAAAATATTCTCATTGACTCCCGGCGGCACTAAGTTGAATTTAGGACTAAACAAATCAATCCCATCAACCACATGATACAAATGCGGCATCGTAAAGCACTTATACGACTCGTATTGACCCATGGTGTCTGGTGTGCCGACAATTTCTTGATAGGACGATGTGATGATGAAGTCGGCTGCATTCATGCTAATCAAATCAGCGGTGAATTGTACTGAGAAATGATATTCATCTTCTAAATCTTGCCAATATAAATTGCTAAATAGATATTTAGGTTTTTCCAAAGAATGGGCAATGTTGCACTGAGTAACTTTCATCCGGCGAGATAGGATAAAGGCGACTAAATTCCCATCGCTGTAATTGCCGACGATCAGATTAGGTTTGCTTTGGAATTGAGCTAGTAATTCTCTTTCTGCATCTAAAGCAAATTGTTCTAAATAAGGCCAAATCTCAAATTTAGAAATCCAATTGTTAGTAACTTCCGAATTGAATTCACCAAAAGGAACCCGCAATATCCAAGCATTTTCAGTATCTAGAACTTTTTCTAAGCGCAGGTTGCACAATGTCCCTTCACAGTTAGGGATTAGCCGAGTCAGAATAATTACATGGGGTTTAATGCCCAGCTGGTCAAGACCAGCGAGTTTGATTTGTTCACGCAGTTCGTTTTCTAAGCTGCGAGCTTCTTCGAGGACGTAGATAACTTGACCGAGTGTTTCATTTCTTCCCAAAACATCTTCCTGTCCCACCCAACCGTGGATGGAAACGAGGACGACGCGAAAGACAACGGGAATGCGGCTGACAAATGCTTCTAAGATGCCAGGTTCTGGGGAATAAATGAGTCGGTCGAGGAGTTCTAGGGTTTCGGAGACTCGCGCCGCAGTGTTACCCCAACCCGGCTCAAAGCCTAGTTCTTGCAAGTCAAAGCTAAATTTTTGATATGGTTCATCAGGCTCAAGCTGACTGAGGAATTTGAGCGCTTCCTTAATTTGTTTGGCTAACTGAACACCAGAGGGAATGCGATCGCTAAACAACAGGCGAATTCCATCGTATTCCAGCCTATGTAATGCTTGAAATAATTTTTCTAACCAATATTCGGGGTCAGTCAACAATTTATTGCACAGGTAACGGTTGAGGAAGGCTAAACCTTGACCGATATTTCTGGCGTCGTCGATTCTTAGGGAACTCTCATAGAAGGGGTGGAGGTCAATTTCGAGGATCTGAGGTTGATAGCGGTTGACTAGGCGATCTCTCACATCTAGCAGCGCTTGAGGCGTTATCTGCTCGAACCTACTAAAGTCGGCTGTCAGTTGCCAAGCTTGTTGGTTAGCAATTTTAGGTCGAACCACGAACCAAATACTTTCCTCTTCAAGAATTATTTCGTGGGTGTAATATATCAGTTTGCCAACAGAAGAAGAGTGGTAAAAATAGGCTGCTTTTTGGGATTGATCGCAGTAATCGGCAAAAGCTTGCAAAATCTCATTTCTCAGGAAGTAATGCTTACCTGAAGCACTCAACGCATAAATCAACTGACGTAGATCAGCTTTTTCATCACCGTTGAAGACAGCTTGAACTAGTTCATACATGATGACGAATTCCAGAAATTTAGCTAGGTGACGACCTCACTTTTATTTCCAGTCTCCAGTTCTGTGAGGTACATTCCCCCCGCAATGGTAAATTACTATAACAATGTTCGTGTCTACCTCTGGGATGAAAGGCTGTGAGAACTTCAAATCTATGGGATGAGGGAGCAGAGGAGCAAAGATTGACAATAGTCTTACACCAGAAGGTAGTAATTAATGAGTATCAATCTGACTGAAAAAGCAGCTTATACTGCAATGTACGCCTTCTTAGTTAAAGTGTATGAAAGAACCCAATCAAAAAGCAGTACAGCAAAATTTCAGCGATCGCTAACTTCTCATCAATTTTCCTAACCATATTCATCAGCCGGATTAGCCAGAACTTCGGAGAGACAAGGGAAAAAAAATTGTCACCCAAAACAAAAACCTCACCCTGTCCTAACAGACATCTCTCTCCTTGATAAGGAGAGGGACAGGTTTTGCGTAGCAGAACCTTTCTTGAGGTTTCTTTCGGCATTCGATAAACTATGTGTACACCGTAGCCTCTTTAATACAGAAGTATTGCTACGCTAGCGGTGGTTCTCTCCTCTTTTCAAGCATCTAACGCATCCATCAAGATTTATTGCTTTAATAATCTCTTGTTTATAACCCCCGACTTAATTTGAGGGTTTTTATTGCTAAAAAATTAAGTTGTAATTTTGATTTGATTGGGATGCTGCTAATCAGGTTCAGCTTCTAAATGCAGCCTCAATCGTCTTGCCACGATTCCTGATTCAGTAGGTCGATAATTCTATCTCTGAGTAGAAATTCGTTTTTTTCTAATTCAAGCTCAAAATTAACCCGGTCGCAATCAGGAATATATTTACAGAGGGTATAAATTGGCTGCTGACGGTTAACAAGTCTCTTTTTAACAAGTTGAAGTGCTTCTTCCTTGATAACCTCAATGTCGTATTTAACCGTAGTGTTCATAGCTGGTTCCTTTGTTTTCAATCAAGGAATTAAGAATGCAAACAATAGTTGCTTTGACTCTCCCTTAAACTTATCAAATAAAATTGGGAAGAATTGTGAAGAATCAAGACATTAACCGTTGGTGGAAGTTAGATATGTCATTAAGCTACTCTTTGAGTGTCCAAATATACACCCCCTTTAGAGAGATTCTTGCAGAATCAGAAAGCTGGCACAACAAGCTGTAAACACCAAAAGAGGATTTAGATGCTCTCTGGGCGACTTGCCAAAAGGTAAACTAAGGTAAAGAACATTCTCTAGAAAACTTATACTATGCTCCTGAATCTTGATAAAGTTCGTCAATATTTTCCTGCCCTAGCTGGTGAATGGACTTTTTTTGATAACGCTGGCGGGTCACAAACCCTGAAAAAAGTAGTAGATAGAATTAGCGAATATCTCCTAAGTTCTGATGTTCAGTTGGGAGCTTCTTATGCAGTTTCTGAACTTGCAGGAGAAAGATTGGCTCTAGCAACTAAGGGAATGGCTACTTTCATAAATGCCAATTCTTTTAAAGAAGTAGTTATGGGTCCATCTACTACACTGATGTTGAAAGTTCTCTCAATTTGTCTGGGTCAAACCTTCACACCTGGTGATGAAATTATTGTTACTAATTGTGACCATGAGGCCAATATTGGTGCTTGGGTCGCTCTTGAAAAACAAGGTATGAAGGTTAAAGTCTGGCAAATTCGCCCAGATACCTTGGAACTTCATTTAGCAGATTTAGAACCATTGATGAGTCAGCGCACCAAACTAGTAGCCTTGACTCATGCTTCTAATGTTTTGGGAACCATCAACCCGATCAAAGAAATTGCTGCATTTGTACACGATCGCGGCGCGATGATTTGTGTGGATGGTGTAGCTTATGCACCCCACAGATTAGTTGATGTGCAAGATTTAGATGTTGATTTCTATACTTTGAGTTGCTATAAAGTCTATGGGCCACATCATGCCTTACTTTATGGTAAAGAAGAACATTTATTAAGATTGCCTGGTCTGAACCATTATTTTATTGAACAGACAGATATACCTTATAAATTTCAGTTAGGGAATGTCAATTTTGAATTAAGCTATGGAATGTTGGGTTTATGTGATTATCTCAGTGAGTTAGCACAATTGCACTACGGTAATGAAACTGCACCTGATTTGAGAAATCAAATGGTGCAGGCGTTTGATTTAATTAGCATACATGAAGAAAAGATTAGCGATCGCCTCCTAAATTATCTCAATAGCAAATCTAATGTACGAGTGATTGGTAAATCAAAAGCTGACCGTCAATCCCGTGTGCCAACTATATCTTTTGTGGTAGATGGAATAAATAGCTCAACCATTCCGGCAAAAATTGACCAACATTATATTGGGATTCGCTACGGGGACTTTTATGCTAAACGGCTGATTGAATATCTGGGGTTAGCATCGCAAGGTGGAATAGTCCGGGTGAGTATGGTGCATTACAACACTCTTGAGGAAGTTAACAGCCTAATTGAGGGTTTTGAGCAGATATTTTAAGACTGGGCATTAAGTATCAACAAATAATTTAATCCCCAGTCCCCAATCCCCATTACTCGTTAACAAGCCTGACTTTTCACGGCTACAATCAACTTAAGAACCAAAGGTTCGCTTCATTTTTGAAAGAAGCTTCGAGATGGACTCCCCGTGAATAATAGAACCATGCATTGTTGCAAGGTACTTAATGGGTAGCTTCTCTATTGCCTCCAGGGCAAACCCATCAAAATTGGCGACAAAGATTGAGGTATAATAACATACTTCAATCAGTCGCGGGTCCCAATCCCCGACTGATTGATTCTGACGCCTCGGCGGAGCAATCCCAAGCTCCGCTTCTGAATTCTGAATTCTGAATTCTTCTTCAACGGATAGGTAATTCAATCACAAACTCTGTGCCGTCACTTTCTGTTGAATGAAAAGTTAACTTGCCGCGATGATTGTTAACTACAATTTGGTAAGCAATAGATAAACCTAGTCCTGTTCCTTTCCCGATGCTTTTTGTGGTGTAGAAAGCATCGAATATTTTTGTCCGGTCTGCTTCACTGATTCCTGAGCCATTGTCGGCAATTCGGAGAATAACTCGTTCTCCAATTGACTCAGTTTGAATCCGAATCACACCAGGATATTTGGAGATTTCCTCAAAGTCTTGATTTTTTTGGATTTCTTCAATTGCATCGAGCGCATTGCAAATCAAATTCATAAAGACCTGATTTATTTCGCCTGGATAGCACTGAATAGGTGGCAATTCTCCATATTCTTTGATTAGTTGGATTGTCGGACGATGAGCATTTGCTTTGAGTCGATGACTGAGAATGAGTAGCGTGCTTTCTAGACCTTCATGCAGGTTAGTTAGTTTATTGCCTGCTTCTCTGTGGCGAGAGAAGTTATTCAAGGATGACACAATTTCTATAACACGATCTGTACCAACTTGCATGGATTGAATAATTTTAGATAAATCATTTAACAAAAAGCTGATATCTTTTATTTTAATAGCATTTTTAATTTCCACAGGTGGGTCGGGCAGATATTTTTGATATAGCTTGAGTAAATCAACAACTTCCTGAACATACTCTTCTACAAAATTTAAGTTGCCAGCTATAAAATTGATCGGATTATTCACCTCATGGGCAATTCCTGCTGTCAGATGTCCTAAGGTTGCTATCTTTTCTGCTTGGATCAGTTGGGTTTGAGCCTGTTGTAATTCGGCGTTTTTGGCAATCAAGGTTTTGGTCAAATTTCTCAGCTTCAGTTGTTGCTCTATTCGCACGAAGACCTCTTCATACTGAAAAGGTTTGGTAATGTAGTCTACGGCTCCCAATTGCAATCCTTTAACTTTATCAGCAGTATCTGAAAGAGCAGTCATAAAAATAATTGGAATATCTTGGATACGAGGATCGCTTTTTAGGTGTTTACAAGTTTCAAACCCATCCATGCCCGGCATCATCACATCAAGCAAAATTAAATCAGGTAAATGATCGGTGTCTAATTTTTGAATGGCTTTTTTACCACTACGAGTCGCCCAAACTTCAAAGTTAGACTGATCCAAAAAGCTCGATAAAACTTCTAAGTTGGCAAGGTTATCGTCAACCACTAAAATAATTCCTCTGGCAGGATCGCAATTCAGAGAGTTTTTTTGGTTGCCTATTGTCGCGCTCATGCTGTTTTTACCTGATATTGAGTCAAGAAGTTGAGGATTAAATCTTCATCAAACTGCCTCGCTAGTTGGCGCAATTGGTTAGCAAAGGGAGCGAGGTTTGTGTCTGTTTGCTCTAGTTGATCGGCTAATTTGAGGATGGCATTGAAGTTACCTTTACTGGCTAAGGTCAGCAGTTCTTGCAATACATCGGGGGCAGGAGGAGTCAATTTATCTGATGGGCGATCGCTTGTTATAGCCAAAGAGTTGATTTCAGACTCAGATTGCTGGTAAATCCACGCCAAACCTAAGTTAAACTCTAATTGATGCAGTAATTCATCTACTTGTACAGGTTTATTTAAAAAGGTGTCACCTCCTGCTTCTAGACTGCGATTTTGGTCAGTTTCAAAGACACTAGCGGAAGAAACGATAATCTTGACATCTGCAATATCTGGGGTATGACGCAGGTGTTGAATCAATTCAAACCCATCCATTTCTGGCATGAATAAATCTGTAATCATCAGGTCTGGTTTCAGAGCGATCGCTTTTTCTAAACCTTCTTTACCGTTGATAGCTTCAACCACATTAAAACCCAGTGGTTGCAGTAAGTTTGTAATTACTGTGCGATTCTCCCAGCGATCGTCTACCATCAGAATGGTGCGCGGCCTACCTTCAAAGCCAATGATTTGTCTCTTTGATGCAGCCATCGCAGACTGCACCCATTGACTTGCTTCGGCGATCGCTATTTCAAACCAGAAAGTACTACCCTGACCGATCTGACTCTTAAGATGGATATCGCTACCCATCATCTGTACCAACTGCCGAGTAATAGCTAAACCCAGCCCCGTCCCTTCGGTCTGACGCTTTTTCTCTCCTACTTGTTCAAATGGTAAAAAAATCTTGCCCAACTCGGCTGGAGTTATCCCAATTCCCGTATCTTCTACACTCAAGCGAATGCGATATTTCACCGTCTCCCCATCAGCAGGAAGTTGATCGATTACCTCAACCTTGAAAGTAACTTTACCCTCATCTGTAAATTTGATCGCGTTCCCCAGCAGATTCAAGAGAACTTGACGTAATCTTTTGGCATCGACATGAACCCCAGTCGGTAAATTGATCGCGGATTCATAGACAAACAAAATGCCTTTTTGTTCTGCCCGAATCTGGCAAATTTCCGCGATTCCCTGTAAAAAAGACGGGAAATGCAGATCATGAGGATACAGTTCCAGTTTTCGCGCTTCAATTTTAGAAAGATCCAAAATGTCATTGATTAAAGTCAGCAGATGAGAGCCACACTGTTCAATGATGTTTACATGATATTGCTGTGGCTCTGGCAAATCTTGGGAACGCAGCAAAATTTGAGCGCAACCTAAAATACCATTCAAGGGCGTTCGCAGTTCATGGCTCATGTTAGCTAAAAATTCGCTTTTAGCATGGTTTGCGGTATCAGCAGCCGCTTTGGACTTTTTCAGTTGAGCCTGTTCAAACGCTTGCACTCTCCATAAGACAGTGATCATCATCACTGTTAGTCCGCCCAGAATTAGGGCAATAAAATCGAGGAATTGTAGTCGAGATTCAATATTTTGGCGCGGAATCACCAGAGCTACAGACCAATTAGCTTCTTGCAACGGTACATAGGCAACATACTTTTTGGTGCCGTCAATTTCCATCAACTGAATTCCCTGTTGTTTATTTACCATCTGCTGCGCGATCGCATTTAAATTGCGATCGGGAATTTTCAGCAGGCTGGGTGCAGGTTTTTCTAAGGTTGACATTAACGTTGAGTTGGGATGGACGATCGCTTCTCCTTGGGAATTTAAAGCAAATGCATAGCTGTTTTCGCCGTAGCGCAGCGAGTTGACAACTTCAACAATATGATCGACTTTAACGTTGCCGTTGAAGACACCAATTGGTGAACGACTTTGAGAAGGATTTGACCAAATTGGGGTGGCGATCGCAATTAAATGAATGCCTGTGGAACGGCTGATGAAGGGATCGGAAATGTTACTTTTTCCGGCTAGTGCTTTTTGAAAGTAGTTTCGATCCTTAATATTCTTATTTGACCGACCAACCATAGTATTAAAATACGAGCCATCTGGGGTAGCTATTTGGAAAACGAAAAATTCATTGATCCGGTCAACTTCTGACTTTAAATAGGGTTCTGTTACAGACCAGTCTAAGGAGCGTACAGTTGAAGTCTGAGCAAGGGTTTGCACCTCCACTTTCCGAACATGTAACCACTCCTCAATTTCATCAACCCCTCTTTTTACTTCTAAAAAAGCTCTTCCTCTCAACTCTTCTAGCGTTATTTTCCGAGCAGCTTGATAGCTAAAATAAGCAGAAATACTCACAATAAGAGTAGTACCGCCGACAAGAAATCGGATCAGCAAACTGTGCGAGGAATGAATTTTGGCATCAGATGGGCTGGAGTTGGCTCTTATCAAATATTCCTTCCTTAAACAATTGGTTCGCTAACTAGAAAAAAGGACTATACTTAGATTGCCCAAAAAATCATTGATAATCGCAGCCTTGACTGTTACCCATCACAAAATAAACAATATTAGGACTTACGCAAAACCACACGCTGTAGGGGCAATTTATGAATTGCCCCTACCTGAAAATAAGGGTTTCGGCTATTGTTTGCGTAAGTCCTGAATATATTTATATAGGAATCAGATTTGATTTTTGAAAAAAACCTACGATAAAATACGTAGAAAGAAATCTGTCTAACAACGAACAATTCAAAATTGTTCGCGCCGCGTCTCGTAGAGAAGGCGTCTTCAACCCTTTGATTTCCAATGATAGGATTTACGGTTTATCGAATAGCCCAAAGAAACCTCACCCTGGTTCTGCTACGCAAAACCTGTCCCTCTCCTTGGTAAGGAGAGGGATGTCCGTTAGGACTCTTTGAGGTTTTTGTTTTGGGTCATTCGATGACTTGTGTGTACACCGTAGCCTTAGAGGTTGTTTGAAAAGTTTTTCGCTGTGACTTTAGGCACTTTTAGATCCCCCCTAACCCACGCCAGGTGCAACAAGAGTGGCTCGCCGCCCAACGCACTGGCTCCCCTTAAAAAAGGGGGAACCGGAATCAAAGTCTCCCTTTTTATCGGGAGATTTAGAGGGATCTAAAACTTTTGATACCGACAACAGGACTTTTCAAACAACTTCTAAAACTTCCTCTCCAGGAATGGTAGAAACTGCACCGCTTCGGACTTCATCTCTACGCTTCTTGGCTTCATCTGTCCACAGCATTTGAAGTATTTCGTCTACATCAAACTCAAGACTTTCAACCAGCTTTTCTGCCAACAATACTCTCGCTGCACTGGGCAAAGCTAAGGCTTCTTCCCCACTCCCTACTCCCTACTCCCTACTCCCTGTCTACGCAAATAATTATGGCTACGCCACCCTGCGCGAACAAAAATCAAAGCAGACTGCTATATCAGCTTCCTTTAATCAAATCAACGATCGCCTTTACCAATACATCTGGATCTACTGGTTTGGAAATATGCATTTGAAATCCTGCTGCTAGTGCTTGCTGTTGATTCATTTCCCCTGCATAGGCTGTCAGAGCGATCGCAGGTACTAATCCTCCTTGTTGAGGCGATCGCGATCGCACTTCCCGCATCAGCATATAACCGTCTGTTTTTGGCATTCCAATATCGCTAATTAAAACATCTGGTATCGACTCAGACAGCGCTTGTAATGCTTCCTGTGCTGATGCTACTGCGGTCACTTCCACGCCGTAGTCTTGCAAAATAAAGCTAATTAAGTCGCGGATATCGGGTTCATCATCCACCACCAAAACTTGAGTGTCCGAAAGCAGCGAGGATTCCGGCTGAGAATCTAAAGACTCATTCTCTTCACGTCGAACCTGTTCACTTCTGACCAAAAGCGGTAACTCAACAGTGAAGGTTGCACCCAATCCTTCTCCAGGACTTTCGGCTTGAACATTTCCCCCATGCATCTCTATAAGCTTACGCGCGATCGCTAATCCTAAACCTAGTCCACCAAATGTTCGGGTAGTTGTGCTATCAGCTTGGCGAAAGTAATCGAACAGATAAGGCAAAAAGTCTGGCGGAATTCCCTTACCTGTATCGCTGACTTGAATTTGAGCTTGCTTATCAACTTCCATAAGTCGAACTTCTACCCGTCCTCCTGTTGGTGTAAATTTTACAGCATTGGAGAGCAAGTTCCACACAACTTGTTGAAGTCGATTTGAGTCGCCCATCACTTGTCCCAAAGTGGGATCAAATATGGTTTGAATTTGAATTGACTTAGCTTGTGCTGCTAATTTTACTGTCTCTAGAGCTGCTTCAACTACCATTACCAAGTTCACTGGACAGATATTCAAGTTTAATTTTCCTTGGAGGATGCGAGACACATCTAACAAATCTTCAATTAGCTGGGTTTGTAACTTGGCGTTGCGTTCAATGGTTTCCAAAGCGTGGTTAGTGGTTTTTTCATCAAACTTACGAGTCCGCAGCATTTTCGACCACCCCAGGATGGAGTTGAGTGGGGTTCGCAGTTCATGGGAGAGAACCGCCAGAAATTCATCTTTGATTTTGTTGGCGATTTCTGCTTGTTGGCGTGCTGTCCGTTCTCGTTGGAGTAAATTAGCGTATTCTTTCTCTACCAATTTGCGATCGGTAATATCCAGTACAAAAGCAACACCATTATCCTTGGAGTCATTCAGTAAGGCTTTCCCCAAAACAATTGGTACTCGTTTTCCGTTGCGGTGGATGTATTCTTTCTCATAAATTCTGCAAACTCCAGTGGCTTGCACCTCCAAAAGGGCGCGATCGTCTAAATGCTTATACTCCACAGGAGTAAGTTCTTTCCAATTAAATCTATCTAAAATGGCAAATTCATCACGAGTGTAACCAGCTAGTTGAAGAAAGGCATCATTGGCATCAATAATAAAGCCATCCACATTCCAAAAAGCGACGCCGATCAGATTAGATTCAAACAAACGCCGAAATCGCGCTTCACTTTCACGTAATATCTTTTCTGCCCGTTTGTGTTCTGTAATATCACGACAAACAGTAATTACACCGTCAATAGTTTGGTTGCAATTCCGTAATGGTGTGAGGATGTATTCATAATAATGCACCCTATCGGCGCTAATATATTTACACTCATCCTTGATTGGCTGCCCAGTTTTCATCACAGCTTGTCGTTGATTCTCTACCTGCTCTACAATGTCTGCGGGGAAACCCACTTCTTGCAAAGTCTTGCCGATAATATCCTGGGGTTTTAAGCCTAATAAAGTAGCTCCATCACGACTGACATATTGATAGCAACCTGTGCGATTAAAGATATAAATGTGATCGACTGATGCGGTGAGGATGGCATTTAAAATATTTGCCTGTTCTTGTACTTGGCTTGTTAGTTCGCGAGTACTTTCTACTGCCTGCTTGCAGACAGTATTTTCCATACAAACTCCGATCATTCGCACCGCTTGCCCCTGGTCGTCATAGATAAATTTTCCCTTGGCAGAAATCCAATGTACACTTTGGTCTAATCGAACTATCCGAAATTCATCGTTGTAGTCAGTCTTTTGCCCTAAAGCCTGGGTGATCCCTTGCATTACAGATTGCCTGTCTTCAGGATGAACGCACTTATGAAACACCTCATAAGGGCTGTCAAAACTACCTGGAAGCACACCAAAAAGCACATCATAATTTTCAGACCAGATGACTTTATTGGTAAGAATATTCCAATCCCACAAGCCCATCTGGGAAACCTCTAGAGTTAGCCTCAGCCGTTCTTCACTCTCCCTTAGGGAGGCTTCTACCTGCTGTCGCTGTGCAATTTCTTGTTGGAGTTGCTGTAAAATTGCTGCCGCATCTGTTGGCAGATTTAAGGCTGTGAATGTCCCCTGTTCAAGATGACATTCAATGTCATGCTCGACAACTTGAATCTGGGGATTTTGTGCTGCTATTGCCAGTTTTTTTTCTAGTTCTGCTAATTGTTCCTCAAGCGCTGCTTGCCTTTGTTGATAAGATATCTCTGATTGCTCTAACTCAGCTACACGTTGCCGCATAACTGCTAATTCATCAGTGAGTTGAAAGTTAATATCAACATTTGGCATCTTGCTGTACACCGCTTATACTTAATAACACCAACTTGAAGAGTAGGCATCCGCTACTTTTACTATGGATTTTTCAGCTAAAAAATGTAATCCCTCAAAAGGCACATAAACAATTCAAAATTTACGCATTCAAAATTTTAAAATACAACTTTTGTTTATCTCTTCAATCGCATAAAACCTGCACCAATCAATAATCCCACAACCTGCCCCCAGAAGACAACACCCGATTGATTTACGCCAAAGGGAGGAATATTTAAACTGCCAATACCATAAAATAATTGCTGCACAAACCACCAAAATATATAAAAAAAGGCTGGGAGTTGGATGGGGATATACACGATTATTAGCGGCAAAATTGTGTCAATTTTAGCTTTAGGAAACTTCATAATATATGCTCCTAAAATAGCTGCGATCGCGCCATTGCCCCCAATCAATGGTACTGTCAAACTCGGTTCAGCTAAAATTTGGACAAAAGAAGCGATCGCGCCAGCAGCCAGATAAAATCCGAGATAGCCTCGATGTCCCAGAATATTTTCTACAGTCTTCCCAAAAACCCACAAAAATAGCAGGTTTCCCAATATTTGACTAAAACTGCCATGTAGAAATATTCCCACAAATAGCGAAAATGTTCGCCACACTACAATTATCCATGCAGCAGAGTTGTTGAAGAAGAGTGCATTTGTAATTGCCCCACTAATCTGGGCTGGAATCAGACCCCAACTATTGACAAAATAGCCCAATTCACCACTAAATTCTAGTTGAAGTTCCCATAAAAATACAGCAAGATTAATGCCAATCAGCCAGTAATTAATAATTGGCTTATTCCGACAACGAATATTATCACTAATAGGAATCATATGAGTTAGGGGCATTGGGCATGGGGCATGGGGCATGGGGCATGGGGCATGGGGCATGGGGCATTGGGCATTGGGCATTGGGCATTGGGCAATAATCAATAGTTCTTCTTCCCCTGCTTCCTCATCTCCCTCATCTCCCTCATCTCCCCACTCCTTAACCTGTGGCAAGATTGAAATCAGATCGCATCGCACTTAAGTAGGCAAACGAGATGCTGGGAAACACACTTGTAGGAAGATACCAAATTATTAGCAACTTGGGAGGTGGGGGTTTTGGTGAAACTTTTGTGGCTTGTGATACTCAATTACCCGGTTCACCTTTATGTGTCGTTAAGAAACTCAAACCCCAGGCAAGTGATCCTGTAACTTTGGAGACAGCTAGGCGTTTATTTGATACAGAAGCACAAGTTCTATATAAATTAGGAACTCACGATCGCATTCCCCAACTTTTAGCTTACTTTGAGGATAATGCTGAATTCTATCTCGTACAGGAATTGATTGAAGGTCACGACCTGAGTCAAGAATTAACACCAGGTAAAACCCTAAGTCAAGAGCAAGTAATTTCAGTTTTACAAGAACTTTTGACAATCTTAGAATTTGTCCATCAACAGAATGTAATTCACCGTGATGTCAATCCCCGAAATATTCTCAGACGCCAACCAGATGGCAAATTAATCTTAATTGATTTTGGTGCAGTTAAACAAATTGCTACTCAAGTGATTACTCCCCAAGGTCAAACACAAGCTACTGTTGCTATCGGTACGCCTGGATATATTCCTAGTGAACAAGCTCATGGTACGCCAAAATTAAGTAGTGATATCTATGCTGTGGGAATAATTGCTATTCAAGCTCTGACTGGATTATCACCAGAGGAAATAGTAAAAGATGCTGATACTAATGAAATTATCTGGCATAATCAAGCCACGGTAACGCCAGAATTCGCTCAATTCTTAGATAAAATGGTGTGCTACGACTTTCGGCAACGCTACCCTTCGGCAACAGTGGCATTACAAGCGCTGAAAGAGTTAACACTACCACCTGTTGCCACAATAGCGTTAACTCCTATTTCTCCACCGAAAAATATCAGCAAACCTCAACCGAAAAAAGGTATATTGGGTAAAATTTTACTAACGATATTTTTAATTGGTGTTAGCGGAGTAGCATCAATATTGGTTTTGAATCACATTAATTCTAATAACGCCATAGAATTATCTAAACAAGGAAATACGCTTTTTGATTTGCAACGCTATCAAGACGCGCTAGAAGTATATGAAAAAGCAGTTAATATTAGACCAGATTATTCTCAAGGCTGGAATGGTCAAGGCAAAACGCTGGATAAATTAAAAAAATACAAAGAAGCATTAGCGGCATATGATAGAGCAATTCAAATTCAGCCAGATTATTTAGAAGCTTGGATTGGACGGGGTTTTGTCTTAGGAAATTTACAACGATATCGAGAAGCGATCGCTTCTTTTGACAAAGCCTTAGAATTAAAGAATGATAACTCAGAAGTCTGGAATGCTAAGGGTGAAGCTTTCAGTAATTTAAATCAATATGACCAAGCAATTCAATCTTATGAAAAAGCGATTGAACTCAAACCAGATAATTACGAAGCTTGGTATAAAAAAGGATTAGCTTTGCAGAATTCTCAGCGATATGAAGAAGCGATCGCAGCCTATCAAAAAGTTGTTGATTTAAAGCCAGACTACGAGCAAGCTTGGTATAATTTCGGGAATGCTTTAGTGAATTTGCAACGCTATAAAGATGCTTTTACGGATTATGATAAAGCCGTGCAATACCAGCCAAATTATTATCAAGCTTGGTTATCAAGAGGTAATGTACTGCTGAATTTACAACGTTATCCAGAAGCAATTGAATCTTTTAATCAAGTAATTAAATTAAATCCTGGCAACTATCAAGCATGGTATAATTTGGGCTGGTCGTCGCATCAAACACAACGCTATGTAGAAGCAATAAAGTATTATGATAAAGCCGCAAAAATTAAGCAAAATGACTATAATTTATGGTATAATATGGGGAATTCACAATACATATTGCAGACATACGAAGATGCGATCGCGTCTTATGATAAGGCAGTTCGTTATAAACCAGACCATTCTGAAAGCTGGTATAGCAGAGGTAATGCCCTATTAAATTTAAAACGCTATCAGGATGCGATCGCTTCTTACAATCAAGCAATAAAATACAAGCCTAATTATCAACAAGCAATAGACGCCCGTAATCTAGCTCAAATTCAACTGCAAGGCGAAAAATCAAAGCCTGTAATCGTCGTGCCAATCATCCCAGTTCCTAATCTTAATAATCCACCGCAGACAAGACCCTAAGCATCGATTCAGTAATCAAAAACCTAACCCCCCAGCCCCCTTCCCTACTAGGGAAGGGGGAGAATTTAAAGCCTTTTTCCTTGCAAGAGAGAGGTTTTCTAGATCCCGTGAAAAGCTTAAGCCCCTTGTTTAGTTAATGGGACTTGGACAAAAAACACCCATAAAAAAGCCTCAAATCTATATACAGAGAGACTTTGACATCGTTTTGCTTGGTTGATTGATATATCTGGGTTTGAGCCGTTTTTGAGCATTTGATGTATTTCCCTTACCCTGTATGGGTTTGAGGCTTGTTTATCCCTAAAAAATGTTTAAGTCCCGTTAATTGAGAACACGCGTAGGGGCACAATATATTGTGCCCCTACAATGACTGTATTTCATGCATCTAAAAATTACTAAAGCTAGCGAATATTCACTTCTTGCAGATAATTTTCTTCCTGAAGATATTCAACCCTAGTAACTGAGTTTTTGGGAACAAATGAATTTATTCTGTTTACAGAAGCTACCTTTTGATTGTCAATCCGCAGGCGCTGTTTTTGAGTATACTCATTCAATTTGACTTGAGCTTGAGCATAAACTAAAGTATCTTGGGGAATATTTCGGAGAAATTTTACAGCCCGATCAAAATCACCAATAGATGCTTGTTTGTAGGCTTTTTTTAAAAAGTAGGCTGCTCTGATTTGCCGCTTTCGATTGTACTCAGCCAACTTTTCTTGAACTAAAGTACCAGCATGACTTTCTTGAGGAATTTGACGCAGATATTGTAATGCACTAGAAAAATCTTTTTCCCTAGCTCTTTCGTAAGCTTTGGCTAATAAATCTTGCGTCTGTGTTTCAATGTTGATCGATGCTTGCTGAACTAGTTTACCTGTTTTAGATTGCCAATATAAAATATTTGGAACTTCAGAAGCAGCATGAAGAACATCTGACCATCTGCTCTCATGAAAAGCTGTTTCAGCTATTTGATATTGCTGTGCGGCTACTTGCCATTGCTGTTGCCATTCTTCGATTGTCGCTTGCGCTTCTGGATAAACATTACTGTGGGAGGGAATTGATTTAGCGAGTGCGATCGCCTCTTGCAAATCTCCTGCTTGATATTCTTGGGTTGCTTTATATAAAGTATCTGTTTCTGAGTATGCAGGTGAACTATTAACTAAAGAATATACACCAAATCCCATTAATAAAGAATTAGCCGCCAGTCCTACTTTCATTCCTGTTAATAATGGCGATAATTTCCTAGATGCCGGATTCTGAGGATTATCATTTTCAATCGCCGCCTTTAGGAGAAATTGAGAATCTGCTTCTAATATTTCTGATGGCTGAGTTTCCCATATTATTTGTTTGAGTACCCGCAGTACCTCACCCGCAGACTGAAAGCGGTTTTGGTAATCGTAGCGGATCATTTGGCTGAGAATAGCAGCTAGATAATCGTTAACTGGCGTGTTTTGAGAACGCCAAAAAATTTCATTATTATTAGCATAAGGATCAGCTTTTAATTGTAATGGTTCTAACCCTGTTAAAGCCTGAATAGCAATCATACCCAAAGCATAAATATCACTGTTGGGCTGTGTTTGTCCAATAAATTGCTCTGGCGGTATATATCCCAATGAAGTGACGGGAATTCTATAAATGGGCAATTCCGCACCTATGCCAAAATCGATAGACTGGATTGAGCCAAAGTCAATCAAAACTAACTTGCGATCGCTATTACGTCTGATCAAGTTTTCCGGTTTGATATCGCAATGGATAAAGCCTTGAGAGTGAACAGATTCTAGAATACCTAAGACATCTATCAGAAATTCTACAACTTCGCTTTCAGTCCATAGACATCCCCACTGTTGATTGATGGGCAATTCCGCAGTCAGTGCGTGTCCTTCAATACACTCTTGCACTAAATAAAATTGCTCGTTTTCTTCAAAGCAGGCGATGAATTCAGGAATTTGCTGATGGCTTCCCAGAAGCTTCAGGGTTTGGGTTTCAGTCAGAAACAGTAACCTCAGCATCTCCAAGTAACCGGGTTCGGAACTGCTAACTTTAATCTGCTTAACAACGCATTTGGGATTCTGTGGATAATCTACGTCCACGGCAATATATGTTTCTCCAAACACCCCTGCACTAAGGGTTTGGACAATTTGGTAACGCCCTTGTAGTAATTTACCGATTATGTGGTAGGTCATGACCTGGTTACTCAGTAAGTCCTTTTGTTTAGATTTACTGGCATTTTCTCCAGTTTCCGGAAAGTTTTAAAAATAATTGAAGAAGAATTTTGATACCTTGAATGCAAGTTTAATTTTTTAAGTATTTTTACGTACAAGAGCAGTGTGTGAGTGTCTGTTATATCATGTCTGTAGAATTAGTTATGATTCCATAGTCATTCCACCCCACCCCTTAATCCCCTCCCCGCCGGCGGGGTGGGGTTCTTCGGGTTTAACTATTGACTTCTTCATCGTGTTCAACTACTTCAGATTTATCTGTTAACGGCTTTACTACCCGCGCGATCGCTTCTTGAATAAAAGCCTTGATAAATTCATCTCTGCGATTAATTTGAAACTGTCGCTGTACAACTTCCGTCATCCCACCATCACCCCAATCTTGATCGTGACGAAAATATTCAATAAAACTTTTACCAGCAATTCGCGTTAAATAAGCTGCCGTTACACCTTGAATTGCTCTACCAATAATAAAGGTGGCAACATTCAGCTGCAAAGCTGTAGATAATAATTGAATTGCTCCTTTAACAATGCCTAAACTAGCGATCGTTTTCGCTAAAGAAAGGGCTAACTCTCGTCCCCGTTCCATATTCAATTCACAGCCGTACACTCTGCCAATTTCCACAACCATTTGAGCATTAACAGCAGCTGTCGCCAATAAATCTACAACTGGTATAGGTGTGACTGATACTACACCAGCACCAATCCACTGAAACCGTTCTACGATTTTGTCAGCTTGACGGCGACGCTGGCCATCGATGAGTTTTCGCGCCTCGTCTCCCAATCGCAGAGATTGCAAAAGAATGTTATCCGCCACCAAATCTTCGCCTTCAGCCCGTAAAACAGTAGCCGTGCGCCGCAGCAAAGGAATAATATCCGGTTCCGGCTGGAAAGTTTCGCCAGTTTCTAGTTGTGCAGATTGGGGATTAGCAGCGATCGCTACCACATCATTAGTAGCAATAAATCCCCGTACCCGTTGGCGCAATCTAGCGAGGATGGCTTCTTTATCTTCATCTGTATATAAATCAGTTTTATTAAGCACCAAAAGCGATCGCTTACCAATTTTTGCCAATCCCCGTAGTGGCTCATATTCTGAGCGCCGTAAGTCATTATCCACCACAAACAACAGTAAATCTGCTTCTGTTGCCAGTTCTCGCGCCATTTGTTCCCGTTCCGTTCCCGCCACCCCTGCTTCTAAAATCCCCGGCGTATCTGTAATTAAAATCTTGCGTTCTAATCCCTTCAACCGTAAACAATAGGTTTCCCCAACTTGGGTTGTACCCATCGGTGCATCCACTTGACCAACCATGCGTCCCATAATCGCATTAACTAGGGAAGTTTTACCAGCACTCCCGGTACCAAATACCACTACTTGAATCTCACGCCGTGCTAAGTTCGCTTCAATCTCCCGCGATTTACTTAATAAAGCTTGACGTGCTACTTCATCTTGAATTTGCCCTACCTGTTGGCGCACAGCCTGGAGAGTTGTAGAAGCAGCGTCAGATTTGCCAGCAGGAATTTGTGCCGCAGTCACTCGCTTCGGGTTGCGGCGCGATCGCTTTTCCCCTGATTGAATCACCAATACATAATAAACGAAAGCGGCAACCAACGCTCCGATGAGGATAATCAGCAGCAACAGCAGTAAATTGCCCAGCAACGGCGAATAGGACAATTGCCAATAGAGGCGCGATAGGGAATCAATTAGCCATAGGGCTAGCCCCAAAATGACGATCAGACCAACAATCAGCGTTACTATGCGTGACAGAGGCATGGTTGGGAAAGATTAGTGGGTATTCAGTAGGTAGATGCTTCTAATCTTAATAGTTTAAGTATTTTTTACCAGAGTGCTAGGAAGGTGCTTTTGAGCTTCTGAGGTTGAAACTTAAGCCTTTGAGTCCATCATAATTGGAAAACTGAGTCGGAGCGATCGGCTTTTAGAGAAAAATCAAGTAAGTCAATCAGATAGATTATTGTTGCGTAGGCGTAGCCCGCCGCAGGCATCGCTGAGAGTGAGCGCTGATTATTTAATGTTGAAAAAAAACATACTCTTATGCACTTTTAAAATGTCTAGGCTATTCTAGATTTTGAGTAACCCATAAGAAAATATGGGTATCTAATAATAGTTTCATTTACCTCCAAAACTATTTAAAATCTCTTCAGATAAGGGACTATCAAAATCATCTGGAACAATGAACTCACCAGCACATAAGCCATCAGGTCTAATTTGTTTAGAGGTGGGTGAAACTTGTTTAATTTCTGCAATAGGTTTATCTGCTTGCATGATAATAATACTTTCTCCTGCTGCCACTTGTTGAAGATAGCTAGTTAGATTTCGCTGGATTTCATCAATTGTTACGGTTAACATGAGATGTGTATGTATGAATATTTCTAGTATATCAACTTGAGAGTTTTAAGTTATAGCAATTACTATTCCAGATTTAGCAGCAGTTTTTAAGCTTAATTAACTGCAAATTCAGTATACTGTCTGATATCGGCTGGTTGGAAGGCGAGAACAATTTGATTTTTAGGAATACCAGCGTTAACAAGTTCGTTGGCCATACCGTATTCTGTACCGTCTCTTTGAATCCAGATTTTGTCGTTGATAATATCAATATGAACTAAGCAACCATGTACCCGTTGATTATTTTCCCAGCCGAGTGTTAGTAGTAGGTAATGGTTCGCGCTTTGGTCTATAATTAGTTGTCTTTCTAATTCTCCGTAAGCGTAGGGGAGTTGGGCGTATTCGGTTAATACTTTTTGAATGATTTGGCGATAATTATCTAAGGTATCCATTGCAGTACCACCTCTCGTTTTGAATCGAAGACAAGTAAACAAAGGCGTTGATTTTCTAATAATATTTTACCAATTGGTTCTTGAAATAGTTCTGAGTAGGTTTCTTGACGAATAGCCAGATACAAGCGGCGGTCAGATTCTAAGCGAGCGAGAATATCGTAATATAAGATATATTGCCCTAAAGCATTTTCTAGGTCGGTGACTGGAGAAGCACCTATAAAGCTTTTAATTTCGACTGCTATTTTATCTCCGCTTTTTTCGGCGGCTATGAGTTTTTCTGCACCTAAGTCAATATATAAATCTCTTGTACCCCATTTGAGAATAAATGGATCTTTGGTGATTTGCCAACTATCTTTTTCTAGGGCATTTCTAACGGCATTATGGTAAGTGTCTTTAGCTGGCATAGGGCTAAATTTATATTACAGTATATACTATATTAATTTGGATAAGTTGCGTCAAGCGAGAGAGATGGAAGTTGAGATTTATCATAAATAAATAATAAGCTATACTAAAAATTAAGTAATTATTATAAAAATTATGACTAACCAAACAAATGCTCCTCCTGCTGTTGATTATTTTCCCAGCAAGGGTGTTAGTAGTAGGTAATGGTTGGCGGTTTGGTCTATAATTAGTTGTCTTTCTAGTTCTCCGTAAGCGTAGGAGAGTTGGGCGTATTCGTTTAATATTTTTTTAATTATTTTGAGATAGTAATATGGAATTAAAATTTGTAGAACCGAAGCTTAAAAAAACAGTTAATCAAATTTGGAATACTTTAATTAAAATAAAAAATTATTGTATTGCCTCATCACTTGATGATCTCAAAAAATCTTTTAAGTCTCCACATTTAACAATTAATTCCCAAATATGGATGTTCAATGATCAATCAATTAAAAACTTGCGGGATTTTATTGATACTATTTATTTTAAAACTATTTATATAAATAACAAAACAGAAGAAGTTGCGACTTATGATACTATTTATAAATCTATACGAATAGAACTTGAATTAGAAATTACTAACATTAGTCAAGGTATTAATAAGAGAGATTTTAATAATGTACTTACAGATATTTTTTCTCGTATATCTGAACAAATTAAAAATTTTGAATGCTTTTTCATTTTAGATGGTTTAGAGTTGCAAGATATAAATCAAATATCTTTTGGAAATATCAAGATAGTCAAATTTGATGACGATTTAACAGATGAATTTTGTCAAAGTAGTAGTAGTATAATTAATCCTTCGTATGCTGAACATATGAAAAAAAATATTGAAGATAATTTTCTGAATAAAGTAGTGATTATATGTTCAGCTTTTGGCGATTCAAATAAATTAGAGGAAATTGTAAGGTCTAAATCTAAAGAATTAATAAATTATTTTAGATATGTAATATGTGTTATGGCACATGAAAGAATTTCTGAAAATATGATTAAAATAAATATTGCTTCTGAAGCTTATATACAAACTGAATATTGGTTGAGAAGAGAAGTTAACAATAATACAAACCATTACAGAATTGGCTGATAAAATTGAGAAAATATTAGAAGAAACAAGCACTTGCCATTCAATGAATACAACTGCTGAAAAAATGATAATTGCAGCAAAAACTATTGAACATATAGAAAACAATTCCCACTTGATGCAGGAAATTATTAATGTAATAAGACAAGGTGCTATTACGGATTTGGCAAAATTACTTGATCATCCATCTGCACCTTTTTTAATTGTGGCTTTAGAAACTTGTCATAAAAAAAAAGAGATAGGCTTTGGCTTATCACCAAAAAATAAACTAATCAATCATCAAGTTTCCGAAGTCCAAGAATTGATATACTCAACTTCCTCCCTTTGCGTCTTTGCGCGAAACACAAAAAAGGGATAAGCCAAAAAGCCTATCCCCAAAAAAATCAATTAATCAACTAATATCAAGTTCCAGTAGTCCAGGAATTGATGTACTCAATTTGATCTGGTGTTAGGCTATCAATCTTAATTCCAATAGCCTCCAACTTCAAACGAGCAATTTCTTGATCCACATCAATAGGAATTGAGTGCAAACCAGGTTCTAACTTACCTTTATTCTTCACTAGGTATTCAACAGCTAAAGCTTGGTTAGCAAAACTCATATCCATAACCGCGCTGGGATGTCCTTCAGCCGCAGCTAGGTTAATCAAACGTCCTTGTCCGAGAACGACAACTGATTTACCAGTTGTCAACTTATACTCTTCAGTGAAAGGACGCACTTCCTTAATTTCCTTAGCTTGAGAAGCCAAGTATTTCAAGTCAAGTTCAATATCAAAGTGACCAGAGTTACAAACGATCGCACCGTCTTTCATCACATCAAAATGCTCGGCGCGAATTACGTGCTTGTTACCAGTAACTGTGATAAACAAATCACCAACTTTAGCAGCTTCTGCCATTGGCAGGACGCGGAAACCATCCATTACGGCTTCAATTGCCTTGATGGGGTCAATTTCGGTAACAATCACGTTACCACCCATACCACGGGCGCGGAGGGCTGTACCTTTACCACACCAGCCGTAACCAACTACGACAATGTTTTTACCAGCCAGCAGAATATTCGTGGCGCGGATAATGCCGTCTAGGGTCGATTGTCCAGTACCATAGCGGTTATCAAAGAAGTGCTTGGTATCAGCATCGTTGACGTTGACGGCGGGGAAGGTGAGAACGCCATCTTTGAACATGGCGCGGAGGCGCACAATTCCGGTTGTGGTTTCTTCAGTGGTGCCAATCAAATCGGCGATTTGGTGTTGGCGCTCTTGGATTAATGTCGCAACCACATCGCTACCGTCATCAATGATGATGTTGGGGCGGTGATCTAGGGCGATTTGGACATGGCGGCTATAAGTTGCGTTATCTTCGCCTTTTTGAGCAAAGACGGGAATTTCATGATCGACGACGAGGCTAGCGGCTACGTCATCTTGCGTTGATAAGGGATTGCTAGCAATTAAAAGCGCGTCTGCACCACCGGCTTTCAGAGCGATCGCCAAATGTGCTGTTTCTGTTGTAATGTGGGCGCAAGCGACAAGGCGTAAACCAGCGAAGGGTTTCTCGATAGCAAAGCGATCGCGGATTTGCCGCAAAACTGGCATTTCGCGTCCAGCCCATTCAATGCGCTGTCTTCCCAAGGCAGCTAGGCCGAGGTCTTTAACCTCGTGCTTTAATCGGGGAGAAATTGCGGTCATCAAAAATTTCCTCAAAAAATTAAAAAAGGTACGTAAAATTTACGCCCTCTACTAGGTTATTCTACTACTGGCAATTTTTGCTTGAAAGAAAGCAAATAAATAAATTAGTAGTTAATATTCCTCAAAACTAGCATAATGTCAACTTCATCCCCAGGTTCTTCTTTTTTGTTTTATCTTTAGTAGGAGTGAAACTATTCTCAGCCTTGCTTAATGATTATAAATACATTGTCATCTGTCTAAAGATAGATAAAAACAAAAAAACATCAAAATTTCATCATCTCCAGGGAAAACCTTAACTTTAGATAGGTACATCTACCGAAAGTAATTACGGAGGATAGTTATAGAAGTAGTCGCTAGTAGATTTTACTCAAGGAGGTGTTTGAGTGCGATTTCAATTTTTGGCGATCGCTAGTTCAATGGCTATAGCCGTTGTATCTGTGCCAAAAGCCACAGCCCAAATTCCTTTTTTACCGCAGCTGCAAGCTCCCAGCAGTGTGAGTAATGATTCAAATGATAGACTTGTTACAGGCTGGATTTATTTAGATGGTCGTCGGTTATTTCAGATAGCGGCATCAAAAGCCAACTTTCCTGAGCGTTCAGAAGATATTCAAAAGAAGTTGCAGAAAATTGGCCAAAATTACTTTCAGTCACCACCGAAAACAGCAGTCAAGGTAGAAGTTCGGAAAGTAAACGAACTACCAGTAATTTATGTCAACGGTCAATATTTGATGACCATCACTTCTGAAGATGCTGGACTGCGACAGGTAGATATGTCAACATCGGCAAATCAAGTGGCCGAATCGTTACAAGAAGACTTGCAACAAGCAAAGCAAGAAAGACAAACTCAATTTTTAATCGACCAAGGTAAAATTGCTGCGGGCATCGGACTGGCAATGATTGTCATGAGTTGCGGGGTATATAGTTGGGAACAGCGCTCCAAAAAGAATTTATTAGATCCCCTTTCCTCCCAACCCCCCAGAGGAACTCTAAACTCCCCAATTTCACCAGCAGTAGCAGCAGCTCAACCAATTGCAACACAACTGAATCAACGGCAAAAGCAGCATCTCCAAGAAGTCAAAAGACGATTGTTTCAGCTAACTCAAGCCGGAATTTGGGGAGGTGGAAGCTTCTTTATTTTGGGTCTATTTCCCTATACACGAGGGTTTCAGGTAGGAATTCTCACAGCCGCCCAATTTCCTTTGCGATTAGGTGTTGTGTTCCTAGTAACCTATGTAGCGATCCGTTTGACCTACGCCTTAATTGAGCGCTTCACCAGCAGTCTGATCAGCAGTGGTGCTTTATTGACTCCAGAAAGTTCTGAACGGCTGCAACTGCGAGTTTCCACATTTTCTGGGGTGACTAAAAGCATTGCTACTGGTATCTGCGTCGGAGTAGGCTTCTTGCTAGCGCTGGTGTCCTTGGGTATAGATATTGTTCCCTTGCTAGCGGGTGCCAGCTTAATTGGTGTTGCAGTGTCTCTGGCCTCGCAAAACTTAATTAAAGATGCGATTAACGGTTTCCTGATCATTCTAGAAGATCAGTATGCTTTAGGCGATGTGATTAGTGTCGGAGACGTGGGAGGCTTAGTAGAAAATCTGAATCTGCGGATGACCCAAGTCCGGGATTCTGAAGGGCGCTTGATCACGATTCCAAATGGTGAAATTAAAGTTGTTGCCAATCTTTCTAATCGTTGGTCACGAGCCGATTTAACGGTTCCCATCGCTTACCAAGCCGATACAGAAAAGGCTTTGAAGTTGATTGAAACTGTTGGTTTGGAGATGAATCAAGAAATGCAATGGCAGCCTCAAATTTTGGAACCGCCGCAAGTTTTGGGAATAGATCAATTTGGCGATCGCGGTTTGATTATTCGGGTCTGGATTAAAACACAGCCTCTCAAACAATGGGATGTCGCACGGGAGTTTCGCCGCCGCCTGAAAATCGCATTAGATCAAGCCGGAATTTCTATTTCTGTACCTCAACAAGCAATTTGGGTCAATGATGATCATTTGTTAAATTTTCAGGGGAATGGCAAAGCTGATTAGAAATGCGAATGAGGCTCATGTCCTCTTCAGCGCTGATTCTTGCTGGAACTAGATGATCAAATAGAACAGATTAAAGGGGAAACTTATATTATTCTGTCAGAGAAATAGTGGGGTCGTCCATGAAGAAACTGATCCGGCGGATTAAGACATTGCTCCGACGTATCCTCAAGAGGTTTTCAGCCAATTCTCAGCAGACATCGCCCCAATGTTCACCCCTGAGTTCTCGCCCATTTGACACATCTATTCCCAGTGTTTCTCCCCGATGGGAGTCTGGTTTACTGCTTGTGTGTTCACAATGTGCAAACGAGCAATCCGGCTCAACGGCTTCCGAAGACTTAGAGAATTGGTTGAAATCTCGTTTAAAATTTGAGGGATTATGGGGTGAATTTCGGGTTGTCAGCACCAGTTGTTTAGGGGTTTGTCCACGGATGGGCGTTACTGTCGTTTTTGTAAGTAATAAAAGTGGCGGTAATAGTCCATGCTTAATTGTAAATCCCCAGAGCGATCGCGAACTTCTCTACTCATACATGAAACAGAATAAAGGGTGACTTCAAGGTTTGCTAACGCTTTCATAACCCGACTGTAACTTTACGCCAACCGCAGATAAGGACACTTTTGTAAAAACCCAGATGCCTTATTCTCAGCATCTAGATTATGAGTATGTGCTGGCGTAGGTCGAATAATGCCAGCAAATAAGTCATCTAACCCGTAGGGAGTAAAAAATTGCCATTGGTTTTGGGCATCTAGTCGAACTCCCACAGCAGTAGCAGTGTGCAGCCAATCTGCGATCGCATCCTCTGTACTAGTATAAGGTCTGCTGCCAAGTCGCCAACGAGCAAAACTGGCTTGATTTTTGACATCAAACTCGTCATGAGGAAATAGTTTTGTGAGAGTCACCTTTGCTGCTAGTTCTTGGGAACGATTCCCCTCTATATCAAAGAACGCAATATCAAAATCTTTAATACCTAACCCACAATTATCGCCAAAAATTGAATGCCAAACGGTGTTTCGGACTGCACCTCCGGCTAACCACCAGCTAGGTAGATTTAGTTGTGCGATCGCTCTTAATACTATATCAATACGTGTATCAGCTAAAATTATCTGTAGACGAGTGTTACTATTCATATCAAATTCCTGGGATTGTCAACTAGAAGGTGAAAATATTATCATTCACATTTCACTAAGCTTACGGTGTTGATAGTCCTGCGGTGACACTTGGCGGGTCAATGTTTTTTAGGGTAACTGCTGAAGTCATAGTATAAAGAGAACAGGGTTTTACGGAAGGTTAAATTGTGAATTTAAAATTTAGAATTTTTATTTATGGAAGATTTATTTGCGCGGCTAGAACGCACACTCAATCCTGAACTGCCTTCCCTAACAGATTCACAACAACAACTTCTACAAGAACTCAGCATTGATGAAAATCAACCCGGTACGATTCTGCATGACTTTCAAACTCTGATAGATTTATTACAACCAAATGGAGTGGAAGTTAGTAGTGTTAATAACCTTCTACCGCTAAAAATACTATCAGAACTTAATTCTCAGTTAAGTCACCCAATTGAAATTAAACTCAAACGCCCCGTACAGAAATCATACCCCTACATTAATGGGCTATATCTATTATTACGCAGTTCTGGGTTAGCCCAAATTAGATCGCAAGGTAAGAAGCAAATTTTAGTTTTAGACGCAGCCACCTTAGAATCATGGTCAAATCTCAACCCAACAGAACGCTATTTCAACTTATTAGAAGCCTGGTTAATTTGGGGAAATAACGAAATTTTGGGTGAACATCAAGACTCATTTGGCAATTTATTTAGATGCATTCAACTTTGGCCTCGCGTTCCAGATAAAGGTTTAGAATTTCCTAAATATGAAAACCAACAAGATATTAGTTATTACCCCGGTCTGCATAACGTTGCTCTGTTAGAGTTATTTGGATTGTTATCTATCAAACATGGAAAACCACAAGAAGGCAAGGGGTGGCGCATTACTAGTTTACAACGCTTACCCTTTGGTGATGCTCTGTTGCAATTACTCTTTCCATTGGGTATACGAGGAGAATTACAGGATGAGGTAAATGTAACTTTCGGAAAATTACAATCACATTTTCAACCATTTTTTCCAGAATGGGAGCATAATTTACTTGTTCCCAAGCAAGGCTTTACTGATGGTATATATGTTTTTAAAGTGTCCATTTCTAAGGCTTGGAGACGCATTGCCATACCAGCGAAAAAACCATTAAGCTGGCTAGCAGAGACAATTCTTGATGCTTTCGATTTTGATTATGATCATCTGTACGAATTTAGTTATAAAGACCATTTTGGTCGCATAATAAAAATCGGTCATCCCTATATGGAAACACCCCCATTTGCAGACCAAGTGCAGATTGGTGATTTGTCTCTGGAACCCAGTGCTAAAATGAGCTATCTTTATGATTTTGGTGACAACTGGAAATTTGATGTGCAGTTAGAAGCAATTAATCCACCTGATAACAAAATTAAAAAAGCAAAAATTTTAGAAGTTCACGGAAATGCACCTCAACAGTATTGGAGTGAAGAGGATGAGGGGGATGAGGGGGATGAGGGGGATGAGGGAGAATAATAATTTACTTTTTTCCTTATGTACCAACACTTCCCAGACAAAGTTTTTTTAGTAAAGTGCTTTAATCAACCGATTAAATTCTTTAAATAGCAATATTGGATTCAAATTATAACTTTTATCTGTATATCATATAGTTTTACATAGTTGTCTGGCAATGATGTTAAAAAGCTCACGCTTTATCAAAATTGTTACGTGAAATCTTACTGGACACATCCAATCATCTGATTTTCGCTAAATCAGATAATCATCATCGTTTTGGTTCATTATCCACATTTTTAACAATTATTTGCAGACAAGTTTGATGACAAACGACACACCACAAGAATTGAACCCAGACCAAGAAATTGGGCGCTTGATTGATGAGGTAATGTCTTCATCTCTGACTGATGAACAGTACCGCAAAAAGATGCAGCGACGCAAAGAAGTCCAAGATAAGCGCATCGCAGAAGCTGTACCAGAAAAAGGGTTAATTATTGTAAATACTGGTAACGGTAAGGGTAAAACTACTGCGGCGTTAGGGATGGTGTTACGATCGCTAGGTCACGGGTATAAAGTAGCGATCATCCAATTCATCAAAGGTAGCTGGGAACCTTCCGAAAAAAGGGTTTTCAGCTATTGGGAAGACCAGATAGAATTTCACGCAATGGGCGAAGGCTTTACCTGGGAAACTCAAGACCGCGATCGCGATCTTGACAAAGCTAGCGCCGCGTGGGAAAAATCATTAGAATACATCCGCAACCCAGACTTTCATCTGGTATTGTTAGACGAAATCAATATCGCCCTCAAAATGGCTTACTTACCAGTAGAAGACGTTTTAGCAGGTTTGGCGCAAAAACCAGCTAACAAACACGTTATTCTCACAGGTAGAGGCGCACCGACTGCTTTAATTGAGCGTGCTGACCTCGTAACCGAAATGACCCTAGTTAAGCACCCTTTCCGCGATCAAGGCGTGAAGGCGCAACCAGGAATTGAGTATTGACATCCTCCCCACCCTATAATTACTATTCAAAACAGCACTTTGCGATCCATTATTATTTTTCTCTCGTTGTATGAAACCACCCTGCCTCTCGAAGAGCGGGGAGGGGTTGGGGGTGGGGTTCTTTATCGGTAATTTCGCGGACATGGTATTACTTAACTTGCACAGCAACTTCCGCAGACATCCCCGGAGTAATCCGCGATTCGTACCCTTGAATGCTCTTTTGGTCGAAAACTATTTTTACTGGGATGCGTTGGACAACTTTAGTAAAGTTACCTGTAGCGTTATCCGGTGGCAATAAAGCAAACTGAGCGCCGGAAGCTGGGGAAACACTGTCAACACGACCAATAAAGGTATGATGAGGGAAAGTATCCAGCTTGATTTCTACTGGCTCTCCTGGGCGCATCTTTTCTAATTGGGTTTCTTTGAAGTTTGCAACTACCCAATATTGGTTATCCACGATCGCCATTAATGGTGTTCCCGATTGGACTCGGTTACCAACTTCTACGGTTTTTCTGCCTATTCGTCCGGCACTGGGGGCGCTAACATTAACATAAGATAGTTGCAATTGTGCGTTTTTGAGCGATGCTTCTGATTGCGCGATCGCCGCTTTTGCCGCTTCGTATTGACTACGTTTTACTGTCGTATCTTGTCCGCCTGCGGTAGCTTGTTGCAATCCTCCCTTAGATGCTGCCAATTTAGCTTGGGCATTGGTGACATTTTCTTGGGCTTGTGCTAATTGAGACTGGGCTTTGGCGACACCAACTTTGGCGGAGGATAACTTAGCTTGGGCTTGTTCTACTCCCTGAATAGCGGCGTTTTTTTGTGCCGTAGCCACATCATAAGCTGCCTTGGCTGTATCTAATTGCTGACGAGGAATTGCACCTGTTTTATACAATTCGTTGTAACGATTGTAATCTGTTTGAGCTTTTTCCAAATTCGCATTTGCTTGCGCTACCTGCGCTTGGGCGGCGGGAATCCCCGCTTGGGCTAGTCTGACTTCAGCTTGCGCCGCCGGTATCCCAGCTTGGGCTTCTTGTACTGCTGCTTGGGCTGTGGAAATTGCTGCAACAGCACTGCTGACATCTCCCTGCGCTTGACTTGTCTTACCAGTGGTAGTTTGTGAAGTTAAGGCAATATTTGCTTGGGCGGCTTGCGCCTGACCACGCGCATTTTCTAGGGCGGCTTGTGCTTGTTGTACCTGACTTTGATAGTCCCGTGGATCTAACTTGACTAACAATTGTCCCGGTTGCACCAGTTGGTTATCATTCACCAGCACTTCACTTACAGTTCCGGGAATGCGGCTACTAATTTGGTGAATGTTTCCCGCAACGGTGGCGTTGTCTGTTTCCTGGTGGGTGGAGGCGTATTGCCAGTAGTGATAACCAAAAGTACCTGCCGCGAGCGCACCCACGCCTAATGCTGCCAAAATCAAACCAGTCGGTTTTTTCCGCTTCGCTGGAACTTCTTTCTCGATCTCAGGAATTACAACAGGTGCTTCTGCTGTTGCGGATGTCTCTGCTGTCACAACTTCTAAAGTCTCTGAATCAGGAATCACTTCTTTTTCTAAAATTGGGGTCTTGTGTCCGTTGCGTCCGTTCAAAGTATTAGTGCCCATGATTGTTAACTCGCTTGTTCGTTGAATAATTTGATTGATAGTCGTTTATTTAGAATGCGTAGTATTTTCGGAAAAAAATCCTTATTTCCTTAGTATGCGTAATATTATCTCAAAACAAATCTTTACAGCACCTCCCCCGGTCGGGTGATTGTGAGATCATCTTTAGGAGAGATTAGCGATCGCCCGATTCAAGATTTGGGAAAACAGTTCTCGGTCAGCAAAAGAAATACCGTCCATTGCTTGATCACGCACGGCTGCGGCGATCGGCGGTAAGACAGCTTCTAGTTCCTTACCTGCATCCGTTAGCCAGATTCGCCAGATGCGGCGATCGTGGGTGTCGCGTTCTCGACGCACCAAGCCGCGTTCTTCCATCCGATCTAGTACGCCTGTTAAAGTCCCTCCCACTTGTTTGAGTTTGTCCCCAATACTAGAAGTAGGTAAACCATCTTCTTGCCACAAACAGCACAACACTAACCAGTGAAATGGCGTAAGTCCAAACGGTTCTAGCTTCTCAGTAAACTTGCGACTGAGCAGTTGTGAGACTAATTTGATTCTGTAGCCTAAATTGTATGGTGCCAGATTTTGCTGCCACGACTCTAAAGCTGGGGAGTGATTAGATGTAGAAACCATTTAAAAATACTTAGTATGCGTAATATTATCTTAACTGGACTAATTAGATTTAGCAACAGTGGCTTTTTATCGCTCTTAGGGAAGAAGTTGAATCAACTGGTTTTCTTTGACTGTAGCTTTTTCAAATCTGGTGAGAAACTGCGATCGCCTGTATGATTTCAGATTGATGGTGCATCACCAATAGCCCATCGTAGCGATCGCATATTCATACTAATACTACAGATACTTCTGCAACAATAACCCTAACTTTTCCTTCGTTGCCGTTGGTGCTTTATCTAACTGAGTCAAAATCGCATATTTTAACGCCGAATGCGCCTCACTTGAAGGTGGATTTTTACTCAACCGCCGCACAGTTTCTTGAATCACCTTTTGAGCATTCACAGCATTCCGCAGCAAATTGCCAATCACCATTTCTACCGTTACACCGTCATGGTCTGGATGCCAACAATCGTAATCTGTCACCAGTGCTAAAGTTGCATAAGCAATTTCAGCTTCCCTTGCCAACTTCGCCTCTGGTAAATTCGTCATGCCAATGATTGTTGCACCCCAACTGCGGTAAAGATTCGATTCTGCCTTAGTGGAAAAAGCCGGCCCTTCCATGCACACATAAGTACCGCCGCGATGGAGAGTAACTTCTGGTAAATTGAGAGATGCGATCGCATCTGCCAACACAACAGCTAAGTTCTTACAAATCGGATCACCAAAGGCAATGTGAGCAACAATTCCCTCACCGAAAAACGTTGAAATCCGATTTTTTGTCCGATCAATAAACTGATCTGGCACCACCATATCCAGTGGTTTCGCCTCTGCTTTCAAGGAACCCACAGCACTAGCTGAGATTAAATACTCCACACCCAATTGCTTCATCGCATAGATATTAGCGCGAAACGGTAACTCAGAGGGTAAAAGCGTGTGATTGCGGCCATGACGCGCTAAAAAAGCTACCCGTGTACCATCCAAAGTCCCCAGAATCAAAGCATCAGATGGTGAACCAAAGGGGGTCTGAACTTCCACCTCTTCGACATCTTGGAGCGCGTCCATTTTATACAGACCGCTACCACCAATAATCCCAACACTAGCTTGAGCCATGATTCTAAACTCGTTCCTTTCTGATCTGCTAAGTTATTTTATCGAAAAGGGGAGTAGCAGAAAAGGCAGAAAATAAAGCGATGTTTACTACGCAATATTTGAATTAAGTAAGTCGTTGGAAATAAACCAAATTATGTTACGACAAGATATTTGGTACATGGGCTGTAGCTGTTCCACCCCATTACACATCGCAAGACTGTTCTGTTTCTGGGACACGAGTTAAAAAGTCATTATCTACTCGTACTCACAAGTGCCATGAATGTGCAACAGTCAAATCAGAAATAATTTGACAAAATTCCTAGTTTTCACTACTTTTTTCTTTGGTCAACTGCTGTATTAATAATTGCACTCCCAAAGCCAACAAACCAATTGCCACTATACCAAATATTCCACTTCCCAAAGCAACTACGCCAACAACCAAAGTCCGAACAGCAGAAGAAATCTTCACCACTAATGGATTAATTGAATGGATCGGTTTAGTAGCAAAATTTGTAGCGGTCGCAATCATCAGCGAATACGCTGCAAATCCCATTCCTCCCGAAATCACCGCCCCAGTAAAACAGCGTAACGGACTTGCTGTCATCTGTACTTTAGTATCTGTTTGTGGTGTTAAATTTTGGTCATTCATCACATTTTAGATTTTCGATTAGAGCATTAGGAATAATTCTATTTATTTAAACTGAAGATACCACCTGAATCCCATGTGTAATTGTCCGAGTCACAAACAATTCTAAGTCTTCATCAATAATTGCTTCCCTCACTTGCAGCTTAACTTGTTCTGCCTGCTGTTGAGACTCAAAAAGAGCAAATACTGTTGGCCCAGAACCAGACATCATTGTTCCTAAAACACCTTCTTGATTTACAAACACTTCTCGCAGTTGCAAAACTTGGGGATAGGCTGGCAATACCACACGCTCTAAATCATTGTGCAGTTTTTGGGCAATTTCTCCCGTATTTTTATCCAGGATAGCTTTTACTATTGATCCTGAATGAACTGCACTAGCGCGGGCTGCCAAGTTGTCACTATCTCTAATATAAGAATTACTAAACTGCTGTCTATAGGTTTTGTATGCCCAAGCGGTGGAAACTTCCAGGCTGCGGTATTTTGCCAACACTATATATATAGTATCCAAACTTGGCAGAGGAGAAAGTTGCTCACCTCTACCTGTGGCGATCGCAGTTCCACCCGCTACACAAAATGGTACATCTGAACCAAGTGTGCCTCCTAACTCCTCTAATTCTGACTGAGTTAATCCCAATTTCCACAGTAAATCTATCCCCACCAACACAGCAGCTGCATTCGTCGAACCCCCAGCCAACCCAGCAGCTACAGGAATCTGCTTGTTGAGTGTAATCTCCACGCCCCCATATTTAGCAAAGGCTTTAGGAAATTGCCTCACCATTAATTCTGCCGCGCGGTATGCCAGATTACTTTTATCTGTCGGTACTTGTGGGTGGTTGCAGTGAACAACTATGCTGTCAGTACTGATGGAACACACATTAATTTGGTCTGCTAGACCAATACTCTGAAGTATCATGGCTAACTCGTGATAGCCATCGGAGCGGTTGCCAAGGATTTCCAGATATAAATTGATTTTAGCAGGGGCAATTAGGCTGTAGGAACGCATTTTGAAAGTTAGAAGTTAAGGGTTATGGGTTGCTAGTTGTGAATGGGCGAATTTTGGGTTTTGAATCAAAGCAATCATTTACATATTCACTCTTAACTCCTCACTCCTCACTTTTAACTCCTAACTCATTTGCTAGGATTACCCATTGCTGAACGCTGAGGTCTTCGGCTCTGGCTTGGGGATTTATTTCTAATTGTTCCAGTAAGTGGCTCAGGCGATCGCGTTCAATAACTGATTGCAAATTATTTCGTAACATTTTGCGCTTGGCACCAAACCCCAACTTTAAGAAATTCTCTAACTGTCTTGGGTTAAGTGCTGGTATTTCTATTTTTCGGGGGCGCAATCGCACCACTGCTGAATCGACTTTTGGCGGTGGATGGAATGCGGCCGCTGGAACTGTGCAGATTAACTCACACTCAGCCAAATACTGTACCCGCACACTCAACGCCCCAAATGCTTTTGATCCTGGTTTAGCATACAACCTTTCTGCTACTTCTTTTTGTACTAGTAACACTATTGAGTCAAATGGTTCAGGGTTGGGGTTAGCGATCGTACCCAGTAGTTTCTCAATGATTGGCCCCGTAATATTGTAGGGAATATTGGCCACTACTTTATTTGGCTGTTGGAAATTGGCAAAGGCTACCAGATAAGATGGTAAATCCAGAGAGAGAAAATCGCCTTGCAGCAGTAAAAAATTTTCAGTCTTACCAAGTTGCTTTGCCAATAGTTCGCATAAGTCGCGGTCTATTTCAACTGCAACCAGAGATTGCACTAAGGGTAATAAACGACGAGTCAGAATGCCGGTTCCTGGTCCAATTTCCAGGATGCGATCGCCCTTAGCGTTAGCAGAGCGATCGTTTTCTTTACACTCTGCTGCTTGAATAATTGCGTCGAGCGCCTTTTCACTTTTGAGCCAATGTTGAGCAAAGACCTTACGCGGTCGGATCATCTGTATTTCTTGCCTAGTCTAGTTTTTAGCTTTTTATCAAAAATTCTGGTTAAAAAATCTGATTGGACAATTATTATGGCGATATCTTCTCTGAGAGAGGCAATGCCAACAGCAAGGCTTCTCTACCAGATGCTGCGAGCTTGCTTCCCCGTAGAAGTACGCCAACGCACTTAAACTTCTGGATTGATTACAGTAATTTTTCTTTTTTCCACTTCCTCAAATTTCTTGCTCATAATCTTGACAAAATTACTACTTTATAAATTGTGAAATCCGTCTACAGCGCTAGACTCACTGTAACGGATCTTCATATAAGGGACTGCCTATCTTTTCTACGAAACGCTCCGCAAACGTAGTGGTAGCGATCGCGTAGCCTCTTCGACTACTCGAATGTCGATACAAGCGCCAACTGTAGGATGAGAGTCTTAGAGCGCAAGCTCCGCAACAATTATGATCTTATATAGTTAGTTCGAGCATTTGGATTCAGGTAAATCCCTCCAGCAACACTGCCCCTGCGTTTTTCGATAATTATTACCATAATCACTCAATTTCCATCATCTCCTATTTATGGAGACTAACTAGCAACGTGCATTATTCATACAGGAAGGTTTAGCTACTTCGCTTTCGCCTCTCTCCTGTTGCTTAACCCATTCACCTGAAAGTAATGCCAGTCAAGAGATTTGCACTTTTAGAAAAAAAAATAATTTTACCCCTTGACAAACCAGGGGATGACTAGTTACTCTAGTTGAGTGGAAAGGCGACAGACGCCAACCACCGCTGAACCTAAAAAACATAATACTTTGAAAGCTTAAGAAAAAAACCAATCCTCGTCAAAAGATTTTACTTTTGGGAATTCCCAAAAAGATAATCGAAATTGTAACTAGGATTCCGGGAAATATTTTTTTTCGGAGCCGCAAACTCGAAACACAACAAAACGGAGAGTTTGATCCTGGCTCAGGATGAACGCTGGCGGTATGCTTAACACATGCAAGTCGAACGAAACCTTTCGGGGTTTAGTGGCGGAC
>NZ_JBALFC010000021.1:0-99526 GCF_036917755.1 Nostoc sp.
GCTTTAGGATCTTTACTTGTTCGTAGGTCATTAATGCTACCCAACTCTAACTTATTTGTCCCACGCATCTGGGACTTTTGCAAGAGGTCTAATATCGCCACCCTCTAAAGCACTGTTGTAACGGAAGATATCAGCTCCTGCTCCACCAGCTAAGATATCTTTGCCCAATCCGCCAATCAGAATATCATTACCATCTCTACCATCAAGGTTGTCATCACCCGAACCACCGTTCAGGGTATTGGCTCCAGCATTCCCAGTTAAGCGGTCATTTCCATTACCTCCGGTAAGGTTGTCAAAGTTCACAACTCCGAAATTTAAAGAACCGAAACCGGGAATATTGCTGACGTTGACTTGTTGTGCGGATAAATCACCAATTAGCTGTACATTGGTTCCAGAAGCGTCTATCGTATCTATCGCAGTTGCTGAACCAATAATTTTTTCAATCCTAATAAGTTGGTCTGCACCACCACCACTTTTTTGAACTGTACCTGTTGGTAATACTGTGACACCACCACTGAGGCTGTAATCTACGGTGTCTTGTCCATCCCCGCCATCAATGCTGTCGTTACCCTGACCACCCTTAATGGTGTCATCGCCTTGTCCACCGTCTATCAGGTCGTTGCCACCTCTACCATCAATCAGGTCATTGCCACCAAGACCAAATAATTGATTATTTTGGGCATCGCCCTTAATGGTGTCATTGTTAATTGTGCCGATAACATTATCAAAGTTGACTACATTAAATGTCAATGTTCCCAAACCAGGAACGTTGAGGGCAGAGATAGTTTGGGCTTCTAGGTCAGCGATCGCTGCTACCCCAGGCAAAGATTGAGATGCATCTATGGTATTGTTGGCAACAGTGGCATCAGCAACTACCCTTTCTACTTGAAAAACTGTGTCTGTTCCCAAACCACCAGCTTTGATAATTGTCCCTACACCTGAGAGGGTAATGCTTTTACCCAAGTTACTGTAGTCTGCGGTATCAAAGCCAACTCCGCCATTAAGACTGTCGTTGCCCTGACCACCCTTAAAGGTGTCATCGCCTGCACCACCTAACAATGTGTCATTGCCTGCACCACCATCAATCAGGTCATTGCCATCAAGACCAGATAATAGATTATTTTGGGCATCGCCCTTAATGGTGTCATTGTTAATTGTGCCGATAACATTGTCAAAGTTGACTACATTAAATGTCAATGTTCCCAAACCAGGAACGTTGAGGGCAGAGATAGTTTGGGCTTCTAGGTCAGCGATCGCTGCTACCCCAGGCAAAGATTGAGATGCATCTATGGTATTGTTGGCAACAGTGGCATCAGCAACTACCCTTTCTACTTGAAAAACTGTGTCTGTTCCCAAACCACCAGCTTTGATAATTGTCCCTACACCTGAGAGGGTAATGCTTTTACCCAAGTTACTGTAGTCTGCGGTATCAAAGCCAACTCCGCCATTAAGACTGTCGTTGCCCTGACCACCCTTAAAGGTGTCATCGCCTGCACCACCTAACAATGTGTCATTGCCTGCACCACCATCAATCAGGTCATTGCCATCAAGACCAGATAATAGATTATTTTGGGCATCGCCCTTAATGGTGTCATTGTTAATTGTGCCGATAACATTGTCAAAGTTGACTACATTAAATGTCAATGTTCCCAAACCAGGAACGTTGAGGGCAGAGATAGTTTGGGCTTCTAGGTCAGCGATCGCTGCTACCCCAGGCAAAGATTGAGATGCATCTATGGTATTGTTGGCAACAGTGGCATCAGCAACTACCCTTTCTACTTGAAAAACTGTGTCTGTTCCCAAACCACCAGCTTTGATAATTGTCCCTACACCTGAGAGGGTAATGCTTTTACCCAAGTTACTGTAGTCTGCGGTATCAAAGCCAACTCCGCCATTAAGACTGTCGTTGCCCTGACCACCCTTAAAGGTGTCATCGCCTGCACCACCTAACAATGTGTCATTGCCTGCACCACCATCAATCAGATCGTCACTACTAGTACCCAACAAAAAGTCATTGTTAGGAGTACCAACAATAATGGACATATTTTATAACCTTTATAATTGTGGAGATCAAAATTGATTCGATCTATGTAATACTCGCATCTTGCAATAATTCAAACGATAAACTTCTCATAAAACATCATGAAGTTAAATCTATAAAACGATAATTTTCTGATGAAATATATATAAAGATAAATAATGTTGATGTCCTTTTATATATCTGTAAGACTTACACAGTCTACAAATTAGCGATAATATTTATTAGGCAAAATGAAAGTTTCCGGCGCTGAACATAACCCTTATTTTGGTCGCATATTGCTGAAGGTGCGTTAGATATGGCTCAAAAGCCAAAATTTCGTACCCCACATATATATTTATGATGCGTAAGTCCTAATCTGGTAAAATAAAAATGCGTAAGCATTCAGGTTTCTCTAAAACGCGGGCACTTTTGTGCCGGAAATATTGGGAAGCAATAAAATATTTTTTGAAAAGGTAACATGATTCAGTCACAAAATTATGTTTAATATCAAGACACAAATTATGTTACAGAATGTAAATTTAACAAATTCCGTGGGTTTAAGTTTCATAGCAACTAAGTAGGTGGTGTAATTAAACATAAGATCAAACCTCACCCTCAATCTCTCTCTGTGAGTTCGGAGAGGGAAGCCGGAGGCAGGGTGAGGTTTTATATTTAATTTGACCCACTTACTTATCAAGACGTTCGGCGATCGCTCAGTCGAGTCGCGGTAAGTTTTTTGTTGGGGTTAATTGTTCACGTCTACTTATACCAATTGGCTTTAAACGAACCACCAACTACGTCAACGTCTTCTGGTGTGTCCGCTAGGCGTAGCTTGCTTCACCGTTCCCGTAGCATTCCGTAGAGAAAGGGTACGACGAAGCGATCGCAGTTAGATCGAAATTGCCTAGCTCTCAGCCCAGGAGAGCCTAACTTTGGATATATTACCGCAAATGCGCTGATACTTTAATTTCCCCTCTTCATAAATTCCGCAAAAACACTGTTACGCTATTTGTACTTGTGATCAAAACTTAGAGCATCCAGTTTATTAGGGCGTGTTTATGACCAACCCTGTAAAGACGGTTATCCAAGTCAATCTGGAGATGGCTCTAGAAGTAGCTCAAGAATTGGAGCAAGCTCCATACACTCAATTCAGTACTTATTGTTTGGAGATTTTACGGGAGATCGGATGTCCTAGTAATGAACTCCCAGTTAACTTACAAACTCGTGATCAGCAGCTAAACTTTATTACAGGCTTTGCATCTTATGCTTTTGGGGAGGTACAAAGTGTATAAAGCATTAATTGATGATACATTTCATGATTCAGAAGGAGCAGAAACAACTACTTTCCCTGCCACAGATAAAAGTTTGTTAGTTTTAATAGAAAAATTTTTAGGGTTTGAAATTCCCCCAAAAGTTTTTTTGCAAGCTATAGCCATTGCTGATTACGACTGTGCAGCTGCTTTTCGCTACGTTGAGAATTATTTGATTGTCCTCAAGAATAAGAAGAAGCGTAAGCATAAGAAATTACTTGTGTTAGGGTATTCGACTAGGTTTGAAAATAATTGAAGTGAATTTTCACGAGCTAACCCTGAACGAATACGATTTAGATAAGATAATTTGCTCTACCGATGTAGAGATGTTGCTTTGCAACGTCTCTACACATATTTTTCCCACACCGACAAGAAATAACAATTGTAATTTACAGCAGATTTCAGGCTTATGAGGTACAGTAGCAGCAGTTTGCAAACCAATTTCTTAGATGCTTAGGATTGAATAAGTAAGGAGACAAATTAAGAGTAGTTGCAGCAATGGATTCAATTAAAGTTTCAATTGAAGCTGTTTTGTGGACAGGAACATTATCTATGACAACAACTGCACCCGACCATAACTTTGGGACTAAGCATTCTTTTATAAAAACTTCACTCGTGGTTTCCGTCCATCGAACCATTTAAAATAATTCGTAATTCGTAATTCGTAATAGAGCCTCCGGCACGCACTCGCGTTCGTAATTAAGTTTTGTGACGGGGATTTTAATTAGGCTTCAATTCGTGCTGCCTGTCTTGCTGGAGAATTAAACTGAACATACTTTGTTAAAGTCATTACTGCTAAAACTTGTTTGAGGCTTACTGCCCCAATAACCGTGTTTGGGATGAATTATAGTGAATGAAAATACTAGACCGGAATTTGACTAGACCATTTCAGACAATTTTTACTGAACACCGCGTATTTTGGGCTGTTTTACTCTTTGGTACAGCACTGGTGGTAACGCTAGCGCTGTCGCTTTCTCAAGGAGCAGTACCCTTAAGTATGTCAGAATTTTGGCAAGCTATACTCCACCAAGGCGATCCGGTTAAACAGACAATTCTCTGGGATTTGCGCCTCCCGCGCATTACAGCTGCTCTGATTGTCGGCGCAGCCTTGGGAATGTCAGGGGCACTGCTGCAAGGAATGTTACGCAATAGTCTTGCTGATCCATTTATTTTGGGCATTTCAGCAGGTGCAGGATTAATTGTGATTCTGATGATCGTGTGGCAAATATTCCCGATCGCAATTCCTTTAGCAGCGTGGATGGGAGCTATTTTGACTTCTGCGATCGTGATTTTGATCGGTCGTTCGGGGTCGGGAATTTCTGTTGAGCGGTTGATTTTAGGCGGAGTGGCGGTGAGTTCTTTATTTGGTGCTGTCCAAAGTACATTGCTGCTTTTAGCTGAAGACGGTCAAATTCAAATTGCGCTGAGTTGGCTGGTTGGTAGTCTCAATGGACGGGGGTGGCAAGAAATTGCTACGGCTGGCCCTTATATCATCGTTGCATTGATCGGGGGATGCTTGCTGGCGCGATCGGTAAATGTGTTGGCTTTGGGAGATGATTTGGCTGTGGGTTTGGGGGTTTCGTTGACGCGATCGCGCCTTTTGATTGGTGGTGTCGCCACTCTATTAGCCGCAGGTGCAGTCAGCATCAGTGGCTTGATTGGATTCGTTGGTCTTGTTGTTCCTCACGGTGTCCGCCTGATCGTTGGTACAGATCATCGCTTTGTGTTGCCACTTTCCGCCCTTGCGGGTGCATGGTTACTGACTTTTGCAGATTTACTCTCTAGACTAGGAGCAGTAGAATTACCAGTAGGTTCCGTTACTGCCTTGCTGGGTTCACCCTTATTTATCTGGTTACTTTATCGTCGTTCTGCTGGGTTTAATAAATAACTACAAGCCTGGAGAAGACACGAAAGCTTTCCGGCTTTGCACTGCGTGTCTACACTTTTATCAGTGAATCCAAATGTACTTTCCTAGACTCATTTATTGACTTGCATTTATGCCAATTACCCCCATGATTATTAAGGCGATCGACATAAGTTTTATGAATGTGGCAGATTCCCGAAACCAGATAATACCAATGATCGCAATTAGGATAGTTCCCAATCCAGCCCAAACAGAATAAGCCACACTCACTTCAAGTCTTTTGAGAGCAAGGGTCAAAAAACTAAAACAAAGTCCGTAGAAAACAAATATTAATACCGAAGGAACTATTTTAGTAAATCCTTGCGATAACTTCATGCAAGTTGTGCCTGAAACTTCAAAGAGGATTGCTGCAATAAGGTAAAACCAACTTGTTGACATATCTGTTATCAGCAGTTTGTTAGGAATCTCTTATTATCTCTGTGAAATAAAAAAAATACAACAGGTCTAATTATGATCATTAGTCGCGTGAATATACTAAATATTTGTAGGATACGTTACTCCTAGCAAGCTTTAAGAGTAGGGCGCGGGTGAGAATAGTATCAGTGTTTTCAATAGAATTACTATATTTCAAGTCTGCTTTTGTAGAGTTTACCGAACACACACTATTGAAAATTACCGTACTTGTTATTAACTAGATTTTTGGTTCGGTAATCTTCCTAAATCAGGTGATAAAAACCGAATTTACACCACTTTTATTTTTAAATACTATGAGAACAAAGCAAGGAATCAAATCCTCAATTAGTTCAACAGCAAAGATACTGATTCTCCGAGGTAGATATATGACATTAGTACGTTGGAACCCCTGGCAAGAATTTAACACAATACAACGCCAAATCAATCGCTTATTTGATGAAGATACTTTGGCAACTGCATTTTTGGATAGAGGTTTATCTAGAGTTCCCTCTGCTGAGTTAAAAGAAACTGAAGATGCAATTCACCTGAAGCTAGAACTTCCGGGAATTGAAGCTAAAGACGTGGATTTGCAAGTTACAGAAAATGCTGTATACCTGAGTGGTGAGCGGAAGTCTGAAGCAAAATCTGAAGATAAAGGTGTGATCAAAAGCGAATTCCACTATGGTAAATTCCAACGTGTAATTCCTTTACCTGCTCGGATTCAAAATACCAACGTCACGGCAGATTATAAAGATGGCATCTTGAATCTGACGCTACCCAAAGCTGAAGAAGAAAAGAATAAAGTTGTCAAAGTTAATCTAGCATCATCTGGCTAATTTTCACTTGATATCTGCTAGCTATCTATTAAACTAAATAAAAAGCGCTCTACTTTTAGAGAGCGCTTTTTAGTATGAATTATTCAGCCTATACAGATTTATTAGGAAAGTGCAAAATTTTAAATCTTGTAGACTATGTTATTGCGTAGGATAACGCACCATTTCAGATTTTAGGTACGCTGGGACGAATGTCCTAACGTATCTGACAAAACTTGCTCTTGATTAAATCCACATTTGTTGGTTAAGCGTTAAGCGCATCTTCTTGATGGGTTTGGATTACACAGTCAGAAGTGGCATAGGCAACGCAGGTGAGAACCCATCCCTCGTCAATTTGATCGTCGTCTAAGAAATTCTGATCATCTTGGTTAACTGTACCTGAAATCAGCTTTCCGGTGCAGCTAGAGCAAGAACCAGCATTACAGGAATAGGGTAAGTCTAGCCCATTTTCCTCGTTAGCAATCTCTAGGATGTACTCATCATCAGGGACTTCAATTGTTTTTTCTCCATCTGGAGTACGTAATGTGACCTTGTAAGTTGCCATGTAACAGTCCCTAGTTAAGATAAACTCTATTTCCGATACTACGGGTTTATGTGCAGCTAGTCTAGAGTGAAATGTGGTTGATTACCCTACATCACCAAGCGCTGAGTGTGAACTAGAACTGAGAGTAAAAAATTCTGCGATCGCATCACCAAATCCCTCAAATGAACTATAATCCGCAGACACGATAGAGACATTCATACCCAACTTTTGGGCGTTAGCAGTTGTATAAGGGCCAAAACACGCAATAATACAGCCTTCATAATCGCTTTGCGAGTTGACCATTGTCAAAAAGCTTTCAACTTCCGCCGTGCTACTAAAGGCAATTACATCGATCATTCCTTGACGCATCAGGTTTAATTCAACACCATAGATACTTGTGTCTAAACCCTGTGTAATATAAGTGGGTACGCGAGTAACTTCTATGCCCAATTGCTGCAAATCGGTAATTAAATTGGGTACAACATCAGGCTCAGGCAAACCCACAACTTCTGGAGCCGGTATCAGCACTTTTTTCTGGTTAATTTCCGGTAGTTTCGCTAGTTCAGTGACAATTCCGCCTGGGCTAGATTCTGTAGGAATTAAATCCACTTTGCCACAAAAAGATAATAAGCTTTCTGCGTCTTTTCCTAATGCACATAAGTGACATTTTTCTACCACAGACACGGGAATATCTAAATCATTCATGCGATGAAAAAATGCCGTGATGCCGTTTCTACTGGTGAAGATAATCCAATCAAATTCGTCTATATGGACTAGAGCAGTATCTAACTTAGTGTAGTTTGATAAATAGCTGGTTTCGATAGTAGGCATGAAAATAGGCAAGCCACCTTGTTTGATGATTTGTTCAGATAACCTATAAGCATAATTTCTCGGCGCTGTGACTAAAATTCTCTTGCCATATAAAGGTAATTCTCTAGATGGAGTGAGCAGGTTGATTTCTCTTGATTGGGTGTGCATTTGTTTATCTGCCATTTGATTGCTATTCCAGCTTAGAATGCAATATAGCAGTCCTAAATCATTTGTAAAAAGAAATTAACCGCAGAGGCGCAGAGAACACAGAGAGAGGAATCGGAGATTTTCACGACTCATTTAGTATTGCTGTACGCTCGATGTTGTTGATATTTTCTCCCTGTTATCTACATTTTTGTAACAGTCAAAGTGTCGTGCTAACCAATATCCCGCCCAGAACTTAAGTTCTAGGCTAATAGCTCAAGTCCACTAAGCGTGGACTGAAATTTTTCCTTTCACCGAGGATAGCCATTTACATCGCTTGAAATGTTATTAGGACTTACGCAAAATATCTCTCAAACTCTGATTTCTCCATGCCCTCTGCGCCTCTGCGGTTCGTTATTCTGTAACTCGTGCGTAAGTCCTAGTTATGTTTAGTCCTCTTGAGAGGACTTTAGCTATTAGCCTCGGAATAAATTCCGAGGCGGGATGGCAGCGAAGCAAAAGATTTATAAAGATGTTGCTAATGATAAGCCTTAACCCAAACGTATTGCACAAAATTATTCATATCTTGATTCAGCAACCCCAAAAAACTTATATAAATCCTAGCCATTTTTCTAGGATGAATTCTCCCCATTTTTCCGATGTCATCTGTGTGTAGAAGACGGCACGATATGAACATCTAAAGAACATTTGCAGAAAAATCTTATGTCTTCATTATTGGCTTTATCCAACAGTTTAGCTGACACCGTAGAACAAGCTGGGAGTGCTGTGGTTGCTGTGAATGGGGGTACTCGTGTTTCTCCAACTGGCATTCACTGGCGTAATGGCATCATTGTTACCTCTGATGAGTCCCTACAGCGCTATGACGACATCACCATCACTCTCTCAAATGGTAGCACTGCGCCAGTAACACTCGTTGGTCATGACTCTAGCACCGATATCGCTGTTTTTAAACTAGAAAATGTAGAAATACCTGTGGCAAAAGTTGGCGATGCCAAAACGCTGAAAGTTGGTCATCTGGTATTAGGACTGGCAAGAGGTAGCGAAGGTGATTTAAGGGCGGCGATGGGTGCAGTGAGTGTGGTTAGCGGTGCTTGGCAGAGTATGAGTGGCGGGAATATTGACCAATTCATTCGCCCAGACATCACCCTTTACTCTGGTTTTTCAGGTGGTCCGCTCGTAGATGCTGCTGGTTTTGTGGTAGGTATGAATACATCAGGGCGACGTGGTACTGCTTTGACTATTCCCACTGCTACAGTCGATCGCGTGGTTGACCAATTAATCGCAAAAGGACGCATTTCTAAGGGCTACTTGGGTGTGGGAATGCAACCTGTACGCTTACCAAACAACTTGAAAACTGCTCTCAATTTAAGCTCTGCAACTGGGATAATTGTCGTTAATGTTGAGGCTTCTGGTCCTGCTGAAAATGCAGGTGTGCTGCTTGGCGATGTTTTGGTAACGTTCGATGGCGTAACTGTAGGCGATACAGGTGATGTGTTGGCGCTACTCAATAGTAGCGATCGCATTGGTAAAACTGTCAACCTGCAATTTGTCCGGGGTGGAACGTTAATTGAGTTAGCGATCGCACTTGGTGAAAGACCTACTAAGGAGGAATAATCCCAATTTGGGATGGGTTTAACTAGCTCTGTCAAGATTTATCTAAATTTTCTATTCATTCGACTTTTTTGCTCGAATGTTGAGCTTCTGAACTCGGAACTTTCACCTTTTTGCTCGAATGTTGAGCTTCTGAACTCGGAACTTTCACCTTTTTGCTCGAACGTTGAGCCTCTGAACTCGGAACTTCCACCTTTTTGCTCGAACGTTGAGCCTTTGAACTCGGAACTTCCACCTTTTTGCTCGAACGTTGAGCCTTTGAACTCGGAACTTCCACCTTTTTACTCGAACGTTGAGCCTCTGAACTCGGAACTTCCACCTTTTTGCTCAAACGTTGAGTCTTTGAACTTGGAACTGTCAGAATTTGCTTTCCAAAGTTGGGTTGACTGATATCTTGGAGCATTCTCAATTATCCCAACCCGACTAAAAACTATTGTCAGTTCACTGATTCTACTTTGACGTGCTCAAAAATTGTATAACATGGCAAACACAACATTAACTAACATCGCTGCTGAATTGACAGAGGTAGCTGCTAAACTACGCGATCGCACTGTCAAAGTAAAAAGCGGCTCTCTGGGAGTCGGTTCTGGTGTAATTTGGCAATCTGACGGACTAATTATCACTAATGCTCATGTCGCAACCAGCAACCGCGCAACTGTGGAATTGGCTGACGGAAGGGTATTTGATGCGGTGCGTACACAATTTGATCCCCAGCAGGATTTAGCCGCCCTAAAAATTGTCGCCATTAATTTAACTGCTGCAACCATTGGTAATTCTGAGGGGTTACGAGTCGGTGAATTAGTCTTAGCGGTGGGTAATCCCTTTGCTGAGAGTGGTGCTGTAACAACTGGAATTATCTATGGAAATAATCCGCAAGCAGTTATGGCCGATTTGCAGCTGTATCCGGGAAATTCTGGGGGACCGCTTGCCGATTGTCTCGGTCGAGTCGTGGGAATTAACACCATGATTGTTAATGGTTTGGCTGTGGCAGTTCCCAGCAGCACAGTTGAGCATTTTTTACAAGTAAATAGTCGTCCGCAACTGGGAGTCACACTGCAACCTGTGCTTTTAGATCGGCGTAGCTTGGGTTTATTGGTGTTGTCAATTTTACCTGGCAGTGCGGCGGAAACTGCTGGTGTGCAAATCGGCGATGTTTTAATTGGAGTTTCGGGGCGATTATTCACTAGCATGAATGATTTAACTAAAAATCTCCATGACAGTAAAGGATCTCTGCCGCTACAACTCCTACGCGGTGGACAGCAATTCGTGATTTATGTTGCCGTGCAGTCTGGGAAAACTGCTGCGGAGGCGAGATGATCCGGGTGATGGTAGTTGCGACTTCCCCTGTAGTGCGGGCAGGGTTATCAGCTGTGGTAACTACCAATCCTCGGCTAACGGTTGTGGGGAGTGCATCCGATTTGGATGTATTGGCAAGGGAAGTTGGGCAATTACAGCCAGATGTAGTGCTGGTAGATTTGAGCAGTAATCTTCAACAATCCGTGTGGGAAAAATTGCTGCTTATTCAAGAGAAAGAATACCCATTAGGAATGATCGTCATTGTTGAGGAACTCGATAGCATCGACTTAGAGACGGCATTACGTTCTGGTATCCGGGGGATATTGCCCACTACTAGCACAGAGTCAGAAATTGTCGCAGCTGTGGAGGCGATCGCATTTGGTTTAGTGGTGCTGCACCCGGATGCTGTAGAATTACTATCTATCCGCGAAAAAGTGGTAACAAATCCTGTACAAAGCTTGACACCACGGGAGATAGAGGTTTTAGGAATGCTGGGGTCAGGGTTGGGGAATAAAGCGATCGCTAAACGTTTGCATATTTCTGAGCATACCGTCAAATTTCATCTCTCATCCATTTTTCAAAAGCTCAGTGTCTCCAGCCGTACCGAGGCTGTTGCTGTGGGTGTGCGACTGGGTTTGATTATGCTGTGATTTGTAGTCATTATCATAGGACTTACGCACTCAGATCCCCCAACCGTTGCTTAAATATGAACATTTTAATGCTATCTTCCACTTTTCCCTACCCACCAACACGCGGGGGAACCCAAGTGAGGACATTTAATTTACTTAAATATTTAAGTCAACGCCATACTGTCACCCTCGCGACTCAACGCGAGGGCGATGTTACAGACGCAGAAATAGCAGGATTACGCGATTGCGTGGATCATCTAGCCATTTTTGAACGCCCGCCAGATTCGGCAACCACCGGAATATTGCAGAAAATACAGCGATTTGGGAGATTTTTGCAAGAGGGGACACCGCCAAGTGTACTCAACCGCTACTCAGTTGAGATGCAAACATGGATTGATAACTGGGTGGAAGCGGGGAAATGTGATGTAATTACCTGCGAACATAGCGTCAATGAAATTTATGTAAAATCGCATTTCCACAAACAGCTAAAAACCATAGTTAATGTTCATAGTTCCGTTTACGCTACCTGTCGGAACCAACTAGCAACGGGCATTTCCGAAAATTCCCTCAGAGACAAAATTAATCTGCCACTTTTGCGTCGTTATGAGCAAAACTACTGTGCTAAATTTTCGGCAATTGTCGCCACAACAGAAGAAGATAAAATTCAACTACAAGAATTTAACCCCAATAGTGAAATTACAGTTATTCCTAATGGCGTAGATTTAGTTTCTTTCCCCAACCGCACCACCGATCTAGGAGGACATCGCTTAATTTTCATCGGGGCAATGGATAATTTAGCAAACATTGATGCTGTCTGCTTTTTCAGCAACGAAGTTTTGCCAGAAATCCAAAAATTGTATCCTGATACAACTTTTGATATTGTCGGTTCTCATCCGGTGCCAGCAGTTTTAGCACTTGATCAAAAACCAGGAATTAATGTGATTGGGCGTGTGCCTGCGATGGTAGAATATTTACATCAAGCCACCATCTGCGTTGTACCGATGCGGACTGGGTTTGGCATTAAAAATAAAACTTTAGAAGCAATGGCCGCTGGTGTACCTGTAGTAGCGAGCGATCGCGGCTTAGAAGGATTAGCCGTAGATGTTGCTAGTCATACACTACGGGCATTACGAGCCAATAAACCAGCAGAGTACGTCACCGCTATTAGTCAACTATTTGATCATCCACATCTGCGTTTAGAATTGTCTCACAACGGCAGACAACTGGTAGAAACAGAATTCACTTGGGATATTGCTGGTAAAAGCTATGAACAAGTTTGTCTTGGGAAAGAGTAAGGGACTTCCAAATAAAAAAACATCCCAAATTCTCTTGTGGGATGGGTGTCCTCACCCGTCCGATATTCAGGGCGGGCAAAGATGCTATGCGTGTCAACTTAAGCCCTGGCGAATGGAATTCGCGGCTACACAAACAAAGTCTACCTTCGTGGACTAATGCAAAATCAAGGGTTCTTAACCCACGAAGGTGGGTTTTGCCTGTGTAGACGCGGTTTCTAACCGCCCTTTTAACCTTAAGTTGATACCAATGGCAAGATGCCCACCCCACAAGATGGATAATTTATTTCTTGTCAGTCCCTAAGTCAACTCCAGCCCACCTTGATAGCCAGTGACAATGCGGCCACCATCCTTGAGGATGTGGACTTCTATCTGGTCGCTAGCCCAAGTAATTTGGTCTTGAAAAGCTGGATTTAAGACACGAACCCGTTGATTGCTAGAAGAAACTGGAGAATTGGGAGAATTAATTGCCAGAGATTGTACAAAAGGCCCGTCAATCAGGATATCAAGTTGTTCTAACAATGCTTGAGAACCTGGTGGCGCAGATTCAGACTGTAGCTGCTTAAGAGTGAACCCAGAAAAAGACATTACATTTAACCCAGCAGCTTTTACTTTTTGAGCTAAAGATGCCAGTGCAGTTGCTTGCCAAAACGGTTCTCCACCAGAGAACGTTACACCCATATTGCGGGGATTGCTGAGAATATTCTCGGCAAGAGTATCAATAGCAATCAATTGGTTAGCCTCAAATGACCAGGAGTTCGTATTAAAGCAGCCAGGACACTCACGAAGACAACCTTGTACCCAGACGACTGCGCGACAACCAGGGCCATTAACTTCTGACTGATCAACGTAACCCATAATGTTGAGATAGCCAGAGGGAATTTCTATGAGTGCTAGCGATGGGTCAGTTGGCTTAATTTCCATCTCTTTAACTCCTTTTAGCCATTGCCTGTTAACCGTTAACTATAGCGAATCTCCAATTATATAACCGTGACAATGGTCATATAACTGGAGAAGCAGAAGGCAGGAGCAATTTCCAAAATCCAAAATTTCACGAATTCGGTCAATCAGGTTATAACGGCGTTGATGGTAATGTTACTTACCAGATTATTATCAGGAGAGCTATAAGCGATCGCATTGTTGTAGTTCACTGTGATCGTGCCAGAGTTAGAGTTGTAAATCCTACTATTATCTATCTTGTAACCATCAGAAGTAGAAGTGAGTTCGATCCCAAAAGCGTTATTGAGCTTGATAGTGCTGTTGCCCACCGTGAGGGAGGCATTATTGTAGATGTCACTGCCAAGGGGTGCCTGATTGCTACTAATGGTAGTATCATTCACATTAACGATACCTAATTTATTGGAGCTGCCGTTATTAACAGTAGATCCATAAATGTCGCCGCCATCGTTGCCATTATTGTAAATACCACCGCCGGCTTTCCCTGCCTGATTACCACGAATGATGCTATTAATCACGTTAACGATGCCTAATTGATTGTAGTCGTTGTATTCGTTAGAGCTAGAGTTGTAGATGCCGCCACCGTAGTCGCTAGCATAGTTATCACTGATCAGGCTGTCACTACTCACCGATAGGTTGCCATTATTGTAGATGCCGCCCCCAGTGGATGCATGATTCTTAGTGAGAGTGCTATTGTTCACCTTAAAGGTGCCATATCCGAGAATATCTGGGTCATGGTAGCCGGGAATGATAAAGCCCCGATTATAGATGCCGCCGCCTTCGATTGCCGTGTTGTCACTGATGGTAGTCTCACTCACCATTACAGTGCCATAACCAGCAATACCGCCGCCGTATGATGCACTATTGCCATTAATGGTGCTGTTATTCACGGTTATAGTGCCGGCAATTATATTGGGTCCGCCGTCTGTCTGACCGCCATTATAGATACCGCCGCCGTATGAGGCAGTGTTGCCACTGATGCTGCTGTCATTTACGGTTATAGTGCCATCGCCCTCGTTAAGACTGCCGCCGTCATCATAGATACCGCCGCCATCATAGATACCGCCGCCGTATGAGGCATTGTTGCCACTGATGGTACTCTTATTCACTAATAGGGTGACACCAGTGTAAATGCCAGCGCCGTTGCTGGCCTTGTTGCCACTGATGACGCTATCACTCACGTTTATAGTGCCTTCATAGATACCATAGATACCGCCGCCATATTCGGCAGTGTTGCCACTGATGGTACTCTTATTCACTGATAGGATGCCAGAACTAAAGATGCCGCCGCCACCGTAATAGCTCGATCTGAAGCTGACGCTGTTCCCATTGATCAGGCTGTTATTCACGGTTATAGTGCCACGTTCGTAACCATAGATACCGCCGCCGTCGTATGACGCAGTGTTGCCGCTAATGGTGCTATTACTTACGGTAACGATGCCTATATTGGAGCTGCCGTTCTCGTTAAAGACATAGTTGTAGATGCCGCCACCTTCGCGGTCTGCCGAGTTATCACTGATGGTGCTTTTACTTACCGATAGGATGCCAGAGCTGTTGATACCGCCGCCGTTGCTGGCCTTGTTACCACTGATAAGGCTATTACTCACGGTTATAGTCCCTTCGCTGTAGATGCCGCCGCCTGCATCCGTAGCTGAGTTGCCAGTGATGGTGCTGTTGTTTACAGTGAAGCTGCCAGAGCTAGAGTTGTAAATGCCGCCTCCGTCCGCAGCCGAGTTGCCAGTGATAGTGCTGTCGCTTAAGGTAAAAACGCCTGCATTGGAGATAGCACCGCCTCCTCCGGCATTTTTGTAGCTATTAGTAATAGTCAGCCCGTTGATTGCAGCTGTTACACCACTGCCAATGTCAAAAACACGAGAAGCACTATCATCACTAATAGTTAGTAAGCTCGAATTTGTGCCTTTAATGGTAAGGTTATCTGTGATACTTAGACTACTACCAGTCAAACTGATGGTATGAGCGATCGCATCAGTAAACAGTCCACCAAATTCGATGATGTCGCTTCCTGTAAGAGCATTGGCATCTAGAATTGCCTGCCGCAGTGAACCTGTACCACCATTGTTGGTGTTAGTGACGGTAAATAGAGACATTGAAATTACTCCGATTTTTTTTCAGGTGTATAAATATTGCGCTCAAGGCTCGTCTTTTTACTAATACGAGTCTTTAGCATTTTTTCTACTGCTCACTGAGTATTCAGAACTGAGTTTTCTCAAAGAGGATCAACTACTACGCTGTTGTAAACAGCGCTGTGTGAGGTGTATCAAAAATTACTGATCTTTATAGCCAAATCTTTAGTACAGTACAGCGAAAATCCAGCTATCATCTCAATTAACAAGACTTGGGGCTTAACACTCTTGTCAAAAGCAGGCAAACCTCCGCCACAGTGTACTAGGGAACTGTTTTTTCAAACTTTAAAAGCGTTTGAATATATACTTCAACTTCAAAACTTTTGTAACACAGATATGAGGTGATAATTTTAAATTTATTCAGAGTTTATTTTACTTTATATTTGCTTGTATCGAAATCGAATTTAAGCTGGAAAAATACTAAGTAATAATACGGCTAGATACATTTTGTCTAATATCGAAATAATTGTTTAACTGATGACTAATGACTAATGCCTCAAAAACCTTGGAGGATTTGGAAAAGTCAGCTTTAACTGACTAGACTGAAGTTAGTTGCTCAACCAATATTGACTGTCCCATAAATAGAATAGATGACTCAACAAACTTCTAGAATTTGTATCCTTGGCGGAGGCTTTGGCGGTCTTTACACAGCCCTGCGCTTAAGCCAGTTACCTTGGGAATCTACGCAAAAACCCGAAATTGTTCTAGTAGATCAAAGCGATCGCTTCCTATTTTCTCCTTTACTTTACGAATTACTCACTGGCGAACTGCAAACCTGGGAAATTGCCCCACCGTTTGAAGAAATTTTACAAGGCACAGGAGTGCGTTTTTATCAAGGGGTTGTGTCTGGAATTGACATCAACCAGCAACGGGTAAATATACAGTCAGGGCCGGAAATCGCTTACGACCGATTAGTGCTGGCGCTAGGAGGTGAGACACCGCTAGATTTAGTCCCTGGTGCAACATCTTATGCCTACACATTCCGCACAATCTCTGATGCTTATCGTTTGGAAGAACGCCTGCGATTTTTAGAAGAATCGGATGCTGATAAAATTCGGGTGGCGATCGTTGGGGCTGGCTACAGTGGTGTAGAGTTAGCCTGTAAGTTAGCCGACAGACTAGGAGAAAGAGGACGCTTTCGGATCATTGAAATCGCTGACCAAATTTTGCGAACTTCCCCAGAGTTTAACCGGGAAGCAGCAAAGAAAGCTTTAGAAGCCCGTGGCGTGTTTCTTGATTTAGAAACCAAAGTAGAATTAATAGAACAAAATAGCATCTCCCTAGAGTACAAAAACCAGGTAGACACGATTCCGGTAGATTTGGTAATTTGGACTGTAGGAACTAGGGTTGCGCCCGTAGTGAAATCTCTTCCCCTCAAGCAAAATCAGCGTGGTCAAATCACTACTACATCTAATTTGCAAGTCCTTGATCATCCAGAAATCTTTGCCTTGGGAGATTTAGCAGACTGTCATGATGCTGAAGGGCAGGAAGTTCCCGCTACGGCACAAGCGGCTTTTCAACAAGCTGATTATACTGCTTGGAATATCTGGGCAACTCTGACTAATCGCCCCCTCCTTCCCTTCCGCTACCAACAGGTAGGAGAAATGATGGCACTAGGAATAGACAACGCCACTCTCACTGGTTTGGGAATTAAACTAGATGGGCGCTTGGCATACGTCGCCCGACGTATTGCCTATTTATATAGATTGCCAACTTTAGACCATCAACTCAAAGTTGGTTTTAATTGGCTAGTCCGTCCGATCATCGAATCACTTTCTCAGTAACTTCAGGTTGGGCATTGGGCATTGGGCATTGGGCATTGGGCATTGGGCAGCCAGCGCGTTGGGCGGGTTTCCCGACTTGAAGCGACTGGCGTCATTGGGCATTGATGCCCCAGTCCCGATTCAATTTTGAGTTAGTCGAGTACTAAAGTTTTTAACAAGGCAAAATCTAAAATTCAAGATTTAAAATCTTCAAACTTTGATGGAACAACCGAAAGTTATTTTTTTAGATGCTGTGGGTACACTCTTTGATGTCAAAGGTAGTGTGGGCGAAGTTTATAGTCAGATAGCTGAGGAATTTGGCGTTACAGTTCCAGCCGAAAGATTAAATACAACGTTCATCCAAAGCTTTAAAGCAGCACCGCCGCCAATATTTCCAGATGCAGAAGTGCAAGATATTCCCCAGCGCGAGTTTGATTGGTGGCGGATAATTGCCCTGAACACTTTTGAAGGTGCAGGTGTTCTCAAGGAATTTTCTGACTTTTCGGCTTTTTTTAGTGAACTTTACATCCACTTTGGCACTGGCGAACCCTGGTTTGTCTATCCCGATGTCTTACCAGCTTTAATTAACTGGCGGCGGTTGGGAGTTAGTTTGGGGGTGCTGTCCAATTTCGATTCTCGGATTTACTCAGTATTGCAAAGTTTGGGATTGAGAGAGTTTTTTACCTCCGTCACCATTTCTACCCAGGTACGTGCAGCTAAACCTGATCCTCAAATTTTTGCCATTGCCTTAGACAAACATAAATGTTCCCCAGAGGCAGCATGGCATATTGGCGATAGCATCATAGAAGATTACCAAGGAGCGAAAGCATCTGGACTCAGAGGTGTTTGGATCAATCGTGGGAAATGAGGGAGATAGGTGACGGAAGAATAAGGGTTTGGGCTGACACGATCGCACACCTGCGAATTTTATCGCGATCGCCACAGAGTTACTCGAAAAGTTTGATCGGGCTTCTGGAAATCTTTTCGTTCTCCTGATTGTTACCCGCACGCGTCACAACACGGGAGGATATCACTTTGAAGGATTTGATGATGGTATTCTGACCATAGGTTAGATTATTTGCCCTTGTACACTGAGGCTAATAATGTCTGATTATTAGCTCAAAAGGTATGCCAGCCCCGTAATTATCCTTAAATGCTGAAGCAAACTTTTCCTTCCCCTGAAGCACTGCGACGGTTCCCTTTTGGCCTAGCTGATATTGCCCTTATTCTGGGCACATTGGTTCTGCTGGCGCTAATTGCGCGTGTCGGTGCTGGAACGTTGGTGAGCTTTGTACCACCAGATGTGGTGCCAGGTATCAGCCTCGACCCGCGTAATCTACCGTATTATGCTGGGCGCTCAACCCTGCGAATGTTTATTGCCCTGTTTTACTCAACGCTGTTCACCTTAATTTATGGCTACATTGCTGCCAAAAGCCGCCGCGCTGAACGAGTTCTGATCCCACTACTCGATATCTTGCAGTCGGTTCCGGTACTAGGCTTTTTGTCGATCACGGTTACAGGTTTTATTGCCCTGTTTCCCGGAAGCCTATTAGGACTGGAGGCAGCATCGATTTTTGCAATTTTCACCAGTCAGGTCTGGAACATGACCTTTTCCTTCTACCACTCACTGAGAACACTGCCACCGGAACTGGATGAGGCCGTGAAACTCTATCGGTTGTCGGGATGGCAACGATTCACCAAACTGGAATTGCCTACAGCGATGATTGGGCTGCTTTGGAATGCAATGATGAGTTTTGGAGGTGGCTGGTTTTTTGTCGCTGCCAGTGAAGCGATCAGCGTACTGAAGCAAGAATACACACTACCGGGAATTGGCTCCTATGTAGCAGCCGCAGTTGTCGCTGAGAATTTACCTGCTCTAGGTTGGGCGCTATTGACGATCGCGGTAGTGATTGTGCTGGTAAATCAACTGTTCTGGCGACCGTTAATCGCCTGGGCAGATAAGTTCCGTTTGGAACAGAGTGCAGCCGCACAACCGCCTGAATCCTGGGTCTACGATCTGCTAAAAGCAGCCCGAATTCCTCGTCTGCTGGGGCGGGCGCTAGCTCCTTTGGCTGAAGCTATCAACCGGATTCTATCATTGCTCACGCCACCGCAGACTCCCCGATATGTGGAGACTAATCGCCATGAAATGGGCGATCGCCTCTATAACTTTATACTGCTGGCTGTGATTGGAGGGCTGTTGGTTGTCGGGTTGCACTTCATTGTCACAACAGTGGGACTGGGTGAAGTCCTCAAGACTTTTGGACTGGCATTACTGACTCTGTTACGTGTACTGGTATTGCTGGTATTTGCAACTCTAGTTTGGACACCCGTGGGAGTGGCAATTGGGTTTAATCCCCGACTGGCAACTTTGTTGCAGCCCGTGGTGCAATTCCTGGCCTCCTTTCCAGCAAACTTTATCTTTCCCTTTGCTACACTATTCTTCATCCGTTCCCATATCAGCATTGATTGGGGTAGTATTCTGTTGATGTCACTAGGCGCCCAGTGGTACATCCTCTTCAACTCCATTGCTGGAGCGATGAGCATCCCAACGGATCTACGCGAGATGGCAACCAGCCTTGGTTTACGTGGTTGGCGGCTGTGGCGTAAGTTAATCATTCCCGGCATCTTCTCCGCCTGGGTAACAGGTGGGGTCACTGCTACCGGTGGGGCATGGAACGCCAGCATTGTCTCAGAGATTGTCGCTTGGGGGTCAACCACCCTGACGGCCAATGGGTTGGGAGCATATATTGCTCAGGCAACAGCAGCAGGTGACTGGCCTCGCATTACACTGGGGATTGGGATGATGAGCCTATTTGTTGTCGGCCTGAACAGAGTGTTTTGGCGACGACTGTATGAACTAGCAGAAACCAAATACCATCTTTAAACCATCGCTCACCGAATTTTAGATTTTAAATTTTGGAATCTAAAATCTAAAATCTGTCTTGAAAAGTTTGCTCAACGGGGGGAACCCCCGCACGCAACTTTTCGCAAAATCCTTGCATTGTGTGACTAGAGGAGCAAGTATGACATCTACGCAAGTTATTAATAACGTACTAATCGCTGTCGAACAGGTCAATAAGAGTTTTCCTCGGCCAGAGGGCAAAGGTGAGTTTAACGTTCTCCGCAATATTAATCTGACAGTAGCTACGGGTGAAGTCCTAGCGTTGCTGGGGCGCAGTGGCAGTGGCAAAAGTACCTTACTGCGAATTATGGCAGGCTTGATTCCCCCAAGTGAAGGAAAGGTGATCAGCAATGGGAAACACCTGCAAGGTGCTAACCCTGGTGTAGCAATGGTATTTCAAAGCTTTGCACTACTGCCCTGGCTGACAGTACAGGAAAACGTCGAGTTAGGGCTAGACGCGCAGGGTGTCGGTCGGGATGAGCGACGACAACGAGCGCTTAAAGCCATTGACTTGGTGGGCTTAGATGGTTTTGAGAGTGCCTATCCTAAAGAGTTATCTGGGGGGATGAGGCAGCGAGTTGGTTTTGCCAGAGCATTTGTGCTGGAGCCGCAAGTACTATTTATGGATGAGCCATTCAGCGCCCTAGATGTGTTGACGGCTGAGAACCTGCGGGGTGAAATTGATGATTTATGGAATGCTGGCACTTTTCCCTCTAAAAGCATTTTGATTGTCACTCACAACATTGAAGAAGCGCTGTTTCTGGCAGATCGGGTAATTATATTGGGATCAAATCCGGGGCATATTCGCGGTGAGGTTGTGATTGATATGCCACGACCTCATGACCGTACCAGCATCCGCTTCAAATCGCTGATAGACTATATTTACACGGTGATGACTAACCCAGAAGTGGAAGTGAGTGGGGCTGTTGCAGCATCCACATCACCTGTAGAAGTATCGCGATCGCCTAGCACAATCCAACAATCGCCCTATGCAAAACCCCTGCCCCACGTCAGAATCGGTGGTATTAGCGGTCTACTGGAGTTAATTGTGGATCAACCAGAGGGCAAGGATGATATTCCTCGCCTAGCAGAACGAATCCAACTATCGGTGGATGATTTGCTACCGATGCTTGATGCAACTGTGATGCTGGGGTTTGCGGAAGTTGCACAGGGAGATGTTAAGCTGACCGAGATTGGGCAAGATTTTGCCACCACAACCATTCTTCGCAGTAAAGACTTGTTCCGGCAGCAGGTGTTGTCAAATGTGCCAGTCGTAGTTAGCATGGTGCAGACATTGCGGGAAAAACGGAATCGGTCAATGCGTGCGGATTTCTTTATCGATTTACTTGAAGAATACTATCCCCATGAAGAAGCCGAGCGGCAATTTGCCACAGCCGTAGATTGGGGGCGTTATGCCGAACTGTTTGAGTATGATGCTAGTGAAGATAGACTGTATCTGCCGGAGCCAGTAGTAGCGCAAACTCGTGAATCGGAATCGATTGAGGGATGAGAGGGATGAGGGAGATGAGGGGGATGAGGGGGATGAGGGGGATACTTTGGGTAGAGTCGAGGGGAGCTATTAGACTCCGCCCCTCATTGAATCACATTATCAATACCAATGCGATGGCCTTTGATACGATGTCATCTGGGTCTAAAAACTCAAAATAATCTTCTAATTCCATTAAATAGTTTCATGCGATCGCTGAGATACTGTAGCTTGCATTTTTTCCAAGTCTTACAGCGTCAAGTACTTACTATAAATAGTATGTATGGAGACAGTAAACCTCTTCAAGAGCGATCGCCTGATCAATTCCCGACTCATTGCAAAACCTAATTACTCCAAAAACTTCCTATGTTCTACTCAAACGATGAGGGATAAGGGGGATAAGAAAGAGTTAGAACTCCATTCATGAACCTCGGAACTCCATTAATAAACCTCAGAACTCCATTCATGAACCTCGGGACTTCATTAATAAACCTCAGAACTCCATTCATGAACCTCAGAACTCCATTCATGAACCTCAGAACTCCATTCATGAACCTCGGAACTCCATTCATGAACCTCGGAACTCCATTCATGAACCTCGGAACTCCATTCATGAACCTCGGAACTTCATTAATCCCCAATGCCCAATGCCCAATGCCCAATGCCCAATGCCCAATTCCCAATACCAAATGCTGCCCTAAGACCCGTATGATCAAAATATCAGGAAAACATAACAGCCAGATTTTTACCGCAAAACATGGGCAGTATTTGGGAAATCGATTTTTACTCCCGTCCGATTTTGGACGCTAATCAGAAAAAAATTTGGGAAGTCTTAGTCTGCGAAAGCCCCTTGGATATCAGCACAAAAGCAGATTCTTTGTTTCGCTATGCTCAATATTGTCCCAGTACCCAGGTAAATTCTGGCTGGTTGCGGACAGCATTGCAGGAGGCTATTAACCAAGCTGGAAAAGCACCAATTAAAATCCGCTTTTTCCGCCGCCAAATGAACAATATGATTACTAAAGCTTGCCAAGACTTGGGCATTCCCGCCCAGCCTAGCCGCCGCACTTTGGTTCTTAACCAATGGTTAGAACAGCGTATGGAGGAAGTGTATCCTCAAGAACCAGGGTATCAAGGGGGGACTAATCCCTCAGTCCGGTTAGAAAAACCTTTGCCACAACGTTTACCAGATGCTTTGGAAGGACAGCAGTGGGTATTTGTTACCTTAGATGCTGCGGCTTTGGCAGAAATGCCAGAGTGGGAAATTGGCTTTGGTGAAGCTTTCCCCCTGGAGTTGGCGCAAGTTTCACCCGAAGCCCGGATTCCTGGTATTTTGATTTTCTCACCGAGAGCGTTGCCTTTGGCAGGCTGGATGTCTGGTTTGGAGTTAGCTTTCTTAAGATTTGATACCAGCGAAGAGGCAAGATTGCTTTTAGAAACTGGTGTAACTGAAAGCTGGATTGTGGCAAATATCAAAAAACCTCAGATATTAGCAGAGGCCAAAGGTTTTGAAGAAGCCAAGCAAAAAGCTAACGGAGTGCATTTTATTGGTGTACAGTCTGATCCCAAGGCAGAATCTTTTGCTGGTTTTTGGCTGTTACAAGAGGTTAATCTTTGAAAATTGGGCATGGGGCATTGGGCATGGGGCATGGGGCATTGGGCATGGGGCATGGGGCATGGGGCATTGGGCATGGGGCATTGGATATTGGGCATGGGGCATGGGTGGAGAATGAGGGACTTCCAAATAAAAAAACATCCCAAATTTTCTTGTGGGATGGGTGTCCTCACCCGTCCTATACTCAGGGCGGGCAGGATGCCCACGCCACAAGATGGATAATTTATTTCTTGGAAGTCCCTCACAAATGACCAATGACTAATGACTAATGACCAATGACTAATGACCAATGACTAATGACCAATGACTAGATACGTCGAGATATGGCGATGATTTGGGATAATTAACTGCGTCCATCAGCGTTGATCTGCGGTTATAAATTGCAACTGCCGAAATACGCTGATGATTTTTGGATAGTTATCTGCGTCCATCAATGGAAAGTCCAATCCCTAGCGATCGGACTTTCAAGAGACAGCGTTGATATACGGTTCAAAATCCACAATTCACTAAGGGTCATGGGTTCTGAAAATTTATCACAAGATACACTAGCAGAACAGCTGCTGGAACTAGCTATAAAATCTGGAGCAGAAGCTGCTGAGGTGTATCAGTCGCGATCGCTTTCTCGTCCAGTGTTTTTTGAGGCAAACCGACTCAAACAACTAGAAACCAACCAATCTGAAGGTACAGCACTACGGCTTTGGCGAAACGGGCGACCGGGACTCATGGTGGCTTACGGTTCTGTCCTTGCCGAAGTAATGGTGGAAAAAGCTCTGGCACTGAGTCAACTCAATCATCCAGAAACAGTAGAATTAGGCTCTAACTTTCAGCCCTCTTACTCAGATTTAGGGGAAAGTGTGCCGATAGAAGTTTTGGTAGATTGGGGCAAAGAAGCGATCGCACTCGTCCGTGATGCCTATCCAGATGTTGTTTGCAATGGTGACTGGGAATGTGATATTGAAACCACTAGACTAGTTAATACCAAAGGTTTAGATTGTCATTATACTGATACTACCCTCAGTTGCTATATATCAGCAGAATGGGTGCGTGGGGATGATTTTTTGAATGTTGCTGATGGACAAACCAAGCGGGGCGAACTCCACCCGGAGAGATTAGCTAATCAAATTTTACAGAGGTTAATTTGGGCTAGAGAAAATGTCTCACCTCCTACTGGTCGCGTCCCGGTTTTGTTCACTTCTAAAGCCGCCGATATGCTTTGGGGCACTGTGCAAGCAGCTTTGAATGGCAAGCGAGTTTTAGAAGTAGCTTCCCCTTGGGCAGAACACTTGGGGAACCTAGTAGTTGCACCCAGCCTCACCCTCTACCAAGACCCGGAAGCGGGCCCTTACAGTTGTCCTTTCGATGATGAAGGCAGTCCGACTCAATCTTTAGTATTTATCGAAAACGGGACTTTACAGCATTTCTATGGCGATCGCATCACCGGACGCCAACTCGGTACTGACACCACTGGAAATGGTTTTCGCCCTGGTTTAGGCAGCTATCCCACCCCTGGTTTATTTAATTTTCTCATCCAGCCCGGTTCGGCATCACTACCAGATTTGATTCAACAACTAGATGATGGCTTGATTGTGGATCAAATGTTGGGTGGTGGCGGCAGTATTTCTGGAGATTTTTCGATCAACGTAGATTTAGGCTACCGCGTCCAAAATGGTCACGTAATTGGGCGTGTTAAGGATACGATGGTTGCAGGTAATGTCTACACAGCCCTGAAGCAATTGGTGACACTGGGCAACGATGCTGATTGGAATGGTTCTTGTTATACTCCATCTCTGATAGTAGAAGGGCTATCCACCACGGGGAGAAGCTAATTGAAGAAGAATTCAGAATTCAGGAGTCAGAATGGAATCAATTCATCGCAAGTAAGTGGGTGTGAATAATTAAATTTGCATTACGTAACAAAGTTTGATTTATCCTTGCCCACTTACTTAACGGGTTTTACAAGTAGCAAATATTGCCTTTGATTCGTTGAAAGTTTAGTAAATCATCTCCGAATAACCCAAGAGATTTGACATCATGTGGTATACACCTATCTTCCAGCGCTTTCGGCAACTGCTACAACCACGGCGTCGTTTAGCAATTTTTGAAGCTTGTCTGATTGGTTTGGTTTCAGCCCTTGCAGCAGTCTTACTTAAATCGGGGGTGGGATTGCTAGGTGCTTGGCGAGTGCAGACATCGCTGTTGCTACCAGCTTGGTTTGTGCTACCCGGTATCGGACTCGCCTTTGGATTCCTCGCCGGATGGCTGGTTGAGCGCGTAGCCCCAGAAACTTCCGGGAGCGGTATTCCTCAAGTCAAAGCAGTCCTAGCCCGCATACCAATTGCTTTAGATTTGCGGGTTGCTCTGGTGAAGTTAGTCGGTGGTATTCTGGCACTGGGTTCTGGGCTAGCTTTAGGGCGGGAAGGCCCAACAGTTCAGGTGAGCGCCGCTTTAGCAGCTCAACTCAGTCGGTGGTTTCCGACTTCACCAGACCACCGCCGCCAGTTGATTGCGGCTGGTGCAGGAGCAGGGTTAGCGGCTGCCTTCAATACGCCGATTGCAGGTGTGTTGTTTGTCGTCGAAGAACTGTTACAGGATTTCTCGGAATTTACTCTCGGCACTGCAATTCTGGCTTCTTTTATCGGTGCCGTCGTCTCGCGCTTATTGGGTGGTCGCAGCCTGGATCTGAATCTAGCATTAACTGCTTCCAAAACAGAGTTTTTTGTTCAAGATATTCCTTTCTATTTGGTGTTGGGGATTGTAGCTGGGTTGATGGGGGCGCTGTTCAATCGCGGGATTATTGCCAGCTTAACTGTTTACCGCCGCTCTCTACGTTTTGGATTACCGGCTCGTGTGGCACTAGCTGGGCTAGTGTCGGGGATGATTGTGGCATTACTACCGCTAGCCTTTCGAGATAATACGGGACTGCGGGAAATTTTAATTACAGGTGAGGCTAGCTGGTCAATGGCCGCGATCGCCTTTTTATCCCAGTTTATCCTCACCTTGGTAGCCTATGGCTCTGGTGTACCCGGAGGATTATTTGCCCCCGCTTTGACCCTTGGGGCTGCCCTTGGCTACTTGGTGGGTATGGGAGAACACAGTCTGCTTGTTCCTTTCGGGATTGTGACTGGATTACCAATTACCTACGCTTTGGCAGGAATGGGGGCATTTTTTACTGCGGTGGCCAGAGTGCCAATCACGGGGATAATAATTGTGTTTGAAATGACTACAAATTTCAACTTAGTGCTGCCCTTAATGATTGGTTGTGCGACGTCGTATCTAGTCGCCGAAAAGTTAGAGCCAGGATCACTATACGACAAACTTTTAGCGTGGAATGGCATAACTATCGAAAAAGCGGCACCTGCGGGGGGGATAATGACAAATTTGACTGCCAAAGATGTCATGCAGCAACAAGTAGAAACTCTGGATACAGAGATGCCTTTAGATGAAGTGATCCAAGCATTCGCCCGTTCCCACCATCGTGGCTTTCCAGTGGTAGAAAACAGTAAGCTTGTAGGGATTGTGACGCAATCAGATTTATTCAATATCCGCGATCGCAACTTAGCAAACGATACTCCCTTACGGGAAATTATGACCGCCGCTCCGATGAGCGTAACACCCATCCACACATTGGGCAATGTGCTGTATTTACTGGATCGCTATCAAATCAGTCGCTTACCAGTGGTAAATGGACGGAAACTGATTGGAATTATTACCCGTGGAGATATTATTCGGGCGGAAGCAGACCATCTTAATGGTGAAAATGACACCCCAAGACTACGACCAGATCCTTCATACATAGTTTACCAAACGCGATCGCCCAGCATCGGCAGAGGTAGATTATTAGTGCCAGTAGCTAATCCCGAAACAGCCGGTATTTTATTAGAAATGGCAGCAGCTATTGCCCGCGATCGCCATTATGAAATAGATTGCGTGCAAGTGATGCTCATACCCCGCCACAGTTCCCCATCGGAAACAGAGGTAAGAACGGCAAAAAGTCGCCGCTTGCTACGACAGGCGGAAGTCTTAGCAAAAAAATGGGAAATTCCCCTGCACACGCAGATTCGAGTTACCCATGATGTCGCCCAGGCAATTTTGGAGACAATCAACGAAGAACACATCGACCTCATCTTAATGGGATGGAAAGGTGGCACATCTACCCCTGGTCGGATTTTTGGCAACGTTGTAGACACCATAATTCGCCAAGCCACCTGCGAAGTAGTGTTAGTAAAATTAGGCACTACTCCCCACTCCCCAGTACAGACGCGATTAATCGCCTCTGTGCCAACTCCCCACTCCCCACTCCCCACTCCCCACTCCTTCAATCGCTGGTTAGTTCCAATAGCTGGCGGTCCCAATTCTCGACTGGCGATTAAATTGCTCCCAGCTTTACTGACATTGGCAAATGATCCACAAATTCGCCTGACACAGGTGTTTAAGCCATCTGAACTCAAGCCAGATATGTCAATTTCAGAACAAGCCATCCGCCATTTGATGCGTCGCCGCAAATTGCCGAGTACTGTAGTTGCTCTCCCAGTCGAAGCTAATTCAGTTGCAGAAGGTGTAATTAACCTAGTGAAAACCGAAGGTTACGATGTTGTAGTTGTGGGAGCTTCGCGTGAGGGATTGTTGCAGCAGGCGATTCAAGGTAATATTCCCGAAGCGATCGCTTCTGGCGTAGAAAGTACAGTAATTTTGGTTAGGGGTGCAATTAACAATAAATATTGATTTTACTTACGATAAAATAAATATACCAATAATCAGAGAAAAAATTATTGGTATTGGTAAACTTCACTGATTTTATAGACAAGTAGTGATAAATGTAGCCAAATGGTTGAGAATGGTTACATAGGTCGAAAAACAAGTATGAAATTATCGGATTACCCTAAATCAATAGGTGTGAGCTATAAAAAGCGATTGCGAATGTGGAAACGCGGAGATTTAAACGCAACTCAGCTAACTACTGGAATGGAAAAACCCATAAAACTGAATGTATTGTTAAATGCTTGCAGGAGGAGGAATGCAGTTAGTTGAAAAACACGTAATCAAGAGTTCTCATAGGTACTACCAAGAAATTGATCACTTATGCTTTCTGTCTAAAAACCTTTACAATGCGTCTAACTACTTGATTAGACAAAATCTATTTAAGACAGGTAAAATTCTGAATTATAATCAGGTTCAAAAACTCACTCAAGAATCTGTTGATTATAAAGCAATGCCTGCGAAAGTAAGTCAACAAATTTTAATGGTTCTAGACAGAAATTGGAAAAGTTTTCCAGCTGCTTTAAAAGCTTACGAAAAGAATCCATCCAAGTTTTTAAGTAAGCCAAAGTTACCCAAATATAAAAATAAAGTTGAAGGTAGAAACTTAGTTGTTTATACTGTTCAAGCTTTGTCCAAACCGGCGCTAGTAAAAGGTTTGATTAAGTTAAGTCAGACGAAAATTGTACTGAGAACAAAAGCTAATAATATTGCACAAGTTAGAATAGTACCAAAGCTTGACCATTATATTGTTGAAATTGTTTACAACAAAGAAATAGAACCTCATCTTCTTGATCAAAGTAAAATTGCTAGCATAGATTTAGGATTGAATAATTTAGCGGCTGTAACTTTCAATCAGTCCGGTTTAGTACCGTTCCTGATAAATGGCAGACCTTTAAAATCTATCAATCACTTTTTCAATAGACAAAAAGCACTTTTTCAAGCTATTCTGAAAAGTGGAACTTCTAAGCAATTACAAAAGCTTTGTACTAAACGGAATTTTAAAGTTGATGATTACTTGCACAAAGCCAGTAGATATTTAATCAATAAATTAATTGAATTAAATATCGGAACTTTAGTTATTGGTAAAAACGAAGGCTGGAAACAAGAAATTGCTATAGGCAGTCGTAACAATCAAAACTTTGTACAAGTACCTCACGCCAGATTTATTGACCAGATTACTTACAAAGCCGAGTTAGTTGGAATTCAAGTAATTGTCAATGAGGAAAGCTATACATCTCAGGCAAGTTTTCTAGATCAAGATTTAATTCCTAGCTACCAAAAAGGCAGTTTTCATACTTTTTCTGGTAAAAGAATTAAGCGAGGTCTTTACAAATCTGAAGGAGGTAGTTTACTTAATGCAGATATAAATGGATCGTTAAATATCTTGAGAAAAGCAATCCCTGAAGCGTTTGCCCAAGGGATAAAGGGGATTGTAGTTTCCCCAGTGAAGGTAAAACTTCCTAAGTAAAAGTTGTTAGATATTTGTCTACATTTTTTACAACTATTAGGATTGGAATAGCAACTATAAGTTGACAACAAAAACAAAAAACAAAGCCTGCATCAGCAGGCTTTGTTTACCCGTAATTATCTTTAGAACTTACGCCAAATTGTATGCAACTTGTTATTAATAGTTAGAACGGGAGCCAGAGGAACCTCCCACATTAGAGTCACCATAACCTACAGTATCATTGGCTCTACGACTCTTGCGACCAAACAGACCAAATAAACCGAGCAAGCCCAGTAAACCCCAATCACCATCCCGATAATTTCTGTCGGTAGCAGTGCGGTTTGTAGTAGTATCCCTAACTGTAGCATCAGGAGTGGTTGTTGTCTGAGCAGAAGCAGGTAGAACTGTGGGCAAGGTAGCTAAACTTAGAGCTAGAACACTACTTCCCAAAATTTTGGAGATATTAAAGCGTTTCACGATCACATTCCTCAATTGAATTGCTGCAAGTAATAGTTAAAGTTTATTAAGTTATGACAGCGCCAGCATCAATCTTTAGCTGCAAATATAAATCCACTTCAAGTTGGATTTGTGTTCAAGCAAATAAGCATTTTGGCATACAAGAAATTACCGTGTATGGTAAATTATGCAATACTGAAGTTACCGATTACATTAAAGCTAGCTCGATTTCAGAAGCTAAAATCCTGAATTCTGTTTCGATATTATCCAAAAATCGGTTCTAAAATCTAATAAAAATCCTGGTAATACATCTTCACCTGATAGATTTCGGGGAGATTGTAAAACTTCCACTGGTTGGTTAGAGCGATAAATTTCTACTTGCCTATTTTTAGGATTAATCAACCAACCTAGACGCAAACCATTCTTGATATATTCCCGCATTTTTGCTTGGGTATCTTCTAAATCATCAGTTTCAGAAACTAATTCCACTACAAAATCAGGACATAAAGGTGGAAATTTCTTTCTTTGCTGTGGCGTGAGAGCTTCCCATCTTTCCATCTTTACCCAAGACGCATCAGGAGAACGAGTTGCACCATTTGGCAACTTAAAACCTGTAGAAGAATTAAACGCTTTTCCGAGCTTATTTTGACGGTTCCATAACCATAATTGACCTTCTATATCCAAGTTACGCTCTCCAGTTTCTCCCCCGGTGGGTGACATAATAACTAATTCTCCTTGAGCAGTTAATTCCAGTCGTAACTCCTGATTAACAGCAATCAGCTGTTCAAATTCTTCGTCTGTCAATTTCAGCGCCGGAGGGAAATGTAAAGTTAGAGCATTCATACCAATTTTGGATTTTAGATTTTAGACTTCGACTTCTCTACGAGACGCTGTTCGCGTTCGCTCAGTCGAACGATTTTAGATTACAGGAATTTTCAGGTAAATGTTTCTAACCGTCGATTTCACTGAGACAACCGCCAAATCTTAATAGTGCTGTCCTCACTACCACTGACAAGGGTTTTGCTATCAGGACTGAAGGTGACAGATGTCACGGTGTTAGTATGTCCCGTTAATGTGAGAATTTCTTCTCCTGTGGCTGGATTCCAGAGTTTGATGGTGCGATCGCGGCTACCACTAGCAATAATTTTACCATCGGCACTAAAGGCTATGGATGTAATAGTGTTGCCATGTCCCGCCAGTGTGCGAATTTCTTTTCCGGTAACTAGATTCCAAAGCTTGATGGTGCGTAGGCGTTGCCCGTCGTAGACATCGCGGCTAGCACTGGCTAAAGTTTTACCATCTGGACTAATAGCTACGGCTGTTACTGTTTGAGAATTTCCCTCTAGTGTACGGATTGAGTATCCCTTTGTCAGATTCCAGATTTTGATCGTCTTGTCAAAACTGCCACTGGCAAGAATCATCGCATCGGGGCTGATGGCTACCGATCGCACCCAGAATGTATGCCCTAGCAGTGTCCGAATTTGCTCTCCTGTTGCTAAATCCCAGATTTTGATCGTGTTGTCATCACTGCCACTAACCAGAGTCTCGCTATCAGCACTGATGGCGAGGGCATGAACTGAGTCAGAATGCCCTGACAAAGTGCGAATTAGCTTTCGCGTTGCCAGATTCCAGATTTTGATCGTCTTGTCATCACTACCACTAACCAAAGTTTTCCCATCTGGGCTGATCGCCACAACATTCACCTGCTGCGAATGCCCCTTGAGTAAAGAGATTTGTTTTCCGGTTGCGAGATTCCAAAGTTTGATTGTGCGATCGCCGCCACTGCTGGCAATGGTTTTCCCATCGGGGCTGATGGCGACAGATAAAACTGAGCTTTCGTGTCCTTGGAGGGTGTTAACTAAGGAAACCTCGCCCAAAGTAATCTTTGGTGGTTCACCTAAAAGCGCCTGATCTTTGCCAAAGCTATTATGCTGACTCAGCCTAGAGAACAAACTCCTCTGAATCTGGCGAAAATGTTTATACCAAGATTCTCCAAAGCCGAACAACAGAATCAAAGCACTTATTAAGATTAAAATTCTCAGTAAGGGATAACTTTTTGGTAAATCTGGGGCTTTAGTTGGTGGTATTTTCCCAGACGATTTACCAGCTGGTGGCAGTGCCAGGAGTTGCTTTGGAATCAAGTCTCTGAGAACTTCATCGGCTGACTGGTAACGTTCTTGGATGTCTTTTTTCAAAAGCTTGTCGATCACAAAATCCAACTCAGGAGTTAATGGACTCCGCAAATATTCCCGCCAATTACTCACCCAGGCGTACCCAGATTCCATCCATAACTGAAAGGGGGAATTTCCCGTTAGCAGATGAAAACAGGTAGCGCCCAAACCGAATAAGTCACTGGCGGGGAAAGCTTTACCATCTCTAATTTGTTCTAGGGGGGAATAGCCATGTGAACCAATGGATGTGCCAGATTTATGCTGAACTTTGGCGGTGAATTGCTTTGAGGAACCAAAATCAATCAAGCTTAATCGCCCATCACTTTTATGACGGATAATATTTTCTGGCTTGATATCCCGATGAATGACTTTGCGATCGTGGATAAATTTCAGGATGGGTAGTAAATCTAGCAAAATAGATTGAATTTCCCTAGCGTTATACCCCTTGCGCTGTTGCAACTCCTTTAACAAATTTTCTCCATTGATATACTGCTGCACCAAATACAAGCAGCCCTCTTGCTCAAAGTAAGCTAGCAAAGTCGGAATTTGGGGATGTTCCCCAAGGTCTTGTAGTCGCTGCGCTTCTTCAGCAAACAACTCCATCGCCTTTTTTTGCGACCAAGTTCCTTGGAATTTTGGAGCTAATTGCTTGATAACACAGCGTTCATTGAGTTTATCTACATCTTCTGATAGATAGGTTCTGCCAAATCCCCCCTCATCTGAAAGGACTCGGATGACACGGAAGCGATTTCTTAAAAGTGACACCAATGGGGTGTTACAACTTTGGCAAAACTTCTTTCCATTGGGATTCAGGGGATTTGAGCAATCGGGATTTAAGCAGCAGATCATGATCTGACAGGCGCGACTGCATGACAACTTCGGCTAAGTTTGCCCCGAACTTTCCCTGAAAAAAAAATTAGCTCTCGCTTACTTGTGGTAGAAAACCCTGTTCTGGGGATTGGGGAATTACTTAATATTAGTTAGCGTTTGTAAATAGTAGTCAGTCTTCCTCATCTGTGGAAAACTACGAGAGCCATAGGATTAATTATTCTATCGATTATATAATAATCTGAATAGAAATTTTTTTTGATGTGCCAGCCCTAGTAATTTTGCTTGTATATTGGCCAGCAACAAGTGACTAAGTATTAAAGATAAACCCTTTGAAATCAACCATTACTGACTAGAAAATGTAGTCAAAATGCTTACTAAATTTGTTTTTTATATTTTCAATCTTCCATGATTAATTGTTAATTTGATACTTTAGCTCAATCAGCGAGCTAGTTTATTTTACCCTTGCTTTCCATTTCCGAATAGCACTAGCAGTTCTGGCAGCAGGTGACATATATACGTCAGGCTTTTCGTGAAGATTTTCGTGTTGTGTAATACTTTTATTATTTAATTTTTCGGTAGATTTTTGGGTAGTTAGACAGTCAGCCAAAGTAGGCACATAGCTTTGATTACCTAAAGCTTTCATTACTTCATCGGTAGTCTTAAACCGATCATTTAATCCAACTTTCACCATTTTTCCTAAAATCTGGGCGAAACTGTAGCTAATATTTACCTCTTTTTGCCAGCATATCTCACCAGTATTCGCGTCATACTCAAAGTCTAAAGGACTTTTCGCAGTCAACATATAAATACAAGTTACACCCAGTGCATAAATATCACTGGCATAAACTGGACGTAGAGAAAACTGTTCTGGTGGTGCAAATCCCCTAGTTCCAATAAAATTGGTGTTTGCAGCTTGATTGATTGAGTTTTCACAAACGTCAACTAATTGCTCTTTCACCGCCCCAAAATCAATCAGCACTACCCGTGCGTCATACTCACACCGTAATAAATTCTGGGGCTTAATATCCCGATGAATCACATGATGTTTATGAATATACTGTAATACAGGTAATAATTCCTGTAAAAATTGTTTAACTGAGGCTTCACTTTTGATCCCAGTTTGCCGCACTTCTCGTGCCAAAGTCAAACCCGGCACGTATTCTTGAATTAAAAAAAACTCCCCATTCGATTGAAAGTAGTCTAAGAGCATGGGAATTTGCGAATGACTACCGAGTTGACCCAAGGTTCTTGCTTCTTTTTCAAAGCGCATACACGCCCTTTGCCAACTTTGAGGATTAGTCACTTTCGGACAAAGCTGTTTAATTACACACAGGGGATTCCCAGGTAATACGGCATTTTTGGCTAAAAACGTGATCCCAAAGCCACCTCGACCCAAAATTTGCAATATTTCATAGCGATCGCGAAATAGTTGCTTGGAACCACACATCTGGCCAAGTTGAGTTTGCGGTGAAATGCTCTCTTGAAAATTTGTAATTTTGTGATAAAAGCGATGCATTAGTATAAGATATATGCTCTGCAATGCTTCTAATTCTACGACAAATATTCATTGGCAACAGTAAGATTACTGAATCTTTGCCAAATCATTAAAATCTTTCAAAAAGTAAAAATAAATTTATTTATGTAGAATTTACGCATTGACAATAAAGATTAAATATGATTTTAAAAATCTTCAAACCTCGTTTCCAGCCAGAGGCTGGAAATGCTCTTCAATTGCGGCTCTGCCGCCAATAAGGAAGGCGGAGCCTCAACGACGGGCATTCCCAGTCTGAGACTGGGAACGAGATAACCGCCCTTTTAACGTTAAGTTGACTAGCTATTTTGTGAAATGGTATAACACCAACGGTATTGAGTTCTAAGGCACCTCAATGGGAATCAAAGCATTTTCTGGCAAGTAGTTGGAAAAACGCCCTTCATCCGCAAGCACCAAAATCAGGCGCAGGGGATAATCTGGCGGAACTTGCAAGTCTGCCCACGGTACTGCCAACTCTAAACAATTATTTAAAGCTACTTGAGCGCGACTGAAACGGGGCTGCCATTGATGATTGTCTCCAGCTTCCCGAAACTGAATCGATTGCGTCAGTAAGTTAACTTCTAAAAGATGGTGAAAAAGGTAATTAAGTGGCGCTGCATCTGGTACATCTGCCAAGGGAACTGGACTGTTGACCATTGTTTTTTCTGGATAGAACCACAGCAAATTCAACTCTGCTGGCAAATCTCGCCCTGGTGCAACGCCACTTTTAAAGTCCAGCCGCAAATAGAAATTCAGGTGATCCACCCCATACCAAAGTCGCTGGATGACGCTGCTATTGTGCATTGTCCCCCGCGCCCCGCCGATTTCTATGCGTCCAGCTTTGTCCCAATCTTGTTCATCACCCCTACCGTCGATGACGGGATGAATAAACCCTTGTGGGGCGTGGTTTGCCTGTGCTTGGTGGTTTTCCACTGGTTGCTTGAGATAGGGCGGTACAGGTTCATTTAATGCCTTGTAAATGCCAAACAAGTGTTCTCGAAACAATCGATCAAAGATGGCATCTTGATTTGAAGAGTGTCCTGCACCAAACCACCAGAACCAGTCGGAACCCTCTGCGGCATACAATGCTTCCCAGGCTTCTGGGTTGTTTTCTTCCGTCGCTTCGGGATGACTTGCGAGCATAACCCTTGCTGCTGTCAAGTAATCCCAAGCACGATTTTTAGCGCGATCGCCGATCCAAGTGGTGAAGTTGCCATCCACCCAAGAACCACTATGTAGTTGCTCTCCGGGAATGGTGGCTGTGGCGGGAAATTCTTCCAGAAATTCAGAAACTGTGACAAGTTTGAGGTGGGGTTCGTCGCTCAAGCTTTGATACAAAGCTTCTAGGAAGGGTTTGCCGTCTTGGGGATAAAATTCCCAGCAATTCTCCCCATCCAAGGCGATGGTAACTAGCCAAGGCTGTTCACTTTGACTATCTCTTTGCATTTTAGCGATCGCTTGCAAATGTCCCACTAAATCTGCTGCGGCTTGTTTTGCTGGCATCGCACTGTAGGTAAAGCCAATCAAATCTGATAATCTGTGGTCACGAAACACAATTGACAAATCACCCTCGGCGGTTTGCAGGCGATAGGGTTGGTACAGCAGTTCTGGTTGCTCCACATTCCCCGCCCCATCCCGATGAAAAAAGTGTTTCAGCGTCCACCCTAAGACGGCTTCATCTGAGCATATCCACTTAAATCCTTGGTTAATAATATATGGTAGTACCGCCGGACTTACTGACTGTTCCGAAGGCCACAAACCACGAGGTATCTGTCCAAAGCGGTCTTTATAAAAGTTCCAAGCTTTCCGCAAGTGGCGGGGGATATCTTCTGCCCACTGAAATCGCTGCTCAGGTAGTGTCATATTTGGCACAGCTACCCGACCGGAGTTGGTATCAGCTAGCAAGGGTAAAATTGGGTGAGTGTAGGGTGTAGTAGTAACTTCTAACTGCCCCGCCTCCTGCATTTTCCGATGTTGGGGGATAATGCGGCTGAGAATTTCTCGCTGTTTAGAATAAATGCGCTGGCGATCGCTTAAAGTAAAATTCCGACCCTGTTTTAACCAAGCAGCAATTTCCAGGTCATCCCAAAACAACGGATCAATCCAAGCCAAATTGTGCCAAGCTAGCAAATCACTATAATCTGGCAATTCCCAATTTGCCAAACACCAAGCTTGCCCTTTTTCCTGTCTTTGCTGGTACAAATTGGCATAGCGGGGATGAGGGTCAATCAGGGTGTGGTGATTGGCATCGAAAAAGTGTTGGATAATGAATTCGCGCTGTTGCTGGGTGAGTTGTTCATCTGGTGTCAAGCTGGCGGTGAGATAAGGGTCAAAAGCAGTCCCAGCAATATAATCTTCGAGTTGCAATATCAGCGATGGTACTAAATTCACCGTTTGGTGTAACTTAGGATACCGCTCTAAGAGCAATACCAAATCCAAATAATCTTTAGTCCCATGCAAACGTACCCAAGGTAGACGGTACTGCTGACTCGGAGATAGCGAAACGCCGCTGCCAGGAGATTTGTACAGAGGCTGATGTTGATGCCAGATAAAAGCAATGTAGAGAGGATGGGACATAGGAATAGTTAGGAGTTAAAAATAAGGAGTTAGGAGTTGATTCAAAACTCATAACTCCTAACTCCTAACTCCTAACTTTTACACCACTTGCTCAATTTCTGCAATTTCGGGAATCATTTCCTTGAGGCGGCGCTCAATACCCATTCTCAGGGTCATTGCAGAACTGGGACAAGAACCGCAAGCACCTTGCAACCGTAGTTTCACAACAGGCCCATCAAGTTCTACAAGTTCCACATTGCCGCCATCAGACATGAGATAAGGGCGCATTTCATCTAAGACTGTTTCAACGTTATCAATTGTGAGTTCCATAGTTTTAGACCTGCTAAGTTAATGATGGGCATTGGGAATGGGGCATTGGGCATGGGGCATTGGGCATTGAATAATAATCATCCTTGTACCGTATACGCCGTTACTCAGTGAAGTACTCCAACCTGCAACGCTTACGGTTGGAGCTTCGCGTCTCATTCGCCGTCGCCACGTTAGGAACAATCATTGCTGAATGTCCGGAACCAAATCCGGTGATGGTCTGACACAGCGTTTCTCGGTTTTCACCGTTTATCCTCTCAAGAAGGAACCCGCGCAGCCGCCCGTCTTCCACGGGCAGATATTGATTTGTGTTCCCGGGGTTCGCCATGATTATCTAAGAATCAGCGGGCAATCCCATTTCCCCTTTCTCACGCTAGTTACTTATGGTTTGCGTACTACCGCTAATTTGACCTGTTGTTTGCAGCCGTGTGGGTGGTTAAATCGATCCTAAATCTAATTGCCGCTAGATTGTCAAGTGTCAGTTTTTAATGACTTTTGACTAAACCACTGCTGGTTTTAGCAACTTGATATCAGATTAGCTAAAACATTGTTTTTGCGTGAGCCTCCTACTTTACTCTAGCCTTTAGGTTCTGCTTTGCAGTCCGACGGAAGGCAGGGTTTAATCTTCCTAAGTACACCTTTGCGTCAAAAGGAGTCAAAAATCTATTTTTCGTAGATTGAGTAGAGCCGAGCAAAAGCCAACATTTAGACGTTTGTTGGGTTTTGTTCTTCAACCCAATCTATAATTATACAATTTTGTCGGTTATATTAGGGACGGAATTATTCCCAATTTCCAATTTAGTTATTAAATAATAATTTAATTGCTCAAAAAATTTAAATTTAAAAACTCAAAACCCAGTATTGCCAAGTATCCTAACTCCTAACTCCTAACTCATCACTGTTTGTTGAGTCGCTATCACTAGATGAAACCATAACTGGTTGTTGATATAGTGGCACTGTAAATGTGACTGTTGAGCCAAGTCCTTCGCCCAGACTATAAAAATGTACCTCACCGCCCATTGCCTCCACTAGCTTCTGGGATATAGCCAGTCCTAAACCTGTACCGCCATAGTGACGAGTGCGGGAGCCATCCACCTGAGAGAATAATTGAAACAGTTTATCTTGTTTGTCCAAAGAAACACCGATGCCAGTATCCGCAACACGTACTCTCACCATGCCAGGAAATTCCTGACCTTGAAAGTTCGGCTTCGCTTTTTTGAGTACTAAATCAGCGCTGACGGTGATACCACCTTCATGGGTAAATTTGATGGCATTACCTACCAAATTGAGCATAACTTGTAGCAACCGTTGGTAGTTGCTTTGGACAATAATTTCATCGGAGATAGCAGGCATTTGCATCCGAAAGCTGAGGTTTCTCATTTCTGCTTGGGGACGCATGAAATTTTCTACAGCACTGAATAGCTCATCTAGCTTGACTGGAGCGTAAACTAGCTCCATTTTGCCAGCTTCGATTTTGGCAATGTCCAAAATATCGTTGATGATATTCAGCAGATGTATCGATAAGTGGTGAGCTTCTGCCAAAAATTGGTTTTGTTCTTCTGGGTCATCTGCCATCCCTTCTAAAATTAGCTTCAAGAAGCCTATCATGCCATTGAGGGGGGTACGAATTTCATGGGATACATTAGCCAGAAATTCGCTCTTCAGGCGGGAAGCTTCTTCGGCTTTTTGACGTGCTGCTTCTAATTCTTTATATAAAGTAGCATGTGCGATCGCAGTTCCCAATTGATCTGCTGCTTCTTTTGCCAGTTCTAATTCCGATTCTGTTAATGTGTAGCATTCATCCTGCCAATTCAAGGCAACCAATCCATTCGCCTGGTCTTGATAGCAAGTCGCAATCACCAAAGTTTTCTGCCGTCCAGACTCTGTGTATCCAGCCACTTCCATCACAACTGGTTCTAGGGTTGCCAAGACCTGAGCAAAGGCAGGCTCAGAAGCTATATCTATTTCTAAGCCAAGCATTGATTTGAGTTCTGGCTGGCGATACTCAGCCTTCACCTCCACTTTTGAGCTAGAGGGCTGATAAGGACAAATAATGCAGCGATGTAGGCGCAGTGCTTTCCCCAAACTGTCAACTGTTTGCTGCCAAATAATATCTAAATCCAATGTCCGCCGAATATTTCTGGTAATCCGATTTATCAGTTTTTGGTGTTGCTGTGAACGTATTGCCAACTCTATTTGTGTGGGCGTTTTTGATGCCACACCCACTTGTTTTTTGTTGAGTGTCGCTTGCACTAACCGTCCCATCACTAAAACTGTAGTGGCAGCCGTTCCCAAACTCGGCATAATCGGACTAATCACTAAGTCCAACTCAAATAATTCCTGGTGGTAGCTAAACCAACACTGAAACCTTTCTGGCACCAAACTGATCAAAATTCGGTGCAATCGTTCCAAATAAGTAACCTTATCCACCGGGGCAAAAGTTTGGGTCTGGTTAAGTTCGTCAACTATCTTTTCGGCATTTAACCCCAGGAGTTCGCTGTGCTGCCAACAAAAAGTTAGATAGCGCCCTGCCCCATCTTGCGTATATACCAACTCGGCTCCTAGAGTTGGTAATGAGCCATCAGTTTTACTGGTAATAGATTCCAGATTTTGGGAAAATACATTCGGCAATTGGGAATTGGCAGTAATAGTCATTAATTGAGTTGGATAGACAAAAGGTATCCGACCGTAATTTTCTTAAAGCTGCTCAAATTTTTGCATAAATTTTTACAGCTTTTTCGTTTTTTATTGAGTATTTCTTGGTATTTTGAAATCCAGATTGGCAAACTTCACTTTTTTTAAGTTGTATTGACAGTTGACTGATGGCATCAATCGTTCCATTCACCGCGAGGAGGAACGGGGGTACGCACAGGGGTACGCGTCAATTCATCATCTCTGAGGATTTCACCCCGCAACCACTGGCGAATCGCCACCTCAATCACTTTACTTGGGTCATTGGTGAGATGCTGAATTTGCTCTAGTAACTTGGAGTCTAGGCGGACAGCAATTTCTACCTTTTCGGCTCGTGTGTTTTCCGCTTCGGCAGTTTTCTCTTGCATATTCATAGGTTTATATACTCTGAATTGGTTTTGTCTAAAGCTTTGTGAAGTAGTTATATTGATCATTTGGGCTAATTCACTGAAAAACCTTCAAGGGCACAATTACATAGTTCCCCGAAATAGCACTAAAGTAACAGCCTTAAGTTTCAAATCGCATTTTTCATATAACTGACTAAACAATGGCTCTAGAAGTTTTGTCGATAAATCGGCGATTATGGGTAATTACGAGTCGCAATTGCCCCTGATCCCTACATGATCCCTACATGTACTTATTTACATTCATTGTACGCTCCTAGCTGTTGAATACTAGCAGCGACAAATAGACTTTCATAATATTCTTAAAAGTCCACCTATTTAGATCCAAAGCTAAAGATGGGGTGAAGAGGGGCATTGGGCATTGGGCATGAGGCATTGGGCATTGGGCATGAGGCATGGGGCATTGGGCATGGGGCATGGGGCATGGGGCATGGGGCATTGGGCATGGGGCATTGGGAAGAATTTATTCACTATTCTTTACTCCCTCATCTCCCCCATCTCCCTCATCTCCCTCATCTCCCCACTCCCCACTAAAAGCTAGGAGCGTCTTGGCTAAGAAAGCATTAAAATACATTAAGTAAATTGCTCTTTTAACTTTGGTTGCTGCTAAGGCAAAGATAGTATATGACTGACGTTCCCGCAGTTCGCATTCGCAATTTTTGTATTATTGCTCACATCGACCACGGGAAATCAACCCTCGCCGATCGCTTGCTGCAAGCTACTGGCACTGTTGCAGACCGGCAGATGAAGGAACAGTTTCTCGATAATATGGATCTGGAACGGGAGCGCGGCATTACAATTAAGCTGCAAGCTGCCCGGATGAACTACACAGCTAAGGATGGTCAGCAGTATGTGCTGAACCTAATTGATACTCCAGGACATGTGGATTTCTCTTATGAAGTCTCCCGCTCTCTTGTTGCTTGTGAAGGAGCGTTGTTAGTAGTGGATGCGTCCCAAGGTGTGGAGGCGCAAACTTTAGCAAATGTATATTTAGCGTTAGAGAGTAACCTGGAAATTATCCCGGTTTTGAATAAAATCGATTTGCCAGGGGCAGAACCAGAACGGGTAATTGGCGAAATTGAAGAAATTATCGGTCTAGATTGCAGTGGGGCGATTTTGGCCTCTGCCAAAGAAGGAATTGGTATTGCTGAGATTTTAGAAGCAGTTGTCGAGCGGATACCGCCACCGCCCAATACGATAAATGAACGTTTACGAGCGTTAATATTTGATAGCTATTACGACAGTTACCGGGGAGTAATTGTGTATTTCCGGGTGATGGATGGCACCGTGAGAAAAGGCGATCGCATCCATTTAATGGCATCTGGTAAAGAATTTGAAATTGATGAGTTAGGCGTCCTTTCTCCCACTCAAAAGCAAGTTGAAGAACTGCACGCTGGGGAAGTAGGCTATTTGGGAGCGGCAATTAGAGCTGTAGCCGATGCACGGGTGGGAGATACAATTACCCTAAGTAAGGCGAAAGCAGAGTCACCCTTACCAGGTTATGCAGAAGCGAAGCCAATGGTTTATTGTGGGATGTTCCCCATTGATGCTGACCAATTTGAAGACTTGCGGGAAGCCCTGGAAAAGCTCGAACTCAACGATGCAGCGCTGCACTACGAACCAGAAACTTCGAGCGCGATGGGGTTTGGTTTCCGTTGCGGGTTCTTGGGTTTGCTGCACATGGAAATTGTCCAGGAACGTCTAGAGCGAGAATATAACCTAGATTTAATCATTACAGCCCCCTCGGTGGTTTATAAGGTGATTACCCTGAAAGGTGAGGAACTGTACATCGATAATCCCAGCCGCTTACCTTCTCCCAACGAGCGCGAAAAAATTGAAGAACCCTACGTCCAAGTAGAGATGATTACGCCGGAAACCTATGTGGGCAGCTTGATGGAGTTGTCACAAAATCGCCGTGGTATCTTTAAGGATATGAAATATCTCGCCCAAGGACGAACTACACTTACGTATGAGCTACCTTTGGCGGAGGTTGTGACTGACTTTTTTGATCAGATGAAGTCGCGATCGCGCGGTTATGCCAGCATGGAATATCACCTGATTGGCTACCGTGAAAATCCTCTGGTGAAGCTGGATATCATGATTAACGGCGATCCGGTGGATTCCTTGGCGATGATTGTGCATCGAGATAAAGCTTACAACGTCGGGCGGGCAATGGCAGAAAAACTCAAGGAACTAATTCCTCGCCATCAATTTAAAGTGCCAATTCAAGCATCTATTGGCAGTAAAGTTATCGCCAGCGAACACATTCCCGCCTTGCGGAAAGATGTGCTAGCCAAGTGCTACGGTGGTGACATCAGCCGCAAGAAGAAACTTTTGCAGAAGCAAGCAAAAGGTAAAAAGCGGATGAAATCTGTTGGTACTGTGGACGTACCCCAGGAAGCGTTTATGGCAGTACTGCGCTTGGATCAAAGCTAATATTAACTAAGTTTAGGAGTTTAAGTCCCCTGCTATCAATTGCCAGAACGTTTTGGGTCGGGGTCTGTCTTGAGAAATCGCTCCACTTGGGCAAAGCCCAAGACCGCGTTTCTCGCTAAATCCCCGTCACAAAACTTACTTGCGACTTGCGACTTGTTTTAATCCTCAGAGACAATTGACTGCTTGCGGCTACATGTAAACCTGAAAAAAGATAAAAACCTAACCGCCCAGCCTAGTCTGGGCGGTTAGGTTTTTGATGACTGATAAATGAATTCACTGCTTTAAAAAACCGTGTGGACAAGGGGTTTTTTGCTTTTTCCCCTTGCCCCCTTCGGTCAAAGGAGCCACGAAAACAATATAATTCACCCCTACTTACAGATCAGAAAAACAGCAGTTATTATGACTCAATACTGATTATCGTAAAAAAGCTTGTATATTAGCACAGGAAACAACGTATCAGAATCCTAACAGAGGAATAAAATATGCTGGAATTATTGGGTTCAGGTTTGGTGTCGCTCTGGCTGGAAATGGCCGGGGTACAAATCAAGCCACTAGATGCCTTAGATGCATTGACTTGGCAAAGTAGCCCTGGTTTGGTTCTTGCCCCTGATCCCAATCCAGCTGGGGCGACTACGGTGCAGGAATATCTGAAAAAGCTGATCACATCAAAAGTGGTGGCGCCAAATCTAGCCCAGAGTCAGGGAATTTGGATGCAGTCAGGGCCGATGCTGATGGCAAATCACCAAGGTACAACACCTCTGCCGGCTGCCTCCTTAACCAAAATTGCCACGACATTAGTTGCTTTGAAAACTTGGGGGCCAGATTACCAATTTGATACTTTGGTCAGCGTCACTGGGCCAGTGGTAAATGGAGTTGTGCAGGGCGATTTGGTAATTACAGGCCGTGGCGATCCTTTGTTTGTTTGGGAAGAAGCGATCGCTCTTGGTAATACTCTGAATAAAATGGGCATCAAGCAGGTAAAGGGAAATTTGCTCATTACTGGCAGTTTTGCCATGAATTTCCAACGTCAGCCGATGCTAGCGGGTCTAATGCTCAAGCAAACACTAAATCGGGCAACTTGGGGCCGCCCCGCTATTTACACGTACTCAATTATGCCCAAGGGAACACCTAAGCCTCAAGTTCTGATTGCAGGTGGGGTGAAAGTTGAGGCACAACCAAATTCTCAACAAACTTTGTTACTGCGTCATCGTTCGTTGCCCTTGAAACAACTAATTAAGGAGATGAACGTTTACAGTAACAATGATATGGCAGAGATGCTGGCAGACTCAGTAGGGGGAGCAAATGTGGTGCAGTCAACCGCCGCCAACCTTGCGAGGGTGCCACAACAGGAAATTCAGTTAATCAATGGTTCTGGACTGGGGCCTCAAAATCGCATTTCCCCCAGGGCTATCTGTGCCATGTTGATGGCTATTCAAATTGAGGCATCTAGCCATCAACTGAATCTAGCTGACTTGTTCCTCATGTCTGGATTTGATCACCGGGGCACACTGCACTCCAGACACATTCCCCTGGCGACTGTGATCAAAACTGGCACTCTCCGAGATGTGAGCGCTTTGGCGGGAGTGATGCCCACACGCGATCGCGGTTTAGTGTGGTTTGCGATTATCAACCGTGGCACAAATGTCGGGGGTTTGCGGACTGGACAAGACCAACTATTGCAAAGTGTTATCAAACAATTACAAGTATCTCCAACCGTTCCTGCTGCCATCACTCCCCACTCAGTGATCAACTCTTTACCCCAGCTAGGCGCAACTAGTCGGAATGAAATCTTGTTCAAAAGTTAGTTTATCTTGGTAAAAATAACTATATATAGATTTGTCACGACTAAGCAACAATTAGGCTTATAAGAATGTTGGCTGTGATTATGCGATTTCCCAAAATATACCGATCTCTACGTCAACTTACTACTCATGTTTTAGCGATCGCGCTCGGAGTTGTGCTAATGGTTAGTACATTGCAGGTGTTGCCCTCCCAAGCCGAACCAGCAGCCAGAGTAACTGCTTTTGATACCTTTGATACTTCAAAACTAACTGTCCAACGGCAATCACCAGCCACTGCTGCGATCGGTAGCACTAGCTTTGTCACAGCAGCAGTGAATCGCGTCGGCACAGCAGTTGTCCGCATTGATACTGAGCGGACAATTACTCGTCGCGTTGATCCATTTTCGGAAGACCCCTTTTTCCGTCGGTTTTTTGGTGACGGTTTCTCCCAACAGATGCCTTCTGAGCAGCAGTTGCGCGGTTTAGGTTCAGGTTTCATTATTGACAAGAGCGGGTTAGTTCTGACTAATGCTCATGTGGTCGATAAGGCTGATAAAGTAACAGTCCGACTCAAAGATGGCCGCACCTTTGAAGGAAAAGTTAAAGGCATTGATGAAGTCACAGATTTGGCAGTAGTCAAGATTGAGGCTGGTAACGATTTGCCAGTCGCGCCTTTGGGTTCTTCCACTAATGTCCAAGTAGGAGACTGGGCGATCGCAGTTGGTAATCCTTTAGGATTTGATAACACCGTTACCTTGGGAATTGTCAGTACTCTCAAACGTTCTAGCGCCCAAGTCGGCATAAGTGACAAACGTTTGGATTTTATACAAACCGACGCCGCGATTAACCCTGGTAACTCTGGCGGGCCACTATTAAATGGCCAAGGTGAAGTGATTGGCATTAACACAGCCATTCGTCCTGATGCGATGGGTATTGGGTTTGCGATTCCCATTGATAAAGCCAAAGCGATCGCCGCGCAACTGCAACGTGATGGTAAAGTTGCTCACCCGTATCTAGGCGTGCAAATGCTAACTTTGACACCCGAACTTGCCAAGGAAAATAACACCGATCCCAACTCTCCGATTCAGATACCAGAAATTAATGGTGTTTTTGTGATGCGAGTTGTCCCCAATTCTCCAGCTGCATCTGCGGGTATCCGGCGCGGGGATGTAATTCTGCAAGTTGATGGTAAAGTTATTACCACTGCTGAACAATTGCAGAACTTTGTAGAAGACAGTCGTCTTGGTCAAGTATTACAGGTGAAAGTGCAACGAGGTAATCAAACACAGCAGCTTTCAATACGCACAGCTGAGTTGCAAAATGCTTCGTAGCACACATTTGTTATTGGTGTCAACTTAAGAATATTAGACAGTCTAGAAAAGCTTTCTCTCGTTCCCAGCCTCTGGCTGGGAATGCGCCCTGTGAGGCTCCGCCTCGTTTACTAGCGGCAGCAGCCCAATGAGGTAGATTTCCCGATTCTACCTTCTTTTCCACCCAAATATGTAATTTAAAAAATTTATTATCGCTGAACTCTTTTCTAGAGTCTGTTTATGTTTCGATGTCTCCATACCTTTGATGAACCTCATTCAGAGTACTTAAACAGCTTGAGCTTAAGCCCAGATGGAATTCTTCTGGTAGGCTGTTTTCACAATCTTGTCAAGGTTTGGGATTTAACGACTGGGAATAGCAACCATTCATTTGGACTGCATGGAGATCGGTATGGTCACTTTAATACTTTGGTAAATCCAGACTGGAAAACCATCATCAGTGATGATAGCTATGGCAATCTCCGAACCTATGACTTTTGGACAGGAGAGGAACTCATCTCTTTTCAAGGAGATTCCAGTGCTTTAGCATTTACTCCCGATGGAAAAGTATTATTTTCAGCCACATGCAAAGCTCCTTATGGTACGAATGCCACGATTGAGATTAATGTTATTGAATCCTCAACGGGACAATTACTCCGCACCTTGCTATTTGCAAATGCATATCTTCCAATTCGCTGTTTACTACCCAGCCCAGATGGTAGTATTTTGGTAGCTCAAGCATTTGATCTCCTAACTCAAGTTTGGGATTGGCAAAATGGGCAAGTTCTCAGCACATTTAATGCCCTACCTTCAAATTCTTCCCTCCATTCCCCCAATTGTATTTGTAGGCATTGGCTTGATGCAGTTGCAACTCGCCCAAATGGTCAAATCATTGCTGGTGTGGCACAAAGGGACAAACCTAGTGAAGAAACGACCGTTGCCATTTGGGATATACAAACTACGGAATTCCTTTATACACTTGGCATCAGCCAGCGCGAACCTGATTCGGATATGCCTCATAGTGCTATGACACCTGATGGTTCACTGCTTGCCGTTGGCAATATTAACGAAATTGAAGTTTGGGATCTAGAGAATAGGCAGCAGCTTTGTGTACTGTATGGGCATAAGTCTAGGATTGACAATCTCACAATTAGCCTAGATGGGAAAACCATTGTCAGCTATGCGTTTAATGACAGCATCAAAGTTTGGCATAGTAATGAGAGTTGCCGTAATCGTTAGGTTATCAAAGGGTGCGATCGCTCCAGGAATACTGCTCGCTGGTTCCGCTTAGTCATATCACGACACAGTTAATAAACTTCATCATGCGTCCCGATGTCGAGCAGAACAATGGCTTCACTATTCGTTTCTGCATCCAGTTCAATTGAGAAGACAACACGACAATCATAGCCGCAAGAGCAGGACTGAAGACCGTCGAGTTTGCCACTCAGTTTGTGGGTGCCCAAGGCTGGGGCAAATACGTCTGCTTCCATTTCTTGAAGCGTGTCTTCAATGCGTTGCTGGAGTTCAGCATTTCGCTTCACAAACTTACGGAATGCTCGTTTGAATTTTGGGGTCAAAACTAGCAGTCTCATTTCTCCGGTTCGTTTAAAGACTGGCGTAATGCTGAAATAACATCTTGGGCTGACTGATGCCGAAATTTACCTGTATGAAAATCAGCTAGGGTTTGTTGAGCATCCGCCGCTATTTCTGCACGACGATTTTCGTGGTGGCGGTTTTGGAGAATCTTGATCAGCATTTCTTGCTGTTCGGAGGAAAGTTGCAAAGCGTCTTTCAGCACTTGTTCTAGAGTACTCATGATCGAATTAGACTATCAACTGCTCTTAGAAACTTGATCGTGTCTAAATCACTTACCAACAGCTAATACTAGACCTTCATGGGCTAGTATGGCTTGAGGAAAAGCAGATTTAACATCGACTTGAACCTGGTCGAGAAAATCATCATGGTCATCTGGGTGATGATGAGAAATGGCTAGCCGTTGGACACTAGCATTCAGAGCCGCATTCACCGCAGCTTGCCAGAGTAAATCAGCAGAGTCATGATTGTGAGATGTCGGGGGAGTGTAAGTGGCATTGGCAATCAGCAAGTCAACGCCTTTAATAAACTGTAAAATCCGCTCTCGCTCCACTTGATCTGCATTCTGGTGCAAATCGGTGACATAAGCAACACTATACTCTTGCCAAGTAACTCGGTAGCCAACTGAACGCTGAGTTTGATTGATTAATGCAGTTGTAATGGTGACATCATCTAGCTTTACCTCACTGTCTGGAGTCAGATTGTAAAACTGCAATTCCGACTGCATTACCTGTAAAGGGTAAGGAAAGTGTGGCTGGAGCATCTGGTCATACAGACATTGTTTGATTGAGGCTCCATTTGAGGCAGCTGTGCCGTAAATGTGAAAACAATTTTCCCCAATAAATGCCGGAGCAAAAAAGGGAAACCCTTGAATCCGATTTGCTTGGCAGTTGGTAAAAAATAAATGGGCTTCTAGTGGCTCTTGTACTTGTTGCCAAGTTTTACCCAGTATGCGTAAGCCAGTACCGCCATCAAAAATCAAGCGTTTCCCAGCTACATGCATTTCTACACAAGCGGTATTACCACCATAATGATTGGTGTTGCTAGTTGGAGTGGGAATCAAACCTCTTACACCCCAGAATTGCACGATAAATTCACTTGCTGGACTACTTGGCATGGTAGCTGACTTTTCTCTTATGTAGCTCTGGGAACCCGACAACTCAAAATTTGACATTTTCTTTGAAATTAGACCTTACTGAGGAGGTCATCGTAGCGCCGCACTTCCAACAGCCTGTTTTTTTCGTCCACAATGACTACCGTAGGAGAGTAACTTTTTAACTCTTCTGGAGTTAACTGCCCGTAAGTCATTATAATCAAGCGATCGCCAATAATGCCCAGACGTGCCGCACCCCCATTTAATTCAATGACTCCTGAATAGGCTGGAGCCGGGATCGCATAGGTAATAAAGCGCTGACCGTTGGCACTATTAACTACTTGCACCTGCTCATAGGGTAAGATACCAGCTTTTTCCAAAAGGATTTCATCAATGCTGATACTACCCACGTAGTTGATATTCGCCCCTGTGAGGGTGCAGTTATGAATTTTTGCCAAAAGGATAGTACGCTGCATTCTGGTTTGGGATTAGTGGCAGTTTTTGCGATCCGTAACAAGCGAAAGTTATTAGAGTGAAAAGTGAGGAGTGAGGAGTTAGGAATAAAAATTCATAACTCTTAACTCCTAATTCTTAACTCTTAACTCTTCTATTATCCTCTATAAGCTTTGACGGATTTTTCTACTAAAGCTGCAACCTTGTCCACATCTTGCCAACCGAGAATTTCAGTCACCTTTTTTTCCAAATTTTTATAACTACGGAAAAATTCGGCAATTTCATCTAAGCGGTGTGGGGCTATGTCTTTCAGGGATTTTACTTGAGTGTAGCGCGGATCTTTGTCAGGAACACAAAGGATTTTCTCATCGCGATCGCCACCGTCAATCATCTCCAAAAAGCCAATCGGTCGTGCGGCAATCACACAACCTGGAAAGGTTGGCTCGTCAATGATCACCATACCATCTAGGGGATCGCCATCATCAGCCAAAGTATTGGGTACAAACCCGTAGTCATAGGGATATTGTACCGAAGAATAAAGTACTCGGTCTAGAGCAAAAGCTTCTAGTTCCTTGTCGTATTCGTATTTATTTTTACTTCCACCAGTAATTTCAATCAGAACGTTGATTAGACCCGGTTTCGGTTGGGCAGGAATACGAGATAAGTCCACAAAAAAACTCCTCCGCTAACAGTGAATCATCAGGGAACTCAACTTCGCTCCCCGTGTAGAATTTTAGGGCAATATGGATCTCTTCCCAAGGTATTTATTCCAGGGCATGGGGCATTGGGCATTGGGCATTGGTTATTTCTCCCTCATCTCCCTCATCTCCCTTGAATTAGCCAAAAAATGGAAAAAGCGTTGCGAGGAAACTTCGCAACGCTTTATTCAAGAGGGTATTTAGAGATATCCTCCGCCCTTGATTGCTGGGGGAGGAATTTCTGCCCCTATTCTGTCAATACAACTGAAACCTGGAGTCACATAATACAGATTCAGCTTCTTGCTGATTAAACTAAAGCCAAATTTACAGAGATTGTCTCAAAATCTGTTTTCTCCTTTTTTCTAGCTCTCCTGCTGGTGAAATGCTACTGGGAAGCTTTATCAATCTTTACTTCCTTGTAGGTTTTGAATCAGGGGTTGCTGGTTGTTTTCAACATTAGTTGAAGAATAGTGGGCGATGACAAATACGGGTAGGGTGAGAGTTAACAGAGCGATCGCAGTTCCCACAATGTCTGCCAAACGTTGGGAATATGTGTCGGCAGAATTGGCAGACTGGCTATTTGAATTCATACAAAATTGAAGTTATTCGTAATACTGTGCAGGTCTACTCTCTCAGTGAGAGTCTTGATGCTATTTTAGCTATTTTTCAATTGTAAAATGTGTAGCATTGTACAAGCTCAACCAGTTTTACAACTGTCATGATAGCGTTTTAATACATGAAATTCTTAATACCAAATTACAAGTCAACAAATCATGTTTTATTTTGTGATTAATATTTTCAGATGTTTCCCTGTATGGTGTAACGGTTCGCATACGCAAAGCCAACTTTAACAGCATCATAAATTACATTTTTTCGCTACTTAAAGATTAATTAGCAAAATGTATTTGTCCGATACTTTATGATTATATCATTCTGCAACGCCTTTGATAAGGTCATTTTACTGAAATTGCTAATTTGTGATACAGAATACAAAACCGCAAAAGCACTGAATATCTATCGGTGCTTTCGATTGTTGTATAGTAGATATACACAAAAATATTTGACACCAAAGAAGAAACTAGTAGGAATGATTTTTGTAACCACTCTAACTACCGAATAAATACAGATACCTCAACTGTGTGGTGCAGCATGAATTCAGTGATACCACTAAACAAATATTTCCGAATTTCAATTTTCAAATCTATGTAATATCACAGCAATTTTGTCAATCTATATATAGGTAGAGTAAAAATGCTTTGTCAGGTGGTACAGACGAGTAACGGATTCTCGCCAGATTTCGTTTGTGTCTTTCTCTCTGTTTGTATGAAACCACTCTGCCTCTCCTTGATTAAGGATAGGACTTACGCACGAGTTACGGAATAACGAACCGCAGAGGCGCAGAGGACACGGAGAAATCAGAGTTTGAGAGATATTTTGCGTAAGTCCTAAAGGAGATGGGTTGGGGCTAAAAAAACCGCCACTAACTATAGTAGGGCGGTCTGGTTAAGCAATCGGAGGGTAATTACAGATTACTCTGCTAATAAATGAAATTGCTGTAACGAAGTTTGCACTTGCAAATTCGGCATTGGGCATTGGACAATTCAATTTTGGATTTTGGATTGACGATTTTGGATTAAATTTCAATTCTTTAATCTAAAATCTAAAATCTAAAATCTAAAATTCTTACTCCCTTCCGTAAACACTCATTGGTTCCTTGATAAATCGGGTGTAAAGATGCTTAAACGTAGACTTAATTACGCGGGGCATACCAAAATCGATGGGCATTAACTTGTCTGGTAGTCGCCAATCTTCTATTTTTAATAAGTCAGGATTTAAATGCGGAAACTCTATGGCAGCAAGTTCTGGACAAACTCCTAATCTTTGGGAAGCTGCAACTGTAGGCACTTGTTCAGGAGAAACATTGAGGATTTCTATCATTGCCCGATCTAAAGCAAATATATCTGATGCGGCTGCTAAAATACCAAGTTGGCGAGGTTCGCCGTTGCTGGGGCCATTGCCTTCATGACCGATTATGCCATCTAATATGGTTAAGTTAGGATTAATTGCTCTGGCAGTTTCTACTAACATTTCACCAAATCTATTCGCGTCTTTTCCGGCTTCCATGTGCCACCAAGCTTTCATTTTGCCAGGGACGCAACCAAACAAGTTTTTTACGCCCAGTGTTAATGTCAATTGCATATGTGATTTCACTTTAGGTAGGTTAATCACTACGTCTGCTTCCATTGCTTCTTTAGACAGTCGCAAATGGTTAAAATTGTCACTAATGGTTTGGTAACGCTGACCGTGAAAATCAATAATGGGAAGATTGAGTTCTTCTAAAATAGGCAGATAGCCATTTGCCACTGCTACGCCCTTGGCACTGCCAAAAGCCGGACTATCGCCCAAAAACGGCTTACCGCCAACCTCAATTACCATCTGGGCAACTTCGTAAACTAGTTCGGCACGGGTGATACACTCTTTACCAGGACGCGTCCCTGTAAGTAGATTTGGTTTGAGTAAAACGCGATCGCCTTTTTTTACAAATGCTGCCATCCCTCCAAAAGGTTCCAGGAGAATGACTAAGGATTCCCGTAACGCTTCTCGTTCGTAGGATGTAGCCCGAATGAGACTGACAGATGGTTTTTGAGTCTGCATGGATAGATAGGGGAGTGGGGAGTGGGGGATGAGGGAGATGGGGGAGATGAGGGAGTGAGAATTTTAGATTTTAGATTTTGGATTAAAGAATTGAAATTTAATCCAAAATCCAAAATTGAATTGCCCAATGCCCCATAACCTATTATTCTGTTTTGAGCGGTAAGATACCACTCATTTGTTCTAGATTTAAGACTGTGGCTAAGTCTGTTTCACTCATCAATCCTCGTTCTAAAACAATTTGGCGCAGGGATTTACCAGTTTCTAAAGATTCTTTGGCGACAGCAGCAGCATTTAAATAACCGATGTGGGTATTTAGTGCGGTTACTAAAGCTAAACTGCCTTCGGCATAAGCCAAACAACGTTCCTGGTTAGCAGTAATTTTCTGGATGCAGCGTTCGGTGAGTGCGGCGATGGTATTGCCGAGAATTTCGATACTGTGAATTAGGTTATAGGCAATCAGCGGCATCATCACATTTAATTCTAATTGCCCTGCTTGTGCGGCTAATGCGATCGCACTGTCGTAACCCATCACCTGAAAACACACCATTGATGTCATCTCTGCCATGACTGGGTTATATTTCCCTGGCATAATTGAGGAACCGGGTTGCACTGGCGGGAGTTGAATTTCTTTTAAACCTGTTTTTGGCCCTGAATCCATCAGTCGCAAATCATGAGATATTTTGACTAAATCCTGCGCTAAGTTGCGTAAAGCACCGGAAACATTTACAAATGATGCCATACTTTGCATGGCTGCCATGAGATGGGGCGCAGGTTCTAAAGGAGTTTCAATCAATTCTGAGAGAACTTCTACTACACGGGCGCGATACAGAGGATGAGTATTTAAACCCGTTCCGGCTGCACTACCTCCCAAGCCCAACACCATCAAATCTCCAGAGGCGGTGTAAATCCGGTTTTGATGTTCTGTAAGAATTTGCGCCCAAGCCCGAAAATTTTCACCCAAACGCACTGGTACAGCGTCTTGTAAGTGGGTTCTGCCAGATTTGACGATATCTTGAAATTCTACAGCTTTGTCTTCTAAAGATGCGATCGCCCCATCTAGTGCTGGGTGTAATATCTTGGATAATGCCAATAATCCACCAATGCGGATTGCCGTAGGAATCACATCATTGGTAGACTGCCCATAATTAACATGATCATTGGGACTAACACGTTTATAATTGCCCTTTTCTTCACCAAGAATTTCTAGGGCGCGATTTGCGAGAACTTCGTTGACATTCATGTGGTGAGATGTTCCAGCACCCGCCTGATAAACATCCACGACAAATTGATCCCGGAATTTCCCAGCCAGGATTTCATCAGTTGCTTGCACAATCGCCTGACTAATATCTTGGGGAATGCAATTCAGTTCAGCATTCACAATTGCTGTAGCTTTTTTAATTAGTATTCCAGCATCTATGTAAGTAGATAAAGGCTTTAGTCCGCTAATTGGGAAGTTTTCGATTGCCCGGAGCGTTTGAATGCCGTAATAAACGCTACTAGCAATTTGGCGATCGCCCATCGAATCGCGTTCGATACGGAATTGGGAGTCTGTTTGTTCAGTCATAGTATTATTTTAAGAGAGCTACAGAAAACAGATTTTCCCACGCAAGCACACTCAGATACACTAATCTGCATAGATTTTGCATATTTGCTTGGCTGCTTGTTGCTTTACACTTGTTAACTTTGATTTTTGAATTCCCTATGAGCATACCCAACTGGATTACTTTCTCTCGCTTATTAGGGATACCATTTCTGCTTTACGGTTTATATAATCCCACACCTCAAGCTAAGTGGATATGTTTAACGATTTTTCTGATTGCTGCATTGACTGATTGGTTAGACGGCTATTTGGCGCGGAAACTCAACCAAATTACTGACTTGGGTAAATTTCTTGATCCTTTAGTGGATAAATTGTTGGTACTTGCGCCGTTGCTGGTTTTTATTGAACTAGGAAAAGTGCCAGCTTGGGGAGTGTTTCTGATTTTAGCGCGGGAATTAGCGATCGCAGGTTGGCGAGTAAATCAAACGACAATTACCGGGGCGAATATTTGGGGTAAACTCAAAACTGTTAGTCAAATAGTTGCGATCGCGCTTTTGATTGCACCTCTACCGGAAGTGTGGCAAATTCCCTCTGTGATTACCTTTTGGGTTTCTGTTACCCTGACTTTAATCTCTGGGGGTATTTATCTTTTGCCGCAAAAAGCTAGCACTGAACATGAATGAAACCACAATATAGTATTGTAATTCAGTGGTCGATGGAAGATAAAAAGCAATACAGTTCAGTTAAGCATTTCTTCCTTCTCTCTCTTTCTCTCTCTCTGTGTTCTCTGCGCCTCTGCGGTTCGTTAAAAAATTAACTTTCACAAAGACTTTTAGCCTTAACTGAACAGTATTGAGATAAAAAGTACATTGTCAGCCTACCTGAGTTTGGCCCTTATACACTCATGGAAATACCTACGCTGATGCTCTCAATAATGGTGAGGAAGTGCTGGAACTTTTGATTGAAGATTACCAAGCACAAGGAAAACCACTACCACAGCCTTTAACTGCAAATGTTTCCTTTCAGTTTATCTAAGTTAAACGAAATCAGTACTCTATCAGTTTATCAGAATTTTTTGAAACCACTCTTCGGTGCGATCGCCCATAGCTTCTAAAGAGTATAAAGTTTCTGCTTGCTGGCGACAAGCTTGGCGATCAATTTCATCCAAATGCTTAATTGCTTCTACTAAACCTGGGACACTATCAGGTTCCACCAAAAAACCAGTTTTGCCTTCTTGAACAATTTCTGTTAAACCACCCCGACGATAAGCAATTAGAGGCACTCCACAAGCAAGCGCCTCTATTGCGACATTTCCAAATGCTTCTATCCAACGAGGAGTTACTAAAACTGCTCGACATTGGCCTAACTCTTTTTGTAGCTCAACTGTTGGTAAAAATCCGACATATTCTATGGGAGCATCAGGGTATTCTTGACAAATCTTTTCCCAGTAAGATACATCCTGTTTTAATCCGAATATTTTCAGTGTAATCCCGGTGATTTCTGCTGCTGCTACTGCGTCTTCTAGTCCTTTTTCAGGAGCTATCCTACCTACCCACGCCAAGCTCTGAGTTGGTTTGGGACAAAATTGATAAATAGATAAATCCAAACCATTTAGTAGACAAATACACCGTTTTGCAAATGTGAAAGTTGCCGCCTGTGTTTGACTGTGAACACCGATAGTATTCGGGAAATTGATTGCTACTTGTTCAATAATTTCATCCATTGCATCTGTCAAAGAACCCATGCTGATCAGATGTGCGATCGCACAGTTGAAAAATGGTGTTAAATACAATGGCAACCAATCATAAGCAAAATTAACAATCAAATCATAATCTGCTTGCACTTGGCGAGCATAATCCCACATATTCGCTAAAACAGAATTTTTATGCAGAAAAATCGGATCACTACGACTCTGATTTTGCGCTGGTATCTGTATTAGTTCTCCGGGAATTTCTTTAATAGGCAATGAATTACTGATAGATCCTTGCGGTGCAACAATTTCTAATTTATGTCCCCGCCGCAGCATCTCTATAGCAATATTAGATAGGGTCAACTCTACTCCGCCTCCCAATCCTGAACCTAACGCACCCATTGGGGTAGACATAAATAATAATTTATGGTACATTTTCACCGTTAACATATTTTCATAAAGATCATATTTTCATCTAAACAACGTACTTATTGGCTTTCGCTATGGCTCCACCCAAAAGATATAAAACTAAATTCAACTCTGCTTCCGGTAGCAGCGAGTTGTAATCAGGTAAGGGCGAAAAACTTCTAAGAAGTGACTCTGAAGTGTCTGGAAAAATATTTCTACTACTTTCGGATCATCTAAATGAAAAGGGTATTCTTGATTAAAACCTTTAAAGAAATACCAATTCACTATCATCTTACCTTCAGAGTTCAAAGCTTGATAAAATTGTAATAACTGCTGGCTAGGATCTAACAGATGTTCTAAAACATCAAAGCACAAAATTGTATCAAATTTCTCTTTTGCAGGCATTTCCACAGCAAAAATTATTTTTTTATCCAGTCCCATTTTCTCAGCTCGATACTGAACAAAATCACGATTTATCGGATTAATATCATAATAAATCACTTGCTCCACTTGTGGAGAAAGAGCAGCGCCAAGGGTATGAGTTCCGATTCCACCACCAAAATCTAACACTCGACCTTGGGCATAATCTGCAATCAACCGCAAGGTATCTCCTATATATTCATGACTTGACAGATGCCAAGCCCCCAATTCAAATAAGTAAAGTTCTCCTACTTGATCACGATAGAAAGCACTTGCTTCTTGCCAATTAAAATCTTTGTGTCCTAAGTTTTTTATTTCATCTTGTTTTGCTGCTAACTTTGTCTCTATGGTTTCTGAATCTAAATGTAAAAAATCTTGTAGATGATGCTTGAAGTGAAATGAATTTTCTAAAAAGCTACTTAAGAAAAAAGGCGTGGTAGAATTTACCATCAAATTTGTGTGCCAAGTAAATAAACGTATTCTATATAGAATAAATATATACTAGTTTTACTTATTTGCACTCGTAAATATACGGAGAAATATAGTATATTTGAGCAATATTTTCTAAATTAGAGAGATTTTTTGATAAAAATTGCCTTAGTTGCTGGATTTTAGATAATCTTGGATATAAAGGAGATATTTTTAAATATAAAAATATGGATAAAATCAATAATTGTAATTAAATTTTTATGTATTTACACGCCGATATTTTTTTAAATTCAATAAAACCATTGAAGCAAAGTATTATTTCACCTTAAAAACTTGCATGATAATTACCCTTTTTCAATCGAAAATTCCGAGTTTTTACCGCCAGTTGACCAATTCTGCTTGGCGGCTTTTGCTGATGGGAATTATTCTGAGTATATTTTTCATATTCTTATATAGTTGTCAGGGGACAGTCCAGAAAAATGACGGAGTAATTCATCTGAGTTTATGGCAATCAATCAATCCCCCTAGTAATCGGGATGTGTTTGACAAACTAGTAGATAAATTTAATCAGACTCATCCTGATGTTCAGGTAGAATCTATCTTCATCGGTCAACCCCAATTGCCAAAAATATTAACAGCAGTTGTGGGCAATGCGCCTCCAGATATTCTGTCATTCGATCCTCAATTGACAGGTCAGTTTATGGAATTAGGGGCAATTCGACCTTTAGAAGAATGGCTGGATAAATTGCCAGTGAAGTCGGAAATTAGCCCCAACTTATGGGAGGAATTAAAATTAGATGGTCATCTTTGGTCAATCCCACTTTACACGGCCAATCTGGGCATTTTTTACCGACCTAAACTTTTCCAAGCTGCGGGAATTACCCAAATTCCTCAGACTTGGGAAGAGTTGAGGGAAGTCGCCAAAAAATTAACCATAGACCGGAATGGCGATAATCGACCTGAACAGTACGGAATGTTACTGCCTTTAGGAAAGGAAGAATGGACTGTCTTTAGTTGGTTCCCCTTTTTATTGAGCGCTGGCGGAGAAGTTGTGACAAATAATCGCCCAAATTTGATGAATCCCGGTGCGATCGCAGCCTTACAATTTTGGCAAGACCTATTAAAAGATGGTTCAGCAACTCTTTCTTCCCCAGAGCGAGGTTATGAAGAAGACGCTTTTATGGCAGGTCGGGTTGCTATGCAAATCACAGGCCCTTGGACTTATATAATGAAGTCCAATGTTGACTTTAATGCATTCCCTATACCTGCAAATCTGAAGCCGACGACGGTGACAGCTACTGGAAATATGTATTTGATGAAGACCACACCAGCAAGAGAGCAAGCTGCACTGAAATTTTTAGAGTATGTCTTGAGTGAAGAATTCCAAACAGAATGGAGTATGGGGACAGGTTTTTTGCCAGTTAACCTCAAATCTGCCCAAAGTCAGGCTTATCAAGAATTTCTCAAGCAAAAACCTGTCTTAAAAGTCTTTATTGACCAAATGCCTGTAGCAGGTTCTCGACCAATCATTCCTGGCTATAGTCGTTTATCTGACAGTTTAGGTCGAGCCATCGAAGCCACCATGTTAGGCGCTTCTCCAGAAACAGCACTCAAACAAGCCCAAGCAAACCTCGACTCAATTTGGGATTCCCTGTAATCTAGATGAAATCTAAAATTCTGCCAGCACCTCTAAAACCTGGTAACTTGCTACGAGTTATTGCGCCCAGTGGGGCTTTACGAGAATTTGAGCCGTTTGAACAGAGTTTAGAAATCTGGCGATCGCGTGGCTATCAAGTAGAAATCAGCCCAAAGATAGATGATAAATGGGGCTATTTAGCAGGCAGAGATGAAGAACGTCGTAACCAGCTAGCAGCAGCATGGCAAGATCCAGATTGTCGCGGTATCCTCTGTGCCAGAGGTGGTTTTGGTAGCACCCGCATCTTAGAAAACTGGCATTGGCAACAAAACTCAGAACTTCCAAAGTGGTTGATTGGCTTTTCTGACATCACCGCCCTTTTGTGGAGCCTTTATAACGTAGGGATTTCCAGCGTTCATGGCCCAGTGATGACAACTCTCGCCGATGAGCCAGATTGGTCAATCGAGCGATTGTTTGATTGGCTAGAAGGGCGATCTCTCGAACCTCTCAAAGGTTATGGTTGGGGTGGCGGGATTGCGACTGGCATTTTGCTACCAGGAAATCTCACAGTCGCAACTCATCTTTTAAATACACCAATGCAACCAAATTTTGATGGTGTGATTTTGGCACTTGAGGATGTCACAGAACCACCCTACCGCATTGACAGAATGCTAACACAGTGGCGTTTAAGTGGTTCTTTATCAAAACTTCGGGGGATTGCTTTAGGGGGTTTTACTCGGTGTCAAGCCCCGCCAAATGTGCCTAGTTTTAGTGTGGAAGAAGTTCTGCACGATCGCTTAGGCGATTTGGGGATTCCTGTTGTCTCTCATCTACCTTTTGGTCATGATACCCCGAATGCAGCCTTACCAGTGGGTGTAGAAGTAACTTTAGATGCTGATCAGGGAATATTAAAAATTCATAATTCGTAATTTATTAGGACTTACGCACAAGTTACGGAATAACGAACCACAGAGGCGCAGAGGACACAGAGAAATCAGAGTTTGAGAGATATTTTGCGTAAGTCCTATTCGTAATTTATGTACGGTGATGTGAATTTTTTTTCAAAGTACATAAGCCAATTGCTGGTATAATTCCCAGAATTATTGCTGTAAATAATTGTCCACTCCAATACAATATAAAATTACGGTTGGCTTCTGGAATCAAGCTTTGTAGAACGAAAAGTAACCAAACCAAAATACTAATTAATAAGAAAGAAATTGAGGGTAAAAAATTCCACCACCAAATACCTGCTGTATATCGCCTCAATACTAGCCATTGGCAAATACCCAGCCAAATTCCAGAAATTATATATGCGATCGCAGATAGAAATCCCAAAATCAAAGTATCTTCAAGAGATGATGAGGCAATGCTTGAAATGTAGTTAATCCAGGCTGTAGAAACACCGTTGGCAATTAGCCAACCGACGCTAGTAGCAAATATCCACTGCCAACCCGGTAAATATCGGTAAAGGATCAGGCTCTGGTCGGCAGCGAAAATCACGGCAAATACAACGTTACTGAGACTTCTGACCAAAATGCCCCATGTTTGTGGTTGGATAGCAACGCCAGGTGAGAAACTCTGGAGAATAATTTTCTCTAAGGCGATACTGGCAACGCCACCCACAACCCATCCGATCAGGGTCATTAAGGTAAACTGAATAAAGAACCTCTGTCGCTGCGATCGCGGAATCAAAAACTTTCCTGGGTTAGGCTCGTTATTAGCAGATGCAACATGATCGGGACTGTTAGAGTCAGTTTGCATAGGAGTTAGGGGAGTGGGGAGTGGGGAGTGGGGAGTGGGGGATGAGGGAGATGAGGGAGATGAGGGGGATGAGGGGGATGAGAGAGTAGGGGAAGAAGAACTATTGATTATTGACCAATGCCCAATGCCCAATGCCCAATGCCCCATGCCCTATGCCCAATTCCCAACTCCCAATGCCCAATCCTCAATTCAATATTGATTCCTGTTTTATCCTATTTCCCACTCCCTACTCCCCACTCCCCACTCCCCTTTTACTCCAAACCTGCTGAAAAAGCGTAATCCCGGAATGATAAGCTAAACAGTGGCATAAAAATTGTGACTTAGGGTGAAGTAATAAATGGGTGTTTCTTCAACGACTCCTCATCTCTTACGGGCTGCTCGTGGTGAAGTAGTAGATCGTCCCCCTGTTTGGATGATGCGACAAGCGGGACGATATATGAAAGCATATCGAGACTTAAGAGAGAAGTATCCTTCGTTTCGCGATCGCTCGGAAATTCCAGATGTAGCAATTGAAGTTTCCTTGCAACCGTGGAGAGCTTTCCAACCAGATGGAGTAATTTTATTTTCTGATATTGTCACCCCATTACCTGGTTTGGGCATTGACATGGATATCGCCGAAGGTAAAGGGCCAATCATTCACTCGCCCCTCCGCACTCAAGAACAAATTGATCGTCTGCATCCTTTAGAACCAGAAGCAGCTCTACCATTTATCAAAACCATTTTGCAAGCGCTGCGCTCGGAAGTAGGCGATAAATCAACGGTGTTGGGCTTTGTGGGTGCGCCGTGGACGTTAGCAGCTTATGCAGTTGAAGGAAAAGGCTCTAAAACCTATTCCATCATCAAAAACATGGCATTTTCCGACCCGACGATATTGCATCAACTGTTAGCTAAATTAGCAGATGCGATCGCCATCTATGCCCGCTACCAAATCGATTCTGGTGCCCAAGTTGTGCAAATGTTCGATTCTTGGGCGGGTCAATTGAGTCCTCAAGATTATGACACCTTTGCTCTCCCCTATCAGCAGAGAGTTTTCCAGCAAGTCAAGCAAACCCACCCCGATACACCTTTGATTTTGCTAGTTAGCGGTAGTGCGGGTGTGTTGGAAAGAATGGCACAATCTGGCGCTGATATTGTCAGTGTAGACTGGGCAGTGGATATGGCAGATGCACGAGCAAGATTAGGTAAACAAGTAAAAGTTCAGGGAAATCTTGACCCAGGCGTACTATTCGGCTCTAAACAGTTTATCCGCGATCGCATTCTCGATACCGTTCGCAAAGCTGGCAATTGGGGTCACATTCTCAATCTCGGTCATGGTGTCTTACCAGAAACACCAGAAGAAAATGTTGCTTTCTTCTTTGAAACGGCAAAGGAACTTAATCTTGCAGGAGTTAAGGCTTGAGAGTGAGGAGTTATGAGTTATGAGTTAGGAGTTAGGAGTTATAAACTATAAAGTTATCAGTTGCGAGGTGCAAAGTTATTTTTTACTTCTCACTTCTAACTCCTAACTTTATTAATAACTCCTGATTCGGAACTTTTAACTTTATTTTTAACTCTTTAGTTTTAACTGCTAACGTTTGATAAATTATTTATGAGCCAGAAACGGATTTTAGTGACTGGTGCAAGTGGTTGTATAGGTCATTATTTAACAGAAGCCTTAATTAAAGAAACAGATCACGAACTGTATCTACTAGTTAGGAACCCAAGTAAACTGCAAGTTGATACCAAGGCACGTTCAGGTATCAACGTTTTGCAAGGTGATATGCAAAATATTCGCCAGTTTGCCGATTTGCTATCCACAATTGATACGGCGGTACTCACAGCCACAGCTTGGGGTGGTGATCAGACATTTGATATTAATGTCGTCAAGACTATAGAGTTGCTCGAACTGCTAGATCCAGAACGTTGCCAGCAGGTGATTTATTTTTCGACAGCTAGCGTTTTGGATCGCTACAATCAACCATTAAAAGAAGCCGGGGAAATTGGTACAGATTATATCCGTTCCAAATATGAGTGCTTACATAAAAAAGAAAAATTAGCGATCGCACCCAAAATTACCACACTATTTCCGACTTTAGTAGTGGGCGGTGATGCCAATAAACCCTATTCTCACCTCACATCCGGCATTCCAGAAGTTACGAAATATATTAATTTAATTCGCTTTTTGGAAGCAGATGGCAGTTTTCACTTTATCCACGGACGAGACATTGCCACTGTCGTGCGATATTTAATTGATCATCCTCCCGAAAATGATCAACCACGTCGGCTTGTTTTAGGTCAAGCGCAATTAACAGCTAATCAAGCAATAGAACAAGTTTGCGCTTATTTGAGCAAAAAGATTTACTTTCGCATTCCCATATCTATAGCATTGGGTAATTTGATTATCATTCTGTTCCGCATTCAGATGGCTGCTTGGGATAGGTTTTGTATGAACTATCGGCATTTTACTTATGAAAAGGCGATTAATCCCGATAGTTTCGGCTTGCCAAATTATTGTGTAACCATGAGTGATGTTTTAAAAATCAGTGGTGTTAAACGTTAGCCAGTAAGGGAGTTTATGCCTTCCTGGTTTGATAAGGCGAAAAAATAATGAGCATTGACTTACGAGTAACTTATTAGGTAATCTGATGATCGTTACTGTTGTGCGATCTAGAGGCAACATTCGTTGGTTTCGGTCTGATATAGATATCTGGATACTTGACTGGAACAAGTGGCGGGATGAATTTTTAAATGCTGGTTATGAGGTTCCAGAGCTAGATGTTTCTGAAAGATTTGGAATTACTGTAGTTAACCAAGAGACTGCGGAAATATTTCTATCAGCAGTTTCGATATTCCAGATATCTAAGAATAATTTGCACACCGAATTGCTTACCCGTTATACAAATGCAAAATCATGGTGGGATGTTTCCGATCTATTCCCGACAGTATTTGTTGATTTTGATAAAAATCGGGTTGGTGCATTTTATTTTGAAGGTCCTGGGATAGAGAGGTATGTTCCAGATGGGTGGATTGGAGAGTTTGTAGACTTTGCTAATACCTACAACGAAAACGTATTTCCATCTAGCGAGAAATTTTGGATTTCAGATGGTTTTGACATACTTAAAATCCTTAACGAGCGAGGTAGTATGTTGAATGGTACATAAATTAGATTGGTACTAATTTTTTGACTTGTGGCAGACGCAATCAGGAGCATTTCCAGGTAGAACCTGGAAACGAGGTTTTAATACAGACCACTCGTAAGGGCACAGCATTGCTGTGCCCCTACCATCTGTTGCATCCAAACGAGAACTGCTATAGTTACCCATTCAGGTAAAAATATCAATGTTAAAATAAAACAACTTTAATAAAAAGTCAATAACTCTTTATTTTCGTTAGAGTGGAATAACAATCAAAGTGTGAGGATTGATACTACATGCGAATCTTGTTAGTGTATCCGATATTTCCCAAAACCTTTTGGTCATATGAAAAAATCTTAGAGTTAGTCGATCGCAAGGTTTTATTACCACCTCTGGGTTTAGTAACAGTAGCCGCGATTCTGCCCCAAGAATGGGAATTCAAGCTGGTCGATCGCAACATCCGCCCAGCAACAGAAGCAGAATGGGCATGGGCAGATGTAGTAATTCTCTCCGCGATGATTGTCCAGAAACAAGATTTACTTGACCAAATCCAGGAAGCAAAAAAACGTGGCAAGCTAGTCGCAGTTGGCGGACCCTACCCCACCTCTGTACCTCACGAAGTTGAAAATGTTGGCGCAGATTTTCTAATTCTGGATGAAGGGGAAATCACTTTGCCCATGTTTATTGAGGCAATAAAAAGGGGAGACACATCTGGCACTTTCCGCGCCACAGAAAAACCTGATGTGACAAGCACACCAATACCCCGCTTTGATTTATTAGAATTGAATGCCTATGACATGATGTCGGTGCAGTTTTCGCGCGGGTGTCCCTTCCAGTGCGAATTTTGCGACATTATTGTTCTCTACGGGCGCAAACCGCGCACCAAAACCCCAGCACAACTGTTAGCAGAGTTAGATTATCTCTATGAACTCGGTTGGCGGCGGGGTGTGTTCATGGTGGATGACAACTTTATTGGCAACAAACGAAATGTGAAATTGTTGCTGAAAGAGTTAAAAGTCTGGATGGCAGAACACAAGTATCCCTTCCGGTTTGACACTGAAGCTTCAATTGACTTAGCAGAAGACTCAGAAATGTTGGAGTTGATGGTTGAGTGTGGTTTCGCGGCGGTGTTTTTGGGAATCGAAACGCCGGATGAGGATAGTTTGCAAATGACCAAAAAGTTTCAAAATACTCGCAGTTCCCTAACTGAGTCAGTGCAAACCATCACCAAAGCGGGATTACGCCCAATGGCTGGGTTTATTATCGGCTTTGATGGCGAAAAAGCCGGCGCAGGCGATCGCATTGTCCGCTTTGCTGAACAAGCAGCTATTCCTTCTACTACTTTTGCCATGTTACAAGCGTTACCAAACACCGCACTTTGGCATCGCCTGAAAAAGGAAGGACGACTACGGGAAAATCAAGATGGCAACATCAACCAGACAACATTGATGAATTTCCTCCCCACCCGTCCCCTGGAAGAACTTGCCAGAGAATATATTGAGGCATTCTGTACTTTATACGACCCAGTGCAGTACTTAGATCGTACCTATCGCTGTTTCTTAATGATGGGTTTGCCGAGTTGGAAAGCCCCAGCAAAAATGCCAGAGTTAGTAGTTGTGAAAGCGCTGCTGACTGTGATTTGGCGACAAGGCATCAAACGGGAAACTCGTTGGAAGTTCTGGCATCATTTGTTCAGCATCATCAAGCGTAACCCTGGAGTTGTTGAGCATTATATTGCCGCTTGTGCCCACAACGAGCATTTTCTAGAGTATCGCCAAATTGTGCGCGATCAAATTGAAAGTCAGCTTGCAGAATATCTAGCGCAAGGTGCAGAAAAGCCTTATGTGCTAGTGAAGGAAAAAGTAGAAGAAAAAGCTGAAGCGGTAGTCAGTTAAGGGTGGTAATGGGTAATACGTAATAGTAAGACTCTATTTTCTCTTTTCTGTAACTCTTTTTTGAAGAATTGGTATAATTACAGCCCATGATTTGAGAGTTACAAAGCAGTAGTGCTACAAAGTTAGGGATACTAGTCAGTACCCCTAACTTTTTTAGGTTTTGGACTTTAACTATCAACATTACACATCTAATTTTAAGAAAAAATATAAATTTTCGATAAAAGTCTCATTATCTATTAAGTTTAAACACTGAATCATAATCACAGTACATGAGGTGATTAATTCAGTCCATTTTTCAGTAAAAATACTTGAAATAAAGAGCTATTTAAATATACAAATAAAAGCCAAAATAAAGATTGACTTTGCCAAAGCATAGCTGTTAGAACTTGAGTAGCGAGACAGACGGAGTGCTAAAAATATTACTGTCTAAATTGTTTTCCCTACTTAATGAATTCTGATATGAAAGCTACTTTGTTGACTACCTTGATTGCCGCTACAGCTACCTTGACCGGATTAGTTTCCAAAGTAGAAACTGCATCTGCTGCTGGTTTTACTTGGAATAATGCCTGGACTCAACCAACGATATCTAGTGAATCTGCAACTGGTTTTAACGACACTCCTTTTCAACAATTTGTCCAAAAAGAAAGCGTTGCCATCCCAAATAGCGGACAAGTTAAATTAGACCCTAGTAAATTAAACCTAAAATACGACTACAACGTATCTGTTGACTTTATCAATGAGGGCGCTAGTTATAGAAACCAGTTAGCCTTCAATGCCACAGGAACTACTAACAAGTCTGGACTGCTTTTTAAGGATGCTTCTTGTGACGAATCTAAGTGTATAATGGGCGGGGCTAGTAGTGGACTAAAAATCGGTGATGGGGTCAATATTGGTACTATTGCCGGAGGTACTCAACTGGACTTATTTTTGAAAGCTAATGGTTTGAACAATGCCAATGGCAACATCTTTGGTACTCAAACTGCCTCTAATGCTGACGGACTACAGCACGTAGTTGCTTATGCTTATAACAACTACATCATTCTGGGATTTGAGGATTTATACGGGGCTTTACACGCAACTGGTGACTTAAACCAAAATTCTGACCGTGACTTTAATGATCTTGTCGTCGTTCTTGATATCGGCGAGGCAAATGTTAAAGCGCTAATTAGCGCTACCGTTCCTGAACCATCTGTTACTCTGTCAATGTTTGCAGTGGCAGCAGTTAGTATGTTTGGATTGCGTCGTCGCCTTCAAACTCGCACTTCTAACTAAACTTTGAAACCTTCTTAATATCCGGTGCGTTTAGTTTGATTGAAAAATAGCAAGTGATTAATCGCATTTTCACCCGTACACTTCTACGGGTGAATTTTCGTGTATAGTGGCATTTATATTTTATTTACCGCGATCGCGTTCTAAATCATCAATTACTTTTTGCAAATACCACTCGTCTGACATCCCAGGATGATAATCCTGCTTCTGCTGAATCAATCGGTCGGCAATTTCCCAATATCCCCCAACCATTTGCAAAAGTCGCTGACGTAGCAGATTATACTTTTGCTTTTTTGCCTCTGGACTAAATTTCTGGATTTTTTCTAGGCTAGTTAAGACTTGTTGATAATTTCCCCAGTCTTCTTGTTCACAAAAAATACTCGCCGCCCGTTGATAATCTTCCAGAGCATTTTGCATTTCTTCTAAGCAAGTATAGGCAATGCCGCGATTGTAGTAAGCTTGAGCATCATCGGGATTGATTTGCAGCGCTTGGGTGTAATCTTGAATTGCACCGAGATAATTGCCCGTTGTCCGATAGGCATTACCTCTGGCAATATAGACTAAGGCATCTTGGGGTTGCATCTGGAGTGCTTGGTTAAGATCCGCGATCGCACCTTGATGATCTCCCAATACAGAACGGGCTTTACCTCGGTTGCGATAGACAATGGCATCTTGAAAATTTAGTCGCAATGCTTGATTAAAATCTGCGATCGCTTCTCGATAATTCCCCATTTTACAACGCACAACCCCACGACAGCAGTAAGCTTGGGCATCTTGCGGATCGGCTTTTAATACCCAGTTTAAATCGGCGAGTGCCTCTTGGGTATCTCCCTTTTCAGCTTTTTCTAATAATTGCGTGAAATATTCATTTGTGGATAAAATTGGCGCATTTGGAGAACGTGATTGCTGTACAACAGGTAATTCTTTGGGTTGTAGCTGTTTAATTAGTTCCAGACACAGACGACAATTCTCTTTATCCTGTTGCTCTAGATATAATTGTGCAGCTTTTTTAAAGTTAGCGATCGCATCTTGAATATAACCCTGTTTGCGCCGCACCATCCCCCGCAGATTATAAGCAGCAGCATAATTTAGATTCAGACGAATAGCACGGTCAACATCCTCCAGCGCCCCCGGCAAATTTTTCAGCGCCACCCTAGCCAATGCACGACAATAATATGCTTCTACACTCTCAGGATTAAGCTTCAGTGCTTCGGTATAATCGGAAACAGCCTTAAGGATTGCACCTGAGTCATAATATGCCAAACCCCGTTGCAAGTAAGCTTCGGGAAAGTAAGGTGTCAGTTCTAAAGCCTGGTTAAATTCTTCAATTGCTCCAGCGTAGTCTTTTCGCCTAGCCTTTTCCAATCCTCTATTGTAGAATTCGTCATTCATGGCATTTGTTTGGTTGATTCAGTTAGTTAAATTCCAGTAGACTTCCTTCGTAGCCTAACCTATCCACTTACCCTTAATATTCTAAGTATTCAGCGTGGCTTTGCTTGATTTCGTATTTTGAGTGAATTCAAACGAACACACCACCCTAAGAGGATGTTTTAAAAGCCTTTGGCGAATAGAATAGAGCCTCTCGGCACGCTGACGCGTAGCTTGCTTCTCCGTAGGAGTACGCTACTATGCAAACAAAGTCCACCTGCGTGGACTAATAAAAAATTATGGGTTTCATAACCTGCGGAGGTAGGTTTTGTCTGTATAGCCAACGCAAGTAAACAACCACTATCAGCCCGATTATTTTCAATTCCAAATAAAAAAGGTGGGGAAATGACTACATTCAATTCCCCATCTCTCGTAGATTGCAAAATATTTACAGTTGACTAGAATTATTCTGAAAGCAAGCTAGGAGAAGTTAGTACAAAAACATCCCTACTTCCTTGAGCGTCAGTCTGTGGTTTTATGGGAGTGGTAAAGTGCAAAAAATCATGGTCATTAACCAATAATAGTTCTCCCGGATTTAGAATTTTGCTAAACACAGGCTTTTCTTTTTTGGCAGTATACAAATGTGTTTCTGCACCTTCAATATTATCTCTATCTACTGAGAATATGCCAATAAAATCAGTACCATCTTGATGTATACCTTCAGGCGCTGGATTACCCAAATTATCTGGCGAACAAATAGTTCTAATTTGATGAACTCCGATTTCAGCTTCAGGATGAAGTTTACAAGAATCACTAAATGCTAAGACAAGATTTCTAAAAATATCAAGTTCTATGAGTGCATCATCTAATTCTGCAAACTCTCTTTTTATGTCACCCACTAATGGATTATACTCTTTAGTTTGAAAGAGGTAGCCATGAGGTAATTTGATTAACTGATTTCCAGAAGCTGTGAACCGAGATAATCTTCTCGAACGATAGTTGCCTTTGATATAAGGGTCAATAGGCATATTACTAAAAAATGGCTTGAAACCTTCTGGATTGATCGAATTTACCTTTCTTAGAGTAAACAGAAAAGCATATTCTAATTCCGTTGCTGTCCACACTTTTTGTATAGGATTTACCTCCTTGCACGTTGAAATTCTCCCAGATTTTTCTTTATGGGAGGCTTATAACACCTAGTATATGCTAATTTTTATTAAAATGTTGTTAATTTAACTACGAAATTTGACACTTTATGATATATAAAGTTACTCAAATGCTGTCACAGGGCGGAGTAATGCTGATGGGTGTATGAGTAGCTGCTGAAAAGATTTGCTGATGGGGGTTCGGTCAGCAAGAAATCGACGTATATTTACTAGAGCAACAAGGTTTCATAATGATTGATTGGCTTTACCGTTACCCACCTTTATATCCAGGTATTCTGCTAAAACGCTACAAGCGGTTTTTTGCTGACGTTCAACTTACTTCTGGCGAAATAGTGACAGCACACTGTCCCAATACAGGGCCAATGACTGGAGTATCCACTCCCCAAAGTGCTGTACAGCTTTCCAAAAGCGATAATCTTAACCGCAAATTGGCTTACACTTTAGAACTAATTCAGGTACATGACAATGAGCCAACTTGGGTAGGTATAAATACTTTTTTGCCCAATCGGGTGGTAAAACTGGCTTTGGCGAAACATCTTTTCCCAGAATTGGGCGACTATAGCCAAATTAAGGGCGAGGTGGTTTATGGGCTAGATAAAAAAAGTCGAGTGGATTTTTTCTTGACGGGGAGTGATGAGGAACGCCCGATTTATTTAGAAGTGAAAAATACAACTTTATCAGAGGGGAGATTAGCCTTATTTCCTGACACGGAGACTACAAGAGGACAAAAGCACTTGCGAGAACTAATGGCGCTGTTACCTCTAACTCGTGCAGTGATGCTTTACTTTATCAATCGCAGTGATTGTACTGAGTTTTCCCCTGGCGATCGCACAGATCCTATATATGGTAAATTATTACGGGATGCGATCGCTCTTGGTTTAGAAGTCTTACCTTGCCGTTTTGACATTTCCCCCGAAGGTATCCGTTATTTGGGTTTGGCAAAACTAAAAATTTGATTACATATAATTAAGAGAGGTTGCAATGCAACGTCTCTACACCTATAAAACAATAAATCCATCTAGACAGTATCTAGATGGATTTATTGATAGTTGGTATTTACTAAAAAATATTCAACCAGACTGTAATCGAGAAACGACTATAGGTAGTCGCCGCCCCACAAATAGCATTCGCTATTCTGAGGTTTGCTTATGCAGGAATCAAAACTGTATCAATTACGTGGATAACACCGTTATCAGCAGCAACATCTGCTGTTGCAACTTTTGCATCATTTATCTTAACGCCATTAGAAGCGTCAATTTTTACATCTGAACCTTCAACTGTTTTAGCTGTCTTCAATTTAGCTACATCAGCAGCCAGCACCTTGCCTGAGACGACATGATAGGTCAAGATTTTCTTGAGCTTGGGAATATCTTTCAGTAATGCATCTACTGTGCCTGCTGGAAGCTTATCAAACGCTGCATCAGTGGGTGCAAAAACGGTGAATGGACCAGGACCTTTCAGTGTATCTACCAGACCAGCCGCTTCGATTGCTGCTACTAGTGTCTTGAAAGAACCATTATTAACCGCAGTGTCAATTATGTTGGACATGTGTTTTACCTAGTTCTGTGTAAGCTGCTACAAACCTAAACTATTTATTTAATAAAATCTATCTATCATTAGGTGTATGTTAAATAAAAATTTTTATTGATATCATAAAAGTTTATATATATTTTTATACAAATAAAGAATTATATGTACATTGTCTGGGTGGATGTGTTATTAGCGCTCCTGGATACGTAGTTTACCGCCGCAGGCATCGCTGCTTTTTCTAGAAAGTGGTAGGGGCGGCCTGTTCGCTAGTATCAACACAGCATTTTTTACCAAAAAAGTTAGTTTAAAAGATGGGTAAAGGCATCTTAATTTTATAAAGTTGGTATAAAACTAGGTTTTTCGCTATTTAAAATTTACCTGAAAATTTTTAACGCGACCCTTGTTAAGCAGGCAATGCAGAGCTTATTTAGTGTTTATATTCCTTTTGTCCTAGCCTTTTGTCAGGATTTTATCACCAAAAATATTGGTAATACGCGTATTTAACTGATATTATTTCATCACTAAATACATTTCACCCGCTGTTTGTGTAATCCTACTCGGAAATAATAAACGGCTGATCACACTAATGCTTTTAGCAATTGCGATCGTCCGTTTATTTCCAGAATTGATTATACGTAGGACTTACGCAAAAACCCTCTGAAACTCCCATTTATGCATATCCTCTGCCATCTCTGTGGTGGTTTTTCTGTTGCCTGTGCATAAGTCAGGTATGTCAACAATGAGACTCTTAGGTAATATTTTCCTCGAACTATAACTTTTATGAACAGAAGAAGACTTATTGTTTGGATTGCTACGGCAGTTACCAGCATGATGCTGGTAATAGGCTTGCAGTTTGTCAATTTATCGCCAGCAAGCTCCGTAACCACACTTAACGTCTATGCGGCTGTCAGCTTAACAAACGCGCTGAATACCATTAAGACTCAGTACCAAAATGCTAATCCAGGTGTCAACGTTGTTTATACGTTTGGTGCTTCTGGTACCTTACTGAGCCAAATACAAGCAGGAGCTCCAGCAGATATTTTCATTTCTGCTGCTACCGACCAAATAAATGTTTTGCAGAATGCAACCCCAAGTAAATTAGTTACAGGTAGCCGTAAAAACGTTGTCAAAAACAGTCTAGTTTTGATTGTTCCGACGACATCTGCTGTTAGTCCTGCTCTCACTAGCTTCAATGGTTTGACCAATGCCAATATTACTGGTATTGCTATAGGTGACTACACGGGTACTCCTCCAGTTGTGCCAGCAGGAAATTATGCCAAACAAGTTCTCACTAGCCGAGGTATTTTCACTACTCTCCGACCTAAATTATACCTTGCTAGTAATGTACGTAACGTTTTAACTGCTGTTGAAAGTAAAACTCTTGTAGTTAATGGTGTAAGTAAAACTATCAGTGCAGGCGCGGTTTACAAAACCGATGCTGCCATTTCTAACAAGGTAAGAGTCGTAGACACTGCCCTGACCACAGAGAGTAATCCGATTGTCTATCCACTAGGTATACTCACCAGAACTAAAGTTTTATCCACGGCACAGAGTTTTTCTAACTACTTAAGTGGTAGTACTGCCAAGAATATCTTCAAAAATAATTATGGCTTTATCCTGCCTTAATCGCTGCAAAGTAAATCAACTAAGTACTCGTTGTTGTGAATTTTGAACTATTTGGAGTAATGTCTTGTGAAGTTCACTAAAAAACTTTCAATTATTGTTTGTAGTTTGACCACTGCCTTCTTGCATACTGCTGTGATTAGCAATACTTATAAGTCAGCAGCACAAGCAGAAGGACAAAATTTGATTATCAACGGGGGATTTGAAAGCGACCCTCTCGCAGATCCGAATAATCCCAACATTACAAATTCTCATGTTACAGGATGGGTTAAATCTGGTGATCCGATAGATATATCAGGTATTACAATTAGCAACTTTCCTAAAACTGGGAACCAAGGTTTATCGCTTGGTGCATTTTCAGGTATTAGCTACATATCACAGACTATCCATACAGTTCCTGGTCAAGACTACCAACTTACTTACTATTTAGCATCTACAGAAGAAGCACCTGAGCTTAAGAATGAATTTAAGGTTTTTATCGGTGGAAAGACCGTTTCTGTTAAAAACAATACTCCTTTTCAACCCTACACACAATACACATTAGATTTTAAAGCGAAAGGAAGATCCACAGAGATCAAGTTTGGTTCCATCGCAAAGTATGCGTTTTTATATTTGGATGATGTGAGTGTCAAAGCTACACCTGAACATTAAGGAGAAAACTATGGAGATAAATAAATCACAGATGACAAGCTAACCCTGATTCTATTAGAGGATGTTTGAAAAGTCCTATTGTCGGTATCAAATAGTTTTAGATCCCCCTAAATCCCCCTTTTCAAGGGGGACTTTGATCCGGTTCCCCCCTTTTTAAGGGGGGTTAGGGGGGATCTAAAAGTGCATAAAGTCACAACAGCGAAACACTTTTCAAACATCCTCTAAGAGGATGTTTGAAAAGTGTTGGCGAAGAGAATTCGCTACTACACAAACTAAGTCCACCTCCGTGGAATAAGAGAAAATCAAGGGTTTTAAACAAACAGAATTCAGAAGTCAATAGCCCACTCATTGATTCTGAATTCTGAATTATTCTTTGGTTAATTGTCGTAATTTGGAATTATTTGGAGTCAAGTTTCATGAAGTTAACTAAAAAACTCTCAATTATTATTTTTAGTTTTACTACTACCTTAGCTAGCACTGCTTTGATTACTGGTATTTATATTCCAGTAGCGCAAGCAGAATATGATCCCAACTATGCTCTAGAACCGAGAAACCTTGTTTTTAATGGAGGATTTGAACTCGACTCTCTCATAGATCCTAATAATCCCGACACTACAAATCCTAACGTTACAGGATGGACTAAGTTTGGTGATCCAATGGATAGATCAGGAACTAGAATTAGCAATTTTCCTCAAAGTGGTAATCAAGGCTTATCACTTGGTGGATTTATAGACCTCAGCTACATATCACAGACGCTTTCTACACAACCGGGTCAGAAATACGAACTAAGTTACTATTTAGCATCTACAGACGAGCCACCTAACCTTGATAATCAATTTCAGACATTTATAGGTGGAAAAAATCTTTTTGATCAAAAGAATATTTCTTTTCAAGCATACACACCATATAAGTTCAATTTCACGGCAGATGCATCATCCACAGAGTTAAAGTTTGGCTCTATGGATAGATATGCATTCTTATATTTGGATAATGTCAGTGTAAAACCTGTGCCTGAGCCATCAACTATTGGAGGAATAGCAGTTACTGCTGGTTTATTGGGAATATGGCTGAAGAAAAAGAAGGTAATTAGTTAGAAAGCTTGGAAAAAACAGGGAAGCATCTCAATACTGCGTAGGTTTTGAGTCGATCCCCCCAACCCCCCTTAAAAAGCTACGGTGTATACACAAGTCTCTCTTGATGCAATTTACGGTTTATCGAATAGCCCAAAGAAACCTCACCCTGATTCTGCTACGCAAAACCTGTCCCTCTCCTTAGTAAGGAGAGGGAGCAAGAATCTTGTTTCTCATCTGGTATATTTGTTCAAATTTGATAATCTAATGCAACTAAAACTCTGCCACAATGCTGATTTGCCGGTACAGCTTCCAGCATCTTTTTCGGTTGGGGTAAGTTGAGGTTTTTCATTAGTTCGATGAACTGGTTGCGGCTGCGTCCAGCAAATCGAGGATTCCAGCGCTTTTCTTCGCCAATGGTGGATACTGTCTGTCCTTGGTAGTCGTGACCGGGATATACCAAGGTGTCATCTGGTAATGTAAATAGCTTCTGAGTGACTGCATCATACAGTGATTCAGCGTCGCCGCTTTGGAAGTCGGTACGACCGCAACCCCTGATAAACAGGGCATCTCCAGTTAATAGATGAGTGTCGTTGACTAAGTATGCCATGTGGCTGTCAGTGTGACCAGGGGTAGCGATCGCCCGAATCTGCACGTTCCCTAATTCCAATATATTTCCATCGGCAATGTAGTGGTCTGCACAGTTAGCCGCCGCATTCTCAGGCAAAATCCCCAAACAACCCGTCAATGTCCTCAGTCTGTCTGTTCCAGTAATGTGGTCAGCATGGATATGGGTTTCTACACAGTAGCTTAGGGTCAGCCCCAATTGTTGCAATATCTGAAGATCACGTTCGACTTGCTCCAATACAGGATCAATTAGAATAGCTGTTTTACTTTCTGGGTCGGCAATTAGGTAAGTATAAGTACTAGATTCTTTATCGAATAGTTGACGAAATAACATAACAGGTTTCTTCAACATAAAAGTAGTAGCATCGGGTTTTGGATTGAGAGGCTTCAGTAACTCCTGTGCCAAATTTCCTGCCTGAACCCGAATTTCGGGAACAGCAGTACTTTCCCAAAGATTGCCCTTGCGCGGTGTCCCCAAGGTGTACAGCATTTGAGATGCATTTCCATCTGCATCAATTAGCGCACCATTTGCAGCAGTGTCGATTCCCATTGATAATGTGTTGGGACGGATCAGCCGTTGTTCTTGAAGGCTAGCGACTAATGGGTGCTGCAATCTGCGGTAATCACAATTTGCACCAGTGCAGTTGATAATCCGCTTCACCTGCAAAACGATATTTTTGTGCGTTCCCCGTTCGCAGATGCTCACATTCACTCCATTCTCAAACTCCTGACAACTTTGAATCCGACCTGCGTAATGGATTAGTTGACCAGATTCCATTGCAGCATCCAATATTTCGGCAATTCCTTCAGCAATCCGATGACGGTGAACTTCCCAGTAAGCTTTGACATGGCGGAGAAATCGCTTTTGTTCCGGTAATGGCAGTGCTTGCCAAAGTTCTGGAATAATTGGGCGGATGGCATCGATTACCGCCCGCCAATCTTGAGCCAGTCCGTTGTTGTCGGAACTGGCGTGTCCTTGAGTAAGAGCCTCCCGCAGTTCTTGACGTACCAGATGCAGCAGTCCTCGCGCCGTTTTTGGCGCAGTTTCTACGTCAATAAATGCCGGATAAGGGTTCGTTGATTTGTGGCTACAGGGCATCAATCCGTGGCGCGAGACGGTATGAATTTGTCCCTGGAACCCTTGTTGATGTAGGGAAACAACCGCATCTACCATTGTTAACCCAGTACCCACCAGCAGAATAGCATCCTCTGGATTTAGGTCTGCGATCGCATCCGCAGACCAAGCATCTTTGACATAGCGGTTGTCTAAAACGGCGAGGGGTGCAGGCAGAATTGCCGGGAAATTGCCCAACGCTAACACCGCCTTTTGCACATCCAAACATTGACCACTGCTCAGGTAGACTATTGTATTGTGGGGTTTTGTTTCGATGGCGATCGCTTCATCCACAATCTTCTCTAGCTGCACATTCGCTGGTGCATTTACCTCTGCTGCTTTTAAAGTCGCCTGCACATAGTCCCCATAAACCCGACGCGGAAAGAAGGTAGATGAAGTTACCTGTTCATGCCCATTTTTATGCAGCCAGTTCAGGAAGTGATTTGGTTGATCAGCAAACGCGCTCATCTTACCTGCTGGCACATTCAGCAAGTGACAGTCCACTGGTGTACCATAAGCAACTCCTCTACCCACTTCCGAATTACGTTCAATCAACTTGATCGACAATGGCATGGTTGCGTTGCGTAAAAGATTCGCTGCAACCAGAGAACCGCTAAAGCCACCACCAATAATGGCGATCGCAACTGGAGAGACGGTTAGGTTAAAAATGCTGTTGTTCATAGGACGTGTGAGTTGCTGCTTTCTACTCATCAATTTACGGCCAACAAACTGAAATTTACGCTGATTGGAAGTTATTAAGCGGATGAATTAACTCAAAAAACCACATAGGCACATGAATAAGTGGGAATTGCCCTTGAGTGTCCAATTCCTCAAATCGAGAGAGTGGCGATCGTTAGATTACACAAACTAAAATCTAGAGTAGACAAGGTTTTGGAACTATTTATCTAAAATTTATGTGTCTATTGCATCCAAATCCGATGCAAATACCGTGGTTTTTAGTTAACATTAAAAAACCCTTCAAAAGCGAGAATTTTACCTCTACAATTGTCAATATTTTCTGACAATACTAGTATTTAACTTTCAGATCATGTTTGGCTTCATGTCTTAAAAGTAATATATAGGAATCATATTTGATTTCTGAAAAAATCTCGGTAGTCTTGTAGTGCATTTCAAAAATCAAATACTAGTCCTATAGAGGTATTGACAAATACAGTCGCTCTAAATCGATTGTGAGAAAATAATCAGGTTGTGAATGTCACTAGGTATTGGGTGCAAAAAGTGGAGGCGTTCGCGTAGCGTGCCGGAGGCATTCGCTAACTGAATTGAACCAAGCCTATCCAAAACTTCGTGAAATCAAAAGCGCATTTACACACAAACTTCTAAGGGAATTAAAATGACTTACGATTCAGAAGATGTGGAACAAATCCTTCAAATAGCACTCACTCGTAAACAGGAAGGTGAATTTTCACGAGAACAGCTTGTAGAAATGGCATCTGAGTTAGGTATTTCTTCTAATATTTTGGCAACAACTGAGCAAAAGTGGTTAGCTCAACAAAAAGAGGAAGGTTCGCAACGCACATTTAATACTTTCCGACGTAGAGCTTTTTGGGCACACTTTGTTTCCTTCCTAGCGGTGAATTTATTCCTGATTCTCTTAAATTTAATCACTAGTCCTAGTTATTTTTGGGCTATCTTCCCAATATTAGGCTGGGGGTTAGGATTATTTTTTCATTGGTGGAGCGTTTATCAAAGTAAAACATGAAGATTAAGATAGCATTTCCGAAATGGCGTGCAGGAATTTAACTTCGGGAGCATCTCAGTGGGAGCAAATATACCAGATGAGAAACAAGATTCTTGCTCCCTCTCCTTACCAAGGAGAGGGTTGGGGTGAGGTTTTACAAGGCTTTTTATGAAAGTGAGATGCTCCCTTTAACTTCTCCCGACTTTCAAAAATGGAGCCATCAACGCACAGCTATGCGTCCCTACGACTTGGGAGTAATCTTTCACCTACAAATGGGGAAATTTCCGTACTTGATACTCTGCTGACTCCACTATCGGATCGGATTCTCCCAGTATTGGGATGAATTTGTTTTCAATAGTCTGCAAATGTGCTTGGGGTATGGCTTTTCACGGCTCCAGCGTTGCCTAAGAAATGATCAGGATAAATTCTTTGTGGTCATTGGGGCTGATTCAAACCTCTTTAGCGAGAAATTTAGGATATTCAGCCAGCACTGTTGTCCAAATTTGTGCATCCTTCTGGATAAAATCTTCCCGTAAATTCGGGGCACCCTTAAAGTTGAGGAATTTTATAACCACGCCCTTTGAACCCTGTACTTGCTAATTTGTCAAAATAGAGCTGTAGGCTAGAATAACTACGCTTTCAGCATAGCTTGATTGCCTACACTCAGGAGCAAGGGTCGGCTGATTAATAAGTAAGAGGAAGGGATTATGGACAGCAACAACTGGTTGCAACAGCTAATGATGGTGGGTCTTGGCACAACGTCTTTAGTAGCAGAAAAACTGCGGCAAGTCGGCGATGATTTAGTTAAAGACGGTAAGCTCAATCCTGAGCAAGCCAAGGCGGTAATAGATGATATTGCCCAGCAGTTAAAGTCCGAGCAGGGAAACTTCGATGTCCAAATGCAAAGGCAAATGCGAAATATGATGCAAGATTTGGGAGTAGCTCGTCAGTCGGAAGTGGACGAACTCAGGGGCAGAATTGACCGTTTAGAGCGTCAACTGCGCGATTTAGAAAATAAGCTTTGGCGTTAGAATGCCCTTTCTGATTTAAACTAATTGTGTCCTGTTGGTAATCTTTTTCCCTGGATACTTAAGTAAGGAGAACTGATTTTGAAACCAATTTTTCTCAGCGTGGCGTTCATGCTGGTATGTGTTGTGCTTTTGGTTGTGGGGCAAGTAGGCAGTAAACAGAACACTGCCATTGCTGCCCAGTTTACCCAAACGCCGCCAGCGCCCACAACTGTAACTGAAAACAATATCTTAATTGCGAGTAATGCTATGTCTGATGCTAATGTTGCAAGTACCCCCTCGTCTGATGATAATGTTGTAACTACCCCCTCTGGATTAAAGTATGTCGAGTTAAAAGAGGGGACGGGGGCGACTCCTAAATCTGGACAAACGGTTGAAGTTCACTATGTTGGCACTCTCGAAGATGGAACTAAGTTTGATAGTTCACGCGATCGCGGCCAACCCTTCAGCTTTAAAATTGGCGTTGGACAGGTAATCAAAGGTTGGGACGAAGGACTTAGCACCATGAAAGTAGGCGGTCGTCGTCAGTTAATCATCCCCCCAGAGTTAGGTTATGGCTCTCGTGGTGCTGGTGGGGTGATTCCGCCCAACGCCACTCTACATTTTGATGTGGAATTGCTGGGAGTTAAATAGAGACTGGGGCATGGGGATTAGAGACTGGGGACAAGGGAGAATTATTAAAAGAAATTTCTATTCTCTCTGTTCCCAATGCCCAATGCCCTATCAAATAAATTACTTATTTAATGATTTTGATCATTTAATGATCAAAATCATTTAATGATCAAAATCATTTAATGATCAAAATCATTTAATGATCAAAATCATTTAATGATCAAAATCATTTAATGATCAAAATCATTTAATGATCAAAATCCTCGCTTTTGCGTGAACTCGACTTGTAATTAATATATTGCTGTATCACTATGAGTTATAGCTGATACCAAAATTAGACTAGTTCCCGGTGCGAAACTCAGAAGGCTCATTCTATAAAGCCTAAAAACCAAGGTTTTAGTTCCTGGAAACATCTTAAATCCGTATCCTTATTTTTTGGAAATTTAGTTTCGCACCGAGAACTAGACTATACTATTTGTGAAAAAATAAGAAAGATATAAACCCCAAACTCAAAGACCACTGGCGAACACTTCAGTCCATTAACTCAAGCAATCGCAGTCAGATTTGGGGGATTTTAGCCACAAAAGCCGAGAAACTTTAGCGTTGAAGTAAACTTTGTTTTGGCGGGGTTCCGTTCCAAGAGAAAGTAGGTTCGCTTTCGCAGTAGCTCCATCTGGCCTCCCAAGGCATGGGAAAATTAGGAACCTTAAAGCGGATCGAAAATCGTCCCCAAGTGTTGCTCAACTTACCAGAACCATCTTCTCGTGACGTATCACATTTGACATTCGATTTACCAACCCAATAGCCGTGATAAATTCCCCGATTGCTTGTTATTCCAGCCAGCCCTTCAATGAAGATAGTTCCAGATGGATAAGTCCAGATCGCACTTTTACCGCGATCGCTTTCATAGACCACTCTGCCGTAGTCACTATTCCACACTTCATCTGCGATCGCAATACTCGGCGCAGCAGCCCAAACAAATACTGCACTGACAATTACTAGTTGCTGAAGCTTCATTGCACTCCTGGTTTATAGTCAGCAGATAACACCACACACAGATGATATCGCTTACGGTCATAAAACTAACAATTATGATGCGATCGCCGTCAGCGAGGAGTGCGTTTTTTGAGAGTGGATGAAAGCCAAGTACAACAACCTTGTACACAAACAATAAAGTTCTTTACTGGCAACGCCCGAAATACTGATTATTGCGTTGCCAGTTTTTTGTTAAAGTTCTTTATTGGAGAAGGTGCTAACCCCAATATAATGTGAGCCACAAACAATAAACTTCTTAACTGTCACAAGTTCGTATGTACTAATTGAGAAAGGTTGATTGTTATTCTTGGAGAAGACTCCCTCACCATAAAGTATAGAACCCATTTGACATCTTATGAGGTTTTGGATTAAGGTACTCCTCAGCATCTACAATCCAATGCTAATGGCGTATTCCAGCAACCTCACTGATACAGAATGGGAAATTTTTGAACCCTTATTGCAAGATATCTTACCGACTAAGAAGCAGACTAGACCGACCAACTGGACAAAGCGAGAAATATTCAATGGAATTCTCTATCAACTGAAAAATGGGTGCAATTGGCAAGACTTACCCAAGGATTTTCCTCCTTATTCCACCGTCTATTGGCACTACAAACAGTGGCGAGCAGCTGGGGTATTTGAGGAACTGATGAGTGTCTTACATGTCCAAGTGCGTGAACAGGTTAAAAAAAACCGTACTGGACGACGTTAATTATCATTGACTCACAAGCGGTGAAAAATACCTGCAATGCCAGTGTGGAGTCGAAAGGTTTTTGTTTCTACAAAGCCACCAACGGTATTAAAAGGCATCTGGCTATTGACACCCTTGGGTTTCCCTTCTTTACACACTGCACTCGAGCCAATGTCTCGGATGATGCCGGATTAATTGAGATGTTTACTCTCAACATTGAGAAGACTTACATTAACATTAGACGATTTGAAGGATGATTTAGAGGATAAGCTTACAGGAAATCTCACCAAGCTAGGAGAAAAACACTACTACGTTATGCAATGCAGCTATTTGCGTTATACCTTAACGAATAATCAGGAATTAACTGAATTACTTGCGGAGTCTATTACAGCAGAATTCAGAATTAAGGAGTCAGAATTCAGAAGTAAAACAGGCTTTATACCTGACTTTGAGACTTAGCTTGTGTACTTCACCAACCTGAAATCTGCTGTAAGTAATAAATTTTATAAAACTTATTCACAAAATGCTAGTAGACTTCGAGTTTACAACTTTTGGTCAACTAATGCCTTGTATTTCTACTCTTGGTCAACTAATAATTGTCAGTGGGTTTTCCTGCTGCGATCACTCTAACGAAAGAATAAACATTTCTGTCACTTAAAGGATAAGATAGCCGCTTTTCAAAGATAAAGTGTCCGCTCCTGAAAAGCTGTAATGCTTATTTTTATGTTGCTATGCTCTGCACGCGATCGCATTTAAATCCCTCAAATACTCTTTTATCTTAAGTTTTTGCGGTCATTTTATCCTTTAAGTGACACTGGCTGCCATCGGGGGCAAGGCGATCGCGATTACGAATCGTCTAGGAAGTTCATTCCTCTCCTAAGAAAACAGAATGGTTTGTTTCATTCATAGTGGGCGATCGCTCGTACCAATCGTGTCTTAAGTATTTTTACTCTGTGACAGTTAGTAAAGGACTTTACGAACCAGTAAAGAACTTTACGAACCAGTAAAGAACTTTATTGTTTATGTACAAACCTACACCTGAAACCAAGCAGTCAATGCTACCGCCAAAGCATCCGCAGCATCATCTGGCTTGGGAATTTCATCTAAATCTAACTCCCGCGCCACCGCCTCTTGCACTTCTGACTTATCAGCATTGCCATAACCTGTTAAAGCTTGCTTAATTTGAGCAGGAGTAAACTCTACGTAGGGAAGACGACGCTGGCCCAACACCAAAATGAGTACACCCCGCGCCTGTGCAACCACGATTGTATTTGACATCCGATAGAAGAATAGCTTCTCGATCGCCACCAAATCCGGTTGGAACTCCTCCATCAGGGTGTGTAAATCATCAAACAAGGTACATAGGCGCTGTCCCATTTCTACATCTGCTGACGTTCTGATTACCCCAAAATCCAGCATATTTACTGTAGTTTCTTGTACCTTGTGAGAAATTTGTGTGCAGGTAATTGCCCCAAATCCTAAAATTGCCAGTCCTGGATCTAATCCTAAAATTCGTTTTTCCATTAAATTCACTTTTACCAAGCCAGGCTATTGTTTAACTAGGAATATTGGCAATCTTCACGACTTGCTCTTAGTCTAATGGGATTGACAAATATAATAGTTCCACGCCTGGTGTTTTAAACCAAGTGGTATACATTTTCTGTTAATTATTGTTTGTAGCACTGCTCCAAATCAGGTATGTCAATTGGTTTTCTCAGACAAGCCCTCAACGCCCTGCAAAAGCAGTCGCGTTCTCGTACTTCCTATCGGGTTAACCAGTGGTTCAAATGGTTATCCCCTGGACTATCGGTAAAACGTTGGTTGTTGATCAGTGTTGGGGGTGTACTGCTGGCGAGTTTGGGATTAGCTATCTGGATTAAGCTGACCCCAATTTTTTGGATGATCGAGTTGGTTAGGGGTTTCCTGGGAGTAATCACCAACATCTTACCCAACTATATCAGTGGACCTTTGGTGCTGCTTGGCGGCTTGCTGTTGGTGCTTTGGGGACAAACTCGCACCGTAGGCTCAATTACTAAGGTACTAAGAGCAGAAGGCGGAGAGGAACTCATTGATGTTTTGCTAGCCCATCGTCGATTGTACCGAGGCCCGAAAATAGTAGTAATTGGTGGTGGTACGGGACTTTCTACGTTGTTGAGGGGACTGAAAACCTACAGCGCTAATATTACTGCGATCGTCACTGTCGCCGATGATGGTGGATCTTCTGGGCGGTTACGTGAAGAGTTTGGTGTGCTACCACCAGGGGATATTCGCAATTGTTTGGCTGCACTAGCAGATGAAGAAAAGCTATTAACAGAATTGTTTCAATACCGTTTTCGGGCTGGAGATGGGTTAACGGGTCACAGTTTTGGTAATTTGTTTTTAACGGCAATGAGTGATATTACTGGAGATTTAGAACAAGCAGTTGCAGCTAGTTCCAAAGTGCTAGCGGTACGGGGACAAGTATTACCAGCAACTCTCAGTGATGTTCGTCTCTGGGCAGAATTAGCCGATGGTCGCCGCATTAATGGGGAGTCTAGCATTCCCAAAGCTGGCGGTAAAATTGTTAAAATTGGCTGCATTCCAGCTAATCCTCCGGCGGTACCAGCAGCGATTAAGGCACTTAAAGAAGCTGATTACATTATTATTGGCCCAGGTAGCCTTTATACTAGCCTGATTCCTAATTTATTAGTACCAGAAATTGCCGATGCGATCGCTCAGTCAGATGCTCCTCGGATTTATATCTGCAATATAATGACTCAACCAGGAGAAACTGAAGACTATACTGTTGCCGATCACATCAGAGCAATTGATGCTGCTTGTGGGCAAAGACGGCTATTTGATGCTGTGCTAATACACAACAAATCCCCCTCGGAGCAATCACTCATCCGCTACGCCCAACAAAACTCCCATCCCGTTTTCCTGGATAGAGAAGCCGTAACTCAGCTAGGGCGAAGGATTGTTCCAGCTAATGTTTTGTATGAAGATGAAACAGGTTTTGTACGTCATAATCCGCAGAAGCTAGCGCGAGTTTTGTTGCGGTGGTACGGTAGAGCTCATCACGGAAAATGAAAATTAGTCATTAGTCCTTTGTTTAGACTAATGACTAATGACGAATGACGAATGACTAATGACGAATGACTAATTATGAAAATTTTTCTTGCAGATACAGAGGCGACGCTACGCTTAGGTATTACTCTTAGTGAATCCCTGACCCCTGGCAGTGTAATTTTACTAGAAGGTGATTTAGGTGCTGGTAAAACTACCCTAGTTCAAGGTATTGGCAAGGGTTTGGGAATTGCTGAACCCATTGTCAGTCCCACTTTCACCCTGATTAATGAGTACACAGAAGGACGCCTCCCCCTTTACCACCTGGATTTATATCGCTTAGAACCACAAAAAGTTGTAGCCCTAAATTTAGAAAGTTACTGGGAAGGTGTTGAGGTCATACCAGGAATTGTGGCAGTTGAATGGGCAGAACGATTGCCTTACAAGCCAGATAGTTATTTAAGTGTGAGTTTAACTTATGGGCATGAAGGCACTCGTCAAGTCGAACTTATACCATTCAATTGTGCCATTAGCGAACTTATTGCCGCGATTTAAGCTCATCTCCTGACTTAAGTACGAGGGATTTCACTTTTTTGATCACAACACTAGAAAATTTCTGCAAATAGTCGAGGAAGAACTCTACACTCGTCCTATCTGCCACTACCACGCTCACCACTGTCAGTCCCTAACATTGTTATCTCAACTAAAAATAAACGAAAGAATTGTTCAACAGCAAATACAGCAGAATTCAGAATTAAGGAGTCAGAATTCAGAAGTAAAACAGGCTTTATACCTGACTTTGAGACTTAGCTTGTGTACTTCACCAACCTGAAATCTGCTGTATATTGCAACAGAGCAAATGTTAATAAACTGTTGTTGGGTTAAATGAGAGTTTTTACAGAACTTAGTTAGCTTGGTTGAACCAGATTAGTTCTCTACTGTCATTCGGAGATCCAATCGGAATTATTTAGCAGCGAAAGCTAGTAGAGAAAAGTTAAACAACAATAAAGCTCTGTAGAAGTCGGTCGTCTAACTTTCCTTACATTTAGTATTCCCAAGTTAGGTTCACAATCTATACAAAAAAAGAAATTAGTTGATGATTTTTCAAAATAATTTTAAATGATTTTAATTAGCAAATAATTATTATATTTACATCTGTAATTAGCGCTGATATCAAGGAAATATTTAATAAAACATTTCGTATTTATACGATAATTCTGTAGAAATACGAGATATTTAAACCTCGTTTCCAGCCAGAGGCTGGAAATGCTCTTCAATTGCGGCTCTGCCGCAAGTCTTGAGGCGGAGCCTCTAAATAGGCATTTCCAGTCGGAGACTGGGAACGAGACAAAATCACAAGACTCAGCTCCCCGACTTCTCTAAGAAGTCGGGGAGCTAATTGTTCACGAATAATTAAGGACTTTAATCCTTATTTTCTAAGCACTAAAGTCCTTACTACAAACCCTTCATTACTAGCTTGACAAAGTACTAGTACCGTGCGGCGTAAATACACATACCATCTTTGAGCCTTGGCAGCAGCAAAATTTTCGTAGCTTTTAATGGTCTGCTTATTTCCGCCAAGCTGTACTAGTTATCTCTAATGAAAGAGGCGATCGCATTTTTTATCGGATAACCGGAGTCATCTCTGGTATAATACGTCAGACCTTTATCAATGAATGCAGAGGTAGTATCTATTAACTGCTGAAGAACCTCGGGATTAGTGTTATCTATTTCTTCAGTGACTTTTTCGCCTGTAAATCGGTTTTTTCGATCTTCTGGAGGTAATACAATCCGAGGATCTTTATAAGTTTCTTTTGGCTTAGGTTTAAATGTCTCATTTAAGTCAAACTGAAGACGTAAGTAACGTTTAGAATCGTATCCACCCATGATTTGTCGGGAAATTGTACTACCAATCTCAGATGTAGGTTCCATAAAGATATTAGTAAGATTTTTTGCCCAGTCGAAGCCTCTCCATTTGCTTATTTGCTTATATTGATATGGTTCACCAGTTTGACCTGTGCCAATAGAAAGGATAGAAATATCTTCCAATCGCAGATTATCCAGTTTATATTTTTGCTTGATTGTTGGAGAGACTGAAGACTGACTGATTCTCATAACTAGACTCAAAGCTGCGAGAGAGGGGTTATTAGCAGAAACTCCTCCATCAATGTGTGGGAATTCCCAATCACCAAATTTTTCTTTATCTACAGGTTCTAATTTGTATGGTGGGAAAAAAGTGGGAGCTGAGGCAGAAGCAGTACATATCTCCCATAAATAACAGTCATCGTACCATCTGTCTCCTAGATCGGGATGACAATTTGTAAAAAAGGTTGTATTCCGATATAGCGTATCGTAAGCAAGAATCAAAATAATCGGTTTTTCAATATCCTTTATTCTTGTGGATTTATACGCATCTTTGAGGACGCTAATAATTCCATCATGAGAATATTTAGGTGGTGAAAGTACATCCAAAATCGATTTTATGATCGGCGGTAAGTTTTTGTAGCGGTCTTTTCTCTGCTGCGGGAATATATCTTTCCCCCGATCTTTATACAGTTTAATAAGTTCATCACTCTCCTTTCCAACACCAATACCTCCTGTTAATATTGAACCAGTAGAAGTACCAGCAATTAGGTCAAAGTATTCGTGTAAAAAGTTTCCTTTACCCTGATTTCTAATTTCTTGCTCTACTTGTTGAAGTATTCGAGCTGCAATGACTCCACGAATACCGCCACCGTCTAAAGCCAAAATTTTGAAGGACATAGCAATTCTCCTTGATTATTTCTTTTGATGTGTATAGCGGTTCTCGCTTGAGTAGGTACTGAACCCCCTCCCCGCTCTTCGCTATCCATTAGTCACATCTTTCTTTACAATCTTGAAACGCTTGTTTTATAAGTATCTTGAACACTGAGGTGTCAGGCATACTTGACAAATTAGCTCTTACTATTCTCGCCAAAATGAGGTTTTTATTGAGAATGAACAACGAACGAATAAGGTTTAGAAAAAACGTGAGCGTAGACGCAAAGCGTCTTGTCGTCAGACATCGCTCTCGCAAATGTTAAGAAAGATCCGGGTAATGGATAGGCTCTTCGAGAGAGGGGGCTATGATGTACCTTGTATGATTAGGAAACGCTATAACTATTTGTCTACTACGTAAGCTTAAATAAATATTTGCTACAAGAAAGTTAAAGCTTGACCCCGCACTTGCGTATTTACCTGGCCTTTGTCATAAACTATCTCACCGCCGACAATAGTGGTTGTAGCCCAGCCGGTGAGGTTCCAGCCTTCAAAGGGACTCCAATGGCATTTGGTTAAAAGTTCTTCGCGCCGGACTTGACGGTATGTGTTTAAATCTACAAGCACTAAATCGGCATCGTAACCAGGCGCGATCGCTCCCTTATTGGGAATACCATAAGCTACAGCTACAGCTTTAGACATCCAGTTCACAACTTGAGCCACACTACACTGTCCTTGCATCGCCGCAGTTAACATCAAAGCTAGAGAAGTTTCTACCCCAGGCATTCCCGAAGGACTATTGGGGTATTCTTGAGCTTTTTCTTCTAAGGTGTGCGGCGCGTGATCTGTAGCGATGAAATCAATCACGCCATCGCGCAAAGCTTGCCAGAGAACTTCATTATCGTGGGGCGATCGCAAAGGTGGATTCATCTGTGCTAAGGTACCAATCTGCTTATAAGCACTAGTATTCAACAACAAATGCTGTGGCGTTACCTCTGCTGTCACCCAACTAGGTTTATTCTGACGCAGCAAATCTGCTTCTTCGGCTGTTGACATATGCAGAATATGCAGACGACGTTGATATTTTTGAGAAAGTTTTAATGCCAGTTGAGTTGCAAGCATTGCCGCTTGATTATCTTGAATTTGCGAGTGAACGGCGGGATCGTGAATGTTGGCAAATTCTTGGCGGCGTTGGTTGATTCTAGCTTGGTCTTCGGCATGAACGGCAATCAAGCGAGCGCCTTTAGCAAATATCGCCTCCAATGCTGTTTCGCCATCAATCAGCAATTGACCATGCATCGACCCCATAAAAATCTTAATTCCTGGTGTTGGCTTTGCCAAAAGCAAATCTGGTAGATTCTCTGCTGTTGCCCCAATAAAAAAGCCATAATTAACCAAGCACTTCTGGGAGGCACGTTCTAGCTTATCGTCTAAAGCCTGCTGTGTGGTTGTCAGGGGGCGCGTATTGGGCATTTCTAAAAAGGAAGTAACTCCGCCTTTAGCACAGGCACAACTGGCGGTGAATAAATCTTCCTTGTGTTCTAGTCCAGGTTCGCGGAAATGCACCTGCGGATCAATAACTCCTGGCAACAAAGTTAACCCTTCTGCGTCAATTTCAGTGGCTAGTGCTGTTTGAGAGATTTCTGGCGCAACTTCGACGATTTGGCGATCGCGCGTCAACACATCCCCAATCATCAGCTCACCATTGGGTAAGATTATACGAGCGCGGCGAATCAGTAAAATTTTTGGAGATGACATAAGCATAAGGAATTCAAAATTCAAAATGGGTAAATGCAATCTTGGCAAGCATCCTGGCTATCGACTCAATCTAAATTCAAGCAACAGCAGCTTATATTTTATGGAGAACTATGCTTTTAGGTTAAACTGAGTCGCGATCGGAGTAACCAATTTTTGCCGCGCCTAAAAAAAGTTTATTTTTAATTTATGAAGAACCCCGTCAAGATGCAAACATGACTAGGAAATTAAAGTTTTCCCGTTAAGATTAACAGATAAAGTCTCACTAGGCGAGTTAATTACCTACATTTTTCTTTCAGTTAAGTAATTTCATGCAAAATCAAGTGTCTGATAACAACTCTAGTCAACAACCCGATAATTCCTGGATCGCAGAGCTAGGTAGAACAATTGTATTGAGCATTGTTCTAGCTCTGGGAATTCGTACCTTTGTTGCTGAAGCACGCTGGATTCCTTCTGGATCGATGGAACCAACTCTGCATGGTACGCCCAACCAGTGGGAGGCAGACAAAATCATTGTCGATAAGTTGAAGTATAAATTTGCTGACCCGCAACGGGGAGACATCGTAGTATTTTCACCTACAAAAGAGCTACAAAAAGAACAATATCAGGATGCTTTTATTAAACGTATAATTGGCCTACCTGGAGAAAAAGTACAACTCAAGGATGGCAAAGTTTATATCAACAACAAATCTCTCCCAGAATCCAATTACCTCAGTTCTGGGCAGAGTACACTCATTGATGTTTGCCAATCGGGGCCACAGCCACCTTTTTTGGCAAAACCCCAGACTATACCACCCGATTCATATTTAGTACTAGGTGACAATCGTAACAACAGTTATGATGGCCGCTGCTGGGGTCTTGTCCCCCGTCAGAATATTATTGGACGTGCTGTAATTCGCTTCTGGCCTCTAAATCATATTGGCGGAATAGATAAATCGCCGCTATATCCATAATTAACAATATTAGTAAGGTGGATAATTACAGCTATTTTCAGGTAAATAGACCACGCGGTAGGGGCACAGCACTGCTGTGCCCCTACGATAGATGTGGTTCAAATATATGAAAACTGCTGTAACAAAAGAATTTGAGATTTTAGATTGGTGATTTAGCAATCCCCAATCTTTAATCCGAAATCCAAAATCCAAAATTGCGATGATGCCTTACCTAGCAAAGATTTTATTGTATCCCGTTAAGTCATTAGATGGTGTTGAAGTTGAGAACGCTAGAGTTCTTGGCAGTGGCGCACTACAGCATGACCGCGAGTTTGCAATTTTTGACGAACAGGGTAAATTTGTCAATGGCAAGCGTCATGCTAAAATCCATTTACTAAGGGCGCAATTTGCACTTTTAAATAGAACTATTTCGTTGCAAATCCCAGGCTGCGACTTCCAACAAATTTTTCATTTGGATGAGGAACGGCAAGCATTAGAAGCAACTTTAAGTGATTTTTTTGAGTTTGCTGTCAGATTCGGACAAAACTCTCTGATGGGTTTTCCTGACGATACATTTTCACCTGGCTCAACAGTAATTAGCACGGCAACCTTGGCAGAAGTAGCTTCTTGGTTTCCGGGTTTAAGTGTAGATGAAATCCGCCGTCGAATGCGTGCCAACATCGAGATTGATGGTGTACCAGCATTTTGGGAAGATCAGCTATTTAGTGAACAAGGTGATTTAGTCTCCTTTCGAGTGGGGGATGTGTGCTTTTTTGGGGTTAACCCATGTCAGCGTTGTATAGTCCCAACACGCGATTCTTACTTAGGGGAAGCTTACCCAAACTTTCAAAAAATCTTTGCTACCCAGCGACAAGCAACTCTGCCAAATTGGGTTGCTTCATCGCCTTTTAATCACTTTTACAGATTGAGTGTCAATACCCAATTACCTCCATCGTCAGCCGGAAAAATTTTACAACTTGGCGATGAGGTTGACATACTTCCACAACAAAATTAACATTTATTTAAGATAACAAATACTAAGTAAATTTTTTGGTATTTTTTTGTTTTTACTCTGTATTTGGATGACATTTTTAAAATTATTGTAGTTAAATATAAGTTTTTATACAAGTCCAGAGGTTTTGAAACCAGAAAATCAAGACATCAGCAATTAAAATAATTCGTAATTCGTAATTCGTAATTAAGTTTTGTGACGGAGATTTTAATTAGGCATCAAAACGTGATGCCGTCGTTAGGCAGGGGAATTAAACTGAACATACTTTGTTAAAAATTAAATTTAGAGTCGGGTGCTAATGGCGACCTAAATTTTAGAATGGCATACTGTAGTTTCTCGGTCGAATTTCAGTGAGTCCGAGAAAATCTGTTGGCACATTGCCAGATCAAACTGAGCAAATTCAGGTGCGGTGATCTACCCGCCTAACCTACGCGATGTCTACGGCGGGTTGTTCGGTGACGCAAAGTTTGAAAATTAGGCGTTGGAGGAACTTAGTCAATAAAAAAAGTATAAAAAAGTACTTTTGTTTTTTATACTAAATAATAAAAATATGACCAAAGCGATCGCACGTCGTAATTATACTGCAATTAAATGTAGGAAAGATAGCAAAAGCAGCACTAATATAGGCTGGGGAAGAATTAAACAATAATGTTATCCAAAATTCAGCCCGTCAAATCTATTAATCGCTTAGTTCGCAGAGTTTATGCCAAGATGCCTCTGAGATATATTCTGATTGTGCCCTTTATATTGCAAATTTGTGGGGCGGTGGGACTTGTGGGCTATCTTTCGTATCAAAACGGGCAAAAAGCGGTAAATGAGCTTGCTACTCAATTAGAAAGTGAGATATGCGATCGCATTGAACAACATCTTGATAGCTATTTAACAACTCCGAAGCAAATAAATCAAATCAACTTAGATGCGGTTGAGCTAGGTTTGCTCAATCTTTCGGACTTTAAAACCACCGGAAATTACTTTTGGAAGCAAATGCAGGTTTTCAATGTTGGCTACAACAGCTTTGCCAATCCCAAAGGTGAATTTATCGGTGTTGAACGTCTAGATAATGGCAAGCTATTGATTAATGAAGTTAGCGAGAAGGGTGGTATAGGCAAACTTTATATTTATCCTACAGACAACCAAGGAAATCGCCGCCAGCTTCAGGAAGTCAAAAATTATGATCCTCGTCTAGAAGCTTGGTATTCAGATCCAGTTAAAGTAGGCAAACGAGTTTGGAGTCAAATTTATCAATGGCAAGATAAACCAGAAATTTTATCTATATCTTCCAGCTATCCTGTTTACGATAAAAATCGCAAATTAGTTGGGGTGATTAGTGTTGATTTGCTCTTGTCACAAATCAGCACATTTTTAGCCAACTTAAAGATTAAAGAGTCGGGTAAAACTTTTATTTTAGAGCGTTCTGGGTTAATAGTGGCTTCTTCTACTAGTGAGCCACCATATAAGATCATTAATGGTAAAGGAAAACGTCAATCAGCATTAGATAGTAAAAATTCTTTAATTAGACTCACAACACAATCTTTGATCAAACGTTTTGGCAATCTTAAGTTTGTTGTGGGTAAGCAACAGCTAAGTTTTAGTGCCGATGGAATGCGTTATTTTGTGCAGGTAAAAAGCTGGAGGGACGAACTGGGTTTAGATTGGCTAATTGTGGCGGTGATTCCCGAAGGCGAATTTATGCAGGAAATTAACGCTAACACCCGCATCACCATTTTGCTGTGCATAGTTGCTTTTTTAGTGGCTACAAGAATTGGGATTTTGACTGCTCGCTGGGTAATTAATCCGATTTTACAATTAAACAGATCAGCGAAGAAAATTGCTCAAGGTGAATGGGAGCAAACACCAGAAATTCAGCGCTCCGATGAATTGGGGGAACTAGCTAAGTCATTTGAAACTATGGCAAAACAACTCCAAGCATCCTTTAGTGCTTTGTCAGCAAAGAATGCCCAGATGCAAGTTTTAAATGAGGCGCTATCTCACAGTCAGAGTCGGCTAACTAAATTTTTAGAAGCCATGCCGGTAGGTGTATTTATTATAGATGCGGAAGGTGAACCTTATTATAGAAATCAAATTGGGCAGCAAATTCTTGGTCAAGGAGCGATGTCTAACGACAAGCCCTCCGGGTTCGGGAGTTCGCAATCGACGCGAAGCGCCAAGACTGCGACACCCTCACCGCTAGGCGTCTACGCAGAAGTTAGGGTTGAGAAATTGTCAGAGGTATATCAAGCTTACCTTGCCGGGACAGATCAATTTTACCCCAGCGATCGCATGCCGATTGTGAGAGCATTGCAAGGGGAAAGCACCAGGGTTGATGATATAGAAATTCACCGTTGTGGCAAGATTACTCCCATTGAAATTTTAGGAAAACCCATCTATGATGAATCGGGAAATCTGGCTTTTGCGATCGCCACATTTTTTGATATCACCCAACGCAAACAATCAGAAAAGTTATTAGCAGAATACAATCGCACCTTAGAGGCTCAAGTAAAAAAACGTACTGAAGAGTTCCAGCAAGTTATCGAGCAACTGCAAACCACCCAAGAAGAACTGATTCAATCGCAAAAAATCGCTGCACAGGAACAACAAGCAGCCATTCGTGAAGCAGCGCGAAGCACCAAAGCTAACCTCGCCAAAAGCGAATTCCTCGCTAATATGAGCCACGAACTGCGTACCCCACTCAATGCCATTCTTGGTTTCAGCCAAATCATGAGCCGAGATTATTCGCTATCTGGTGAACATCAAGAAAACTTGGCAATTATTAATCGTGCTGGCGAACATCTACTCAAGCTAATTAACGACATTCTCGAAATGTCTAAAATCGAAGCTGGCAAAATCAGATTAAATCGCAGTAGCTTTGACTTAATTCATCTATTGAAGAACTTAGAAAAGATGTTGCACTTGCGTGCTGCATCTAAAAATTTAGAATTACTGTTTGAATATGCACAATACATTCCTGAGTACATAGAAACGGACGAAAATAAACTGCGTCAAATCTTGCTCAACCTTTTGGGAAATGCCATCAAATTTACTGATACGGGGAGAGTGACGCTACGGGTGAGACTGGGGGCTGGGGAAGCAGGGGAGCAGGGGGAGATGAGGGAGCAGGGGGAGATAAGGGAGCAAAATCTTCCTCATCCCCCTCATCTTCCTTATCCCCCTCATCTCTTCTTCGAGGTACAAGACACTGGCTGTGGTATTGCCCCACAAGAAATTGACTTGCTGTTTGAGGCTTTTGAACAAACCGAAATCGGCAGAAAATCGCAACAAGGGACGGGACTAGGCTTGGCGATTAGCCGTAAATACGTGCAACTGATGGGAGGAGATATTAGTGTCAGCAGTATTCCTGGTGTCGGTAGTACATTTGCCTTTGATGTTCAGATTGCTCTAAGTTGCCCCAGAGAAATCCCGATGAACCAAATTAAATACCAAATTCTAGCTTTAGCACCTACTGAAAAAGCATACCGGATCTTAGTAGTTGACGACTCCAAAGAAAGCCGTCTATTGCTAGTTAAAATTCTCACGCCTCTAGGCTTTGAAGTCAGGGAAGCTACTGATGGTAGTGAAGCGATCGCTAATTGGGAATCTTGGCAACCACACTTGATTTTTATGGATATGCGAATGCCAGTCATGGACGGTTATGAAGCCACAAGAATTATTAAAGCTAAACAAATAGGGGATGGGGAATGGGGCACTTGTACTAAGCAGTTCGACAGGTCTGACAGTGAGCAGTTCGACAAGCTCACTGTCAGACGTTGCCGAAGTATGGGGCATACGGCCAACCCGGCGTTGGGGCAGCCTTGTGTTGCCGAAGTTCCGAAAGTTATAGCAACTGCGCCAACAGCCCTGGCTCACCCTTGCGACTTCTCTGGGGTAACGCAGGATTACTCCAATACACACACGATCATTATTGCCCTAACTGCTAGCGCCTTTGAGGAAGAACGCCAGAAAATTTTGTCCATTGGCTGCGATGATTTTATTCGCAAGCCATTCACACAGGAAGTACTATTGGAAAAACTGAGTCAACATCTGGGCGTAAAGTATACCAACCAACTAGAAATCACAAAAGGTGCAGTTGTTGATCAACCTACACAGATGTTTGTCAGTGTTGCCGAACTCCTGAGCCGTTTATCACAAATGCCACCTGAGTGGCTCCAACAAATCCATTATGCCGCAGCCAGCTGTAGCGATGAACTGATTTTAGAGTTAATCAAGCAAATTCCATCAGATAATCGTCAAGTTTTCCAAGTTCTCCGGGATTTAGCAAATAACTACCAGTTTGAGAAAATCATGGAATTGACTATAACAAACGTAAAATGAATTACGAGCATTTAGACTCTGATAAAAAAGATATTTTAATCATTGACGATATGGCGGATAACCTCCGAATTTTATCATCCATATTGACAAGGGATGGGTATAACGTTCGTAAAGCCTTGAACTGGCAAATGGCACTGACAGCAACTCAAACACTATTACCAGATTTGATTTTACTCGATATTATGATGCCAGAAGTAGACGGCTATGAAATTTGTCAGACATTTAAAGCTTGGGAGCTAACAGCCGATATTCCGGTGATTTTTATTAGCGCTTTAGATGATGTTTTTGACAAAGTTAAAGCCTTTAGGGTGGGTGGTGTAGACTATATCACCAAACCTTTTGAGTTTCAAGAAGTTTTAGTCCGCGTTCAAAATCAACTGGCGTTGAGGTCGGCGCGATTAGAAATCTTGAAATTAAATGTGGAACTGGAACATCGCGTAAAACAGCGAACTTGCGAGCTAGAAAAAACTCTACAAAAACTCCAACAAGAAATCACTTCCCGCCATAAATTGCAAAATAAACTGCTCGATATAGCACTGCATGATTCACTGACTAGATTACCAAACCGAGTTTTGTTTATTCGGCGACTAGAAAATGCTCTAAATCGTACCCAGCAAGAATCTAGTTATCAGTTTGCGGTACTTTTTTTAGATTGCGATCGCTTCAAAGTTGTCAATGATTCTCTTGGCCATCCAGTGGGAGATGAATTACTGTTAGCCATCGCTCACCGCCTGCAAGGATGTCTGATCCCTATTGATACTCTAGCACGATTGGGCGGTGACGAATTTGGAATTATCCTAGATAATATCACAGATATAAATATAGCAATCAAAGTTGCCGAAAGGATTCTGCAACAGCTATCACTTGCTTTTAAACTGTCAAGATATGAAGTATTTATGAATGCCAGTATTGGTATTAGTTGGGGCAATAAAAATTATGATCGCCCAGAGTATTTGCTGCGGGATGCTGATACGGCAATGCATCGGTCTAAGGCTCAAGGAAGAGGCAAATATCACGTTTTCAATCCAGGGATGCATCAAAAAGCTATTCAGCTTTTAGAGTTAGAAAATGACCTGCGAAGGGCTGTTGAAAGGCAAGAATTCCTCGTTTACTATCAGCCAATTATTTCCCTGACTACAGGCAAAATTTCTGGATTTGAAGCCTTGGTGCGCTGGCAACATCCGATTCGCGGTCTGGTTTATCCCGGAGAATTTATTCCTGTGGCAGAAGAAACAGGTTTGATTAATCCCATCAATACTTGGGTATTACAGTCAGCTTGTCATCAGTTAAGCATCTGGCAACATTATCCTGTAACCCCAGAACCTCTAACTATTAGTGTCAATTTGAGTGCAAAGCTATTTTCACAGCCTAATTTGGTAGAACAAATTGACCGAATAATTTATGAAAATCAACTAAATCCGGCATACTTAGAATTAGAAATTACAGAAACTGTAATTATGGAAAATACTGATGCGATTAAAATAATTCTTCAACAACTAAAGCAGCGAAAAATCAAGTTGATTATGGATGATTTTGGTACAGGATATTCCTCTTTGAGTTACTTGCACAACTTTCCTTTCGATGCACTCAAAATTGATCAATCTTTCGTCAAACGTATGCAGGAAAATAAAGAGAATATGGGGTTAGTACCAGCAATGGTTGGCATTGCCAACTCAATGGGCATGAGTGTAATCGCTGAAGGTGTCGAAACACAAGAACAGTTAGCCCAATTGAGAAGTTTAAACTGTAATTTTGCTCAAGGATATCTGTTTTCTAAACCCATAGAACAACAATTGGTTCTTAAGTTGCTTGCCACAGCACCTCAATGGTAGCTATCAAATAGCACTGGGGAAAAATTTCATTGTTGACATTCGCCTAGAGAATCTGCGCGTACTATGGCGTTTCTTAATAAGAATGAGGTAGAGCTTAACCTCATACCGATAAAGTTGTACTTTATCTTACCTCTGTGTGAGTTAAGAGAGGGGTTGGGGGTGAGGTTTTGATATGTACTTCATGCACCAGGGAACCGCTATATCTACTATACTGCTGTTAAGTAGGTAGATTGAATTAAATATAAAATCGCTGTAGCTGTAGGGTGTGTTAAGTACGGTGGGAGTTAAACTATAAATATAAGTATTTCGGTGAAATTGGTCAACAAATTTCAGGGTAATTTCAAAGAAGCATTTACTATTCTCAATAATCATCCGCCTAGCTTTTGATAATAATGCATTTTAATCAACCTAAGCATGATAAAAGAAATATTTTGGTAGTCGATGATACCCCAGATAATTTGCGGCTTTTATCGGCGATGTTGACTGCACAAGGTTTTGAAGTTCGCAAAGCCTTAAACGGTAAAATGGCACTAACTGCGTGTCAAATGGTTTTGCCAGATGTGATTTTGCTGGATATCAATATGCCAGATATGAATGGCTATGAAGTTTGTCAACAACTAAAAGCTGATCATAAAACTTGTGAAGTCCCAGTAATTTTTATTAGCGCCCTGGATGATGTTGTCGATAAGGTAAAAGCCTTTGATGTTGGTGGTGTAGACTATATTGCAAAACCTTTTCATGGGGCAGAGGTTGTATTGCGAATTGAAAATCAGATTAATTTACGTTTGCTCCAAGTTAAACTGCAAGAAAAAAACTTTTTACTCCAACAGGCTCTTGACAACTTGAAAGCCGCCCAAGTTAAACAGATTCAGAACGAAAAGATGGTGGCGTTGGGGCAGTTAGTGGCTGGACTGGCTCATGAGATTAATAACCCGATCAGTTTTATTTATGGGAACCTCAAATATGCTGGTGAATATGTGCAAGAACTAGTAAATATCATTGAGGTCTATCAACAGGAATATCCCAAACCCACACCAAAAATTCAGCAAATAGCCAAAAATATAGACCTGAATTTTATAATTAAGGATCTGCAAAAGCTGATAGGTGCAATGTATAGAGGATCTGATCGCATTCGGGAAATTGTACAGGCGCTACAACACTTTTCTCGGCACGATGAAGCAGAGATGAAGCCGGTAAATATCCATGAAGACATCGAGAATACTTTGGTGATGTTACAACATCGACTCAGGGAAACAGCAGACCGTCCCGCAATTGTTCTAGTGAAAGATTATGGTAATTTGCCTCTAGTCAGTTGTTATGCAAGTGAACTAAACCAAGTATTTATGCATCTGTTAAATAATGCTATTGATGCAATAGAAGAAAGAGTGGGGAATCAATCTTCTACTCCCCAAATTCGGATTCATACAGAGGTGACAGACTTGAATATGGTCAAAATTGCGATCGCTGATAATGGCACTGGTATAAAAGAGTCCTTGCGATCGCGTTTATTTGACCCATTTTTTACCACAAAACCTGTGGGCAAAGGTAGTGGGCTAGGATTATCCATTAGCTATCAGATTATTGTCCAAAAACACCGAGGAAATATTACCTATACCTCATCTGTTGGGCAAGGAGCAGAATTTGCGATCGAAATTCCCATAGAGCAACCTGAGCCTTAAGTATATTGCAGCTTCAGAAAAAATGCTATTAGTCTTGTTTCCAAATGCGTCTATCGAGATTTAAGTCTTCAATAATTCCCAACATCAAGTTGAGAGTTTCAAAATATTCTCTTAACGGCGCGAAGCTTAACATACTTTTAAATAGATTAGGTTCAAATATATTATTTTCTACTGCTTCTTCAATGGCTATATATATCATATCATCAACAAAGGAAATATAAATATTTCTATTGATTTTCTTGCGAAAGTTAACTATTTTATCTATTAAATTAGTAGAGAAGACATAACGTGCTTCTACTTGGTCATCACCATAAAGAGTGAAAAGTTCAGCAAACTCATAGAACGAATAAAAAATTGAAAAAAAATATGAATGTAAGTGTTTAAGTTTCAATATTTACATTATTTATTGCTTGTGCATTAGCTTGAAACTGTAATTTTAATTGATATTTCTTTCATCCCCAAAGCTATAATATTTGTCGGAAACATTTCTACAGCATTATTATATTCAGTTACAGCAGAATTATAAAATCTCCTGGCGGCGGAAATTTGTTCTTCTACTTCATTCAATGAATATTGCAATTGGATAAAATGCTGATTTGTTTTTAATTCTGGATAAGCTTCTACTGCTATTATAATTTTGTTTAACGTTCTCGAAATTTGGTCTTCTACGGCAATTCGGCTATTATCACTTAAATTTTTTGAAGTTGCTCTACTTCTGAGTCTGCTAATTTCTGTCAATATTTTTTGCTCAAATTGCATATACATTTGAGCTAATGTTACAAGTCTGGGGATCAAAGCACATCTTTTTTGCAGAACTACATCAATACTAGAAAATGCATTATCAACTTGATTTTTTTTGTAACTTAGGTTGTATCCGCTCGGTAAATCGGGGTAGAACTAAAAAATCAGAATGTAAATTGGTACACACTGGGTTATAAAATATGACACATGACGCAAAAATCAT
>NZ_JBALFC010000022.1:0-5287 GCF_036917755.1 Nostoc sp.
TTTTTCTTGCCAAGTTTTTGCACCATTATTTCGCTACAAGGTCAAGATTACAGGATTTTCACTCTTCTCTAGTAAGTTTTGCCACGCTAGGATTTTCTTATTATTGAACCAAATACTGGCTTACACATAGATTTGGAGGTCGATGAGCCAATTTCCTTTGCAACTCTTAAGCCTACCCACTGTATCGGGGAGGATGATTACCGAAACAAGTGTTTTGCCGATGCCAACTGGCTTGTCATTCGGTTTGCAGAAGAACAAGTTTCGTCTCAGCCAGAACGCTGCGCTCGATTTATTGCTGGTGCGATCGCCCAACTAACGGGCAATGATACTTATCGCCAGAAGCTACTTCATGTAGATAAAGTTACTTCTATGCGTCAGTGGTCTGCACGTCAAGCTTCCAAATTAAAGAAGAGTGATTACCGCCAAGGCTATCTTGTCCAAAGGAAGAACTAAGAATGTGAATATTCGATACAACAATATTGGTGAGAGCGATTAGCATTCTGTGACTTACACTATAAAAAGGTCAAAATATGCTTGGAAAACTAAGTGGCTATTTTATGGGTTCTTGTCAGCTTTTGGCGATCAATAGTGGGCTGGTTTAGGCATCTATGTTGAGGGCAGAAGGCAGAAGGAAGAAAGAATAAAATTACAGAAAGCCCTGTTAAGGGTTACAGAATCTCTACATCACAAGAAAAGTCTTCAGGTTGGATCTGGATCTTTGTCACAAGTTCTACGACGACAGGCAAAATCTTAAAACCCTTCTGCCTCCTGCCTTAAAGCGCGTAACCTTTCATCATCACCAAAAGCTGACAAGAACCTTAATCCTGGCTGAGAAATGTCTTGATTGCAGATCTGAGCGATTAGCATTGCAGGTCACTACAGCTACTCCATCGCAGTGGAGCCAGAATTGCTGAGGTTTTAGCGTTAAATCTGGAGGAGGTTGATCTTAACGGGTGCAAATTCCAGGTGGTTGGTAAAGGTAATAAAAGACGTTGGTGTTTCTATAGCCCAGATGCCGGCTCTGTTCTAGCCCATTATTTACGGTACTACCGCCACGCTGACCATGCTGCCCTCTTCACCGCGCAACATCGGCTCAAATTTATTGTGGAGAGAAAGTGCGACAATGGTAGGCTTATCCGATAAATTGTAATTCGACCTTGAAAATTGCAATTTAAGCTTTTCGCCTTATGAACATGCTCCCGAAACAACAAGACATCAAGGCAACGAACCACCAAGGTTAGACTCGGCCATTACGGAGCTTGACTTTTTTATAAGATACTGTAATAGTATCCATTATGGCATCTGTGAATACCCAGTTTTCAATCGCTGTTCATGTACTGGCAGCAATCGCAAATTACAAGACAACCTTTACGTCAGAAGTTCTGGCAGGTAGCGTGAATGCGAACCCGGTTTTCGTTAAGAGAATTCTTGTCAAACTCTCCAAGGCGAAGCTGGTCACGACCACCGTGGGTAAATCCGGGGGCTATGATCTGGCTAGAAGCCCAGAGAGTATTTCTCTCTTCGACATCTACTCTGCGGTCAGCCCTCCAAGTGCTTTTGCCATCCACACCTATGAGGAAAAAAAGTGGTGCGTAGTGAGTAGTAATATTAAGGAAGTCATGGGCGAGGTGCTGATCGGCACACAGAATGCTGTCGAAAATGATCTGAAGCGAACCACTCTGGCAGATGTGGTTTCAAAAATTAGGAGCAAGTCCAGGTAGCTATTTTCTTGATTCAAATAGATACTTTAATAGTAGCTAAAAGGGACACGAACATGAGCACTATCAGCATGAACAGACTGAATGGAAAGACCGCCGTGATTACCGGCGGCGCTACCGGCATCGGCCTCGCCGCTGCAAAGCGCTTCATCGAGGAAGGCGCTTTCGTCTTCATCTTCGGCCGCCGGCAGGATGCGCTCGACGCGGCTGTGGCCGACCTCGGGCCCAATGCCCGTGCGGTGAAGGGCTCGGTCTCCGATCTGGCCGACCTTGACCGACTCTACGCGGCGGTGAAGGCCGAGCGCGGAACCCTCGACATCGTCTTCGCCAATGCCGGGGTGGGAAGCCAGCTTAAGCTCGGCGAGATCACCGCCAAGCACATTGACGAAACCTTCGACACCAACGTGAAGGGTACGATCTTCACGGTCCAGAAGGCGCTCCCGCTGATGGGCCAGGGCGGTTCGATCATCCTGACCGGATCGAGCGCCGGCACCACGGGTGCCCCGGCGTTCACCGCCTACAGCGCGAGCAAGGCGGCAGTGCGCAACCTCGCGCGGACCTGGGTGGAGGACCTGAAGAGCACCGGCATCCGCGTAAACGTGCTGTCGCCCGGGGCGATAGCGACCGAACTCGCGACGGAATCGCTAGGCGAGGAGGGACTGAAGGCCTACGGCTCGATGACTGGGTTCCAGCGCATGGGCGATCCGACGGAGCTCGGGGCCGTGGCTGCCTTTCTTGCGTCGTCGGACAGCAGCTTCATGACCGGCAGCGAGGTCGCCGTCGACGGCGGCCTGGCGCAAATCTAACCCGCTCGCCTTACGGCGCGCCATTTCGATTATTCAGAGCGCCGTAGGGTTCGGTAGACCAAATTCGGTAAACCAAAGGATAATATATGAGCTACGCAATTATCGGCTTCGGGAAGATCGGCCAGGCTCTGGCCAAGGCGTTTGCCCGCAAGGGCATCGAAGTATTCGTTGCGACCACGCGCGACCCGGCAAGCTTCACATCCGCTGCGGCCGCGATCGGACCCACGATCATCCCCAAAACACTGGCGGAAGCCGTCAAGGCGGACATCATCTTTTTGGCCGTCCGTTTCGAGTCGCACCAGGATGTCGCGAAGGCGCTGCCGACCTGGCAGGGAAAGACCATCATCGACGTGACCAATGCCTACGGCGTGTCCCCTGAGGCACTGGGAGGACAGCCTTCTTCCAAGGTCGTCGCACATGCCTTCACTGGTGGAAGACTGGTTAAGGGCTTCAACCATTTGGGCGCTGCCGTCCTTGACCAAGATCCTGCCGTGCATGGCGGAAAGAGAGTCGTGTTCCTGGCGAGCGACGATGACGCTGCCGCAACGGAGATTGGTGCGCTCGCGGAAAATCTCGGTTTCTCGCCGATCAAACTTGGCGGGCTTTCGGAAGGCGGACTGCTTGTGCAGGCCCGGGGAAATAGTTGGGGTCGGCTGATCTTTAAGGACTTGGTCAAGTTCGACTGATGAGTCGTGATCGCAAATCTCGATGCGATCCTGCCTCGTGGACCACAACGTGTCCGATTAGACCGGACACAATCCGACCTAAGGAAAAAGGAGAGATTCGATGAGCATCAAAGAGAATGTCCAGATTGTGAAGGATTTCTTTGCAGCAATGGGCAGCTACAACGAGCACGATCTGCTTGCGTTGGCTGCCGAAGATATTGAATGGATCATTCCGGGCGAAGGCTGGCCGCTGGCAGGTACGCACCGCGGGCACGCGGAATTGGCGGCTGTGCTAAAGAAGGCGTCCGAAGAGGTGGAAATGAAATACCCAAAGCCCCCCGAATTCGTGGCGCAGGGAGACCGGGTTCTGGTTGTCGGCGTCGCTACGGGGAAAATCAAAGCCACGAATAAGCCGTTCAGGGACGATTGGGTCTTCGACATTACCGTTCGAGACGGCAAAGTGGCGCACATCCAGGAGTATATCGACACGCAAGCACTGGCGCGGGCCTCGCAGATGGACGCGTCCGGGCTGGCGTAGTGCTGGTCGTCTGCGACCATCGCGGGGTGAACGGTGGATCTGCCCGCCCCCTCGCAGTCCGCGCGCTCGTCGAATGCCCAACCGTAAAGGAGATCCCGATGTACGACCAATCCAAGCTATCCGAGTTGATCCGGTTCGCACGAGTCGATGCGGGCTCTACCGTCATCGATGTTTACCCAGGCGACGGCGAATGGACCCGCCTCTTCTCCGACGTCGTGGGACCCGAAGGACGGGTCTTCAGTTTCGTGCCAACTGAAATCGCCGACTTAAAGAACGATCAGGTCGGCCGCATGCGGGCGCTCGCGAAGGAGCCGGGCCGAGAGAACGTCGAAGCCGTCTCAGCGGACCTCGTCGCGATGCCAGAGGCCACGCAACCAGCGGATGTCCTGTGGCTGCACCTGTTCTACCACGATCTCCACACCGCGCTGATCCAGGCCAGGGGCGCGACAGCGGCCCACTTCAATCGAGCTGTCTACGAGCGGCTGAAGCCCGGTGGGTCCTACGTCATCGTAGACCACGCCGCCGCCGTCGGGGCGGGCACGAGCGACGCCCAGTCGCTGCATCGGATTGAACCTGCATCCGTTCGCGAGGAGGTGGAGGCGGCCGGCTTCGTACTGGACGCGGAAAGCACCATGCTCGCGAACAAGGACGATCCGCACTCGATCAAGGTGTTCGATCCCTCGATCAAGGGCGAGACCGATCGCTTCGCCTATCGGTTCGTGAAGCCCTGACAGTTCCCGGATGCCATTCCAGAATCGGATCGGATTCAATATTTCACTTTAACCCCAGAGGATCAAGTCCAAATTAAGGTTCTTGGCAACTTTTGGTGATGATGAAAGGTTACGCGCTTTAAGGCAGAAGGCAGGAGACAGAGGGCAGAAGGGTTTTAAGATTTTGCCTGTCGTCGTAGAACTTGTGACAAAGATCCAGATCCAACCTGAAGACTTTTATACAGTTTTTCCATTAAGCGATCGCTCATATTTTTCTCTACACTTCTTTCCTAAGATTTAAGTTGCATAACACCAGGGCTGAAGCCCTTACTACAAGCGAATCAGTCTGGAAAAATGAATGACGATTAGCTTAGGGAGCAACCCGAAAAAGTGAGATCAGGGTTTAATTCTCAGTTATATAGCTAGATTCTCAATAAAAACAGGTATTTCACCGCGATCGCACTATTAAACAGGTGATTTATACCCCTAATTTTTAGCACCTCACAAAATCGCGTTGCTCCCATTAGCTTATTCCTCAAACACCACGGGTATTTTCATAAAGATTTTGAATAGCTCTAATAGCGGCTTGCTCTGGTCTAAGCCCCAAAAACGCCTCATGATTATCTATAGTTACAAGCATTGCACAATAATCAAGCTTTATTAGCTCCATTTGAATTGTTGCAATCCAATCACCTCTAATTCTACGTTTTAGTCGCTCAAATTCTTCTATTTCAGATTCCGTCATAATCCAAAATGTATCCGCTCAAAATTTCGGGGTAGAGATTTATTCAGGTAGCCAGGACCAACCAAATGGGTTAGAAGAAGACAACTCTAGAATAATGTTACCCAA
>NZ_JBALFC010000023.1:0-12661 GCF_036917755.1 Nostoc sp.
TAGACTTTTTCTTGCCAAGTTTTTGCACCATTATTTCGCTACAAGGTCAAGATTACAGGATTTTCACTCTTCTCTAGTAAGTTTTGCCACGCTAGCAAATAACTACTGGACAGGATGGTAATCTGTACTACGCAAACTTGAGCGCAGGCGAGATCGATCGCTTTCGACCTGTTTAGGAACAGAATTCAGGAGTCAGAATTCAGTTGGATATTCTGTACCAATACGCTTGGGTTAAGGCTTAACTCTTTGTCAAAGTCAATTTTTTTAACGTAGACGCGAAGCGGCTTCCCGCAGGGTACCGCGAACGCGAGTGCGTCTCCCCTTGGGAGAAGGACGCGAACGCGAGTGCGTCTCCAAGAGTTGGACGCAAAGGAAGAGAAGAAAGAGAAGGAAGAAATGCTTAACTGAACTGTATTGTATTCTGTACGACTAGGGGATAGCGGAGCCTCTTCTCTATGAGCGGCTGCGCTATTAGTGGGGGATTCAGACCCGCCACTGATAGCGCAGTTGTAGCGAGTATTCGAGCGTCGCGTCAAGATTGCAGAATTCAGAATTCTGAATTCTGCATTCTTCTTCAAGATAACTTTGTTAGAAATCCCAACAATTTTTTGGTATTTGATGTCAGGAGTGTACGACGATAAGCATCAGCTGCTTTTTTAATCGCTTCAGCTTGAGTGGGATAAGGATGAATTACACTGCTTAACTTACTCAAACCGATCTGATTCACCATTGCCGTAGTCACAACTGATATCATCTCACCCGCGTGACTGGCAACAATAGTTGCACCGATAATTTCATCAGACCCTTTTTTATGGTGGATTTTGAGAAATCCTGACTCTTCACCATCAGCGATCGCTCGGTCTACACTATTAAAAGGTATCTTGATTGTCGTCACCTCAATACCCAATTTCTGTGCCTCCTGTTCATACAACCCGACATGGGCAATTTCTGGGTCAGTATAAGTTACCCAGGGCATCACCAGACTACTGAGTTTGGAGCGTCCTAAGCCAAAGGGAGCAAACAGCGTATTTTTAATTACAATCCGCGCTGCGGCATCAGCAGCATGGGTAAACTTCCAATTCATACAGATATCGCCAGCTGCATAAATTTTGGGATTGCTTGTCTGGAGATAATCATTTACCTTTACACCTTGGCGCTTGTCGTATTCTACACCCACCGCTTCTAAATTTAAACCTTCCACATTCGGCGATCGCCCCGCACCGACTAAAATTTCATCTACTGTCACCGAATCTCGATGACCATTGGAGGAAAAGTAAAGCCGTTTTCCCTCGGTGACAGTTACCACTTCTTCTAATTTAGAATTCAACACCACGCGAATTCCTTCGCTAATCAAAACCTTTTGGAGAATTTCAGCCGCCTGGGCGTCTTCTTTATTCAGAAGATGAGAACCGCTATGGAAAAGTACCACCTCACAACCCAAGCGCCCGAAAGCTTGCGCCAATTCGCAACCAATGGGGCCGCCACCAATCACCGCTAAATGTTCCGGTCGTTGAATCAGCGAAAAAACCGTCTCATTAGTTAGATAACCCGCCTTTTCAATTCCCGGAATCGGGGGTTGTGCAGCTCTAGCACCAGTAGCAATTACAGCTTTTTTAAACCGGAGAGTTTTGTCGCCAACTTCCACAGTATTTTTACTCGCAAATCGACCGCTACCCAAAAAGACATCGACACCTAACGATGAGAAGCGTTCAGCCGAGTCGTTATGGCTGATATCAGCCCTTACCCGCCGCATCCTGGCCATGACTTTGGGAAAATCAACATCAATATTATGATGTTGGGGAATATTAACTCCTAAGTCTTGAGCATCCCAAATTTCGCCAACGACGCGGGCAGACCGAATAATAGTTTTAGATGGTACGCAACCAACATTTAAGCAATCTCCACCCATGAGATGCTTTTCAATTAACGCCACTTTCAAACCCAAATCCAGACCCGCCGCACCCGCCGCCACCACTAATCCCGCCGTACCAGCCCCAATTACTACCAAGTCGTAAATATCGGCGGGTTGAGGATTAACCCAATTTGGTGGATGGACGTAAGACACCAACTTTTGGTTATACTCATCCATTGGGCGAACTGTAACTCTCTCTAAATCTGAATTAGTCATTGGCGAAACCTCTTTTAAGAATTGAAAATACTAAAGTCAACATAAATTTGGAGACTGGTGTCCTTTATTTTGAATGATTGTTTAATAAGAATTACATCTTTGCACTGTTTTATCGGTTTGAGAATTGACAAATATAGGACTTACGCAAAATATCTCCGAAACTCTACTGGTTTTAGACGTTGACGTAAATTAACAGGTGTTCGGCAGCTCATGCGCGCATCATTAGTTTGACCTGGGCTGATTTTTCTCATCACTGCAAATAGCATCGCTGCACAAAAAGCACCTTGTAGTGTTGTCTTCTCTTGCCTGCAAGTATTTATAAGCTGCTGAGTTAACTTGGCGTCTAGCTGGCTGTGGATAAGACCACAACGGCGTAACTCCATCGAAACACACTTCTCAAAACCCAAGGTTTCAACAGCTAAAGGTTCTGGTTGGGGATACAGTGTCTTTTTCCTCAACCCCTTTGCCGATTTAGGCAATAGCTCTTCGACGGGTGGAAGTGTGGGCAAGCTAATAACTTGAGTTATTGGGTAATTAGAACCAAAGCTCTGGCAATATGTCAATATTTCTGAGTACAGTTGAATGCATGACAACGCATCTGATATAGCGTGATGTACTGTTAGGATTAGATAATTTACACATGATTCATTCATTGGCAGAACGAGTACAGCTCTGAGCAAACCTTTGCTACTGTCAATTTTTTCATTGAGCTCTTCCAAAACGACATCAGTCCACTGTTCATTGTGTAACTTATCTACAATACGCAAAGGAATCAAAGGCATCTCTCCAGTTTGAAAGCGGAGATTATCCAAGGAACCAACAATACAAGAATTAAGCAGAGGGTGACGACACTGTACAAGGTCTAGAGCCTGTCTGACCATTTCTGCATTTAAGGGGCCTTTGATGCGACCAACTGTTACAACTGAGAAACCTCCACCATCACGATTTAAGGTTTCCATAGCTTTCTCTATGTTGCCAAGTTTTCTGTTGTCCATAGCGAATCCTCGGATTCCACACTCACGTTAATTTAGATGCGTTTGCCCTGGGATTTTATCTGCAAACCTCAATTCGTGACAGAGTTCAAAGGATAGAAGCTATAAAACCTCATCTTCTAAAGCTTGCCGGGCAATACGGGTAATATAAATCGTCACAGCGACTGTAGCAATCAAACCCAAAATCCGAATTGCCCATTGCAAAGTCGGGTTGGTAGGTTGAGCCTCAGTACCAATCATGGCCAGATTACCTGCAAGGGAACCAATATAAACGTACATCACAGTTCCGGGAATCATACCTACAGAGCCGATGAAGTAATCTTTAAGTGAAACTCCCGTAATTCCAAAAGCATAGTTGAGCAAATTAAAAGGAAAGATGGGGGACAATCGCGTTAACAGGACAATTTTTAATCCTTCTCTACCAACCGCTTGGTCAATGGCGGCAAATTTTTTATTATTTGCGATTTTACCAGCAACCCAGCCCCTTACTAAATAACGTCCCACAAGGAAAGCAGCAGTAGCGCCAAGGGTTGCACCAATGAACACGTAGAGAGAACCCCAAACTGCACCAAAAATTACACCAGCCCCCAAGGTGAGAATAGAACCTGGGAAAAAAGCGACGGTAGCGATAATGTAAAGGGCAATAAAAGCGATCGCTCCTACTGTACCAAGGCTATCAATCCACTGCAACGCATTCCGTAAAATTGCTTGGGGATTGAAAGAATTTGAATTTGCAGATTCTTGTGCTAAGGCAAAGTCAGTATTTAACAAAAAAGCAAAGCTACTTACTAGTAATATTAATAAAATTAATCTAAAAAACTTCCGTAAGTCTCTAAAATTAAATGGATTTGCTATAAATTGTTTGTTCATAACTTGCACGGGATAAATTTTTGACCTTCTGAGGCTCAATGTTGACCTTCTGAGGCTCAATGTTGACCTTCTGAGGCTCAATGTTGACCTTCTGAGGCTCAATGTTGACATTCTGAGGCTCGACGTTGACATTCTGAGGCTCGACGTTGACATTCTGAGGCTCGATGTTGACCTTCCGAGGCTCAATGTTGACCTTCCGAGGCTCAATGTTGACCTTCCGAGGCTCAATGTTGACCTTCCGAGGCTCAATGTTGACCTTCCGAGGCTCGATGTTGACCTTCCGAGGCTCGATGTTGACCTTCCGAGGCTCGATGTTGACCTTCTGAGGCTCGATGTTGATATTTACACCTTAAATTTAATATCTCTAAGATATAGTACCTATAGGGACTGACAACAAATAAATTATCCAATCTTGTGGGGTGGGCGACACGAGAGCCTTTAGCTAGGGGCGCAGTCAAGATGCCCACCCCACAAGAAGTAGCTGAGTATTTTTTTATTTGTCAGTCCGATATCAGAAATAGCTTAAACCCTCTTAAATTTTTCTCGGCGATACCAGCGACAAATTCGCTTAGGTGAAATACCGAGTAAATAAGCAATAATGACTATTTGATTAAGTAGCGTAGTTTTGAATACTCCTTTTTGTAACCATCTACGGGCTGAGGTAACAACTGGTGTGGAAATAATTACAATGTGTCCGATGCGTTTTAAACGACGTATGAGTTCAAAGTCTTCCATGATAGGCAATTCAGGAAAACCGCCGATTTGCTGAAATACTGCCTTTGTTAAAAAAATTGCTTGGTCGCCATAGGGCATTTGGCAAAAATGCGATCGCGCATTTACTCCCCACTCCACCCATCGTAAACTTAAAAGTGATGCATCAATCCGCAAGTTAAACGCACCAGCCACAATCCCCGGCTGTTGTAGCACCGTGCGAATCATCTCATCAAACCCAGTCGGTAAACGGCTATCTGCATGGAGAAATAATAGAATATCACCGCTAGCAGCTACAGCACCAGCATTCATTTGAACAGCCCGACCGGGAGACGATGAGATAACTTTAATATCTAATGACTGAGCAATTTCTAATGTGCCATCTTTTGACCCAGCATCTACGATAATTACTTCTATATTTATACTGGGTTGAGTAGTTGCGATTGCTTCTTTGATATTCCCCGCTTCATTAAGAGTTGGAATAATAATAGAAATTCTGGCACTTCCAATATTCTGATTCATAATTGCTGAATTTACTGGTCTAAAACTACTGAGTTTTATAAGAAGAATTCAGAACTCAGGAGTCAGAATTCAGAATTGAATTCTGTACGACTGGGTAATGAATATTGGTTTAAAGCCTTGCCCGCAAGTGGCGCGAAAAAAATTAAAATATTCTCGGCTTAAAACTCTATTCCTTTATGGGTAGAGTATTCTGAATTCTGAATTCTGTATTCTGACTCCTGTTTTATTTTCAACCTTGTTAGGGAATGAACACTCTACTGTTACTTTCAGATTGCTCTCAGCCGTGCCTTTGTTTCCTCACCGCAAACAGATTATATTCTTTAGATATAACGAAGCTGATTTTTCATCTCATCAACAGTGACTTGATTCAGAATTATTAGTAATCTTTGCAGAATTTCCTGGGGTGGACGACGAAAAGCTAATATAATCCCAGAATGCTCTTGACTCGCTACAAAATAAGCTTGTGCCAAAATTTCAAAATCTACGTGGTTATGAGTTAATAACGTCATACCTCAACTGACTGCATAAGCTAGCTGTTCTTCATCAGTTTTCCCTAACTGACCCGCTTTTTGTGCAGTGGTTGCTTCAAAGTTTCTAGCCTTAACCAAATCTGCTAATATTACGTTAACATCCTCATCCAAATAGAGGCTAATAAAAATTTGGCTCATAGGTCTTGAAGCAACGGGTCAATTAGCTCATCTGGAATTCGGTTACGCTCAATATAACTGTTGATTTCATTTTGGTGATCAAGATAGTAACTCAAAGTATCAAACACTTGAGCTAAAGTAATATGTGGTAAGCCTTGGGGAATTTCTTCCGGTGCAACTCCCATGCGCCAAGTTTCCACAATTGCTCTCACAGGTGTGCGTGTTCCACGAATAATCGGTTCACCACCCAGAATTGCATCATCCCTAACTATGTAAATATGCTCTGTAGCTTGAACCATAACTAAATCTCTATTCAATTAAAGAATATTGTACTAGTACAACATGGCGTAAATCCAGCTACCATCTCAATTAATTAACTAGACAACGGGCTTAAGCCCTTGTAAAAAGTAGGCAAACCTCTGCCACAGTAATACTACAACACGGCAGAAATTACTATTTCAATATAATTACTATGACAGCGATCGCCATTAACTTAAACCCGATCATCGAACTTACTGACAACCAATTTTATCAGTTGTGTAGGGAAAACCCGGAAATCAAATTTGAACGCAATGCAGCCGGAGAACTTCTAATCATGCCACCGACAGGCGGAGAAACTGGAAATCGTAATTTTGAAATTTCTGTTGAGTTTGGAATTTGGAATCGTCAAACTCAACTAGGAGTTTGCTTTGATTCTTACACCTGCTTTAAACTTCCTAATGGTGCAAATCGTTCTCCTGATGTTGCTTGGATTAGACAAGAGCGATGGGATGCACTCACACCTAAACAAAAAGAAAAGTTCCCTCCAATTGCTCCAGATTTTGTTTTAGAGTTAATGTCACCAAGCGATACTTTGAGAGAAACGCAAGATAAAATGCAGGAATATATCGATAACTGAGTTAAATTAGGTTGGTTAATTAATCCCAAAATGCGTCAGGTAGAAATCTATCATCTTGGGAAACCAATAGAAATATTAGCATCTCCACAAGAATTATCAGGAGAAGATGTTTTACCAGGGTTTATTTTAAATTTGCAAATAATCTGAGGATAAGTATTTATTGATTTCGGATCACTTGCTCAAATTGAATAATAGCATCGTACTGGTCAGGCATTGCAATATAACGCAGCAGTAAAGCGGGGTCTAAATTTGGAAAAAACCCACTCCGGTTTACTTCTTCATCCTCGCCACTCTCACCAAAACGGAATATTTTTATTTGATTAGATTTCCAAAACCAAACTTCCGGCACTTTTTTGGGCTTGTATAACTCCTTCCTGTTAATGCTTCCACTGGTGACGATAATTTCAATAACAATATCAGGAACTTCCCTTTCTGTCCCAATACTGTAAGACTCATCTGGTGTACCAGAAGCATACCCAGGTTCTTCTAGAGTGAAACCACCACGTCTATAAAACCGGATGCCCAACTTTTTCATGTAAGCTTCTAGTAGCAACCCAACAGTACTTTTCACTTTTTCATGTTTATCTCCAATGGGCGACATAATTTCTAAGATTCCTGACAAATAAGACAGTCTGACATTGCGGTTGTCTTGAAGTTGTGCCTCAATCCCTTTGAATTGCTCCCAAGAAACATCCTTGAGAGTTACCAGTTTCTCTTCTGTAGGCTGGTCTACAAGTGGGATGCTCATAAAAAACACTTTCCTTATACGCGCACTAATTCTATTTTTTCGATATTGACGTAATGCACCCTATGGAAACCAGCTTCCCCTATTGCTGTAGAACTGAAACCGTCCAAAGCCCAGAAATTGGCCGTGGGATTTCTCACCCACCGGGAACGCTGTGACACCTAATAAGTAGACACCAGAAAAGCTGGGATTACTCACAGGGCGGAGGGCGATTGTAATTGTCTGTCCCGGAGTTACAGGCGGGTCAAAGTTCACAGAAATCGTGCGTGTCTCGCGCTCGTTTGTGACTGACCCTAGTGGAAGTTGCGTTTCCTTGCGTAGGCGTAGCCCGCCGTAGGCATCGCTCGTTCCGACAAAAGCGCGGGTATCATTAAGATTGTAGTCAATGTTTTCTACTCCCTCCTTTTGTGCGATCGTTACCTTCTGAAGGGATTCTCCAGCATTCTCCGGCACGTTAATAGTAAAATAATAAGTCCCGCCCCAAACATTTACATCTTTGTAAGTAGTTGTCGCTTTAACAAGTTTCGGCGGTTCGACAAAGTAGACAGTACCATCTCTGAGTTGCACTGCTTGAGTAACCGTCACAGCAACTCCTGCAATACTTATTGCTAACGAGAGTGTTATCCCAAATAAAGTTGCAACGCGCATGATTCAGATATAAAAAAACGCACTCATTTCAATTTTAGTCCTTTGGGAATCAGTGACTTGGGAATGATAGAAGCTTGTTTTTCCCAATCAGAAGATTTCGTGTACCACCAAGCCCAAGCAATTAAAACTGCTTGAAAGGGAAGTCTAACTACGTGTACCCAAGGCGAGTTTGGTATATGTTCTAGCTGAATATGATTAACCGCCATGTTGATATTGGCAGGGAAAACCGCAATAAAAAGAGCAATAAGTCCCCAAGCAGCAGCTTGACTTACAGGCGGGACTAATAAGCCGATGCCACCCAAAATTTCATAAAAACCACTGAGATAAACTAATCCTAAAGGATAGGGAAGTTGCGGTGGCATAATTTTGACATAGGGTTCTGGAATAACAAAGTGTGTCACTCCAACCACAATGATGGATATAGCAAGGACGACACGTAAAATTTCCTTATACTTATTCATGGTTTTGCCTGATTATATACTTGTCCCGATTACTTCAGTTTGATTTATAAATATTAATCTGCCTTGAGTCAATAGGAGGAAAAATCGACAATATTTTCCAAAATACCAGAATGTTCGCGTCGCTTATAGCGTTTTCTAATCTAGTCAGGTACAGCTTCACCTCACCCCGATAAAGCTGTGCTTTCTCTCCCCTCTCCTTACTAAGGAGAGGGGTTGGGGGTGAGGTTTTGATATTATTTCAACTTTATTAGTGTAATAAATAATCAGTAATAATTTAGTAGTAAATTCATTATCTGTTACTTACTAATTACCCATAAAAAACATGAGCGATGCCTTTAGCCGACTTGCACCCTTCATCCAAGAATATATTTATCATCACCAGTGGACTGAATTACGACCAGTTCAAATTGCCGCTTGTCAAGTTATATTTGACACTGATGCTCACTTGCTAGTTACTGCTGCAACTGCTGCGGGTAAAACAGAAGCAGCCTTTCTGCCAGTTTTGACTCTATTACATACTAACCCGGCTGCAACTATCGGGGCATTATATATTAGTCCAATCAAAGCTTTAATTAATGATCAATTTGAGCGCCTCAACGACTTACTCAAAGAAGCAGATATTCCAGTTTGGCACTGGCACGGTGATGTTTCTCAAACTCGAAAAAACAAGCTTTTAAAGAATCCTCAAGGCATTCTCCAAATTACACCGGAATCTCTAGAAAGTTTATTAATTAACAAAAATAACGACCTACTTCGCTTATTTGGTGATTTAAGATTTGTGATCATTGATGAAATTCACGCCTTTATGGGTTCAGAACGCGGTTGTCAAATTATTTGCCAATTACAACGTTTAGCAAAGTTGACCCAAAAACAACCACGCCGTATTGGTTTATCAGCAACTCTTGGTGATTACTCAACAGCTGAAGAGTGGTTGCGTTCTGGAACAGCGAAGCCAGTGATTACACCGCAAATTGACGAGATAAAACGCCAAATAAAACTAGCTGTAGAACATTTTTATATTACTGATGAAGTAGATGAATCAGAGGCAACAGCTGATGAACAATACATTTTCAACCTCAGCAAATCTCGCAAATGCCTGATATTTGCTAACAATCGGACGCGTACCGAATCTGTAATAGCATCATTACGAAAAATTGCCACCGAACAAGGACTACCAGATATATATCATGTGCATCATGGTAGTATATCTGCTAGCTTGCGGCAAGCAGCTGAAAATGCGATGCGTGAACCCAACAATCCAGCTGTTACCGCCGCCACTCTGACTTTAGAATTAGGCATAGATATCGGTCATTTAGAGCGAGTTATTCAGTTAGAATCGCCCTTATCTGTAGCTAGCTTTTTACAGCGATTGGGACGTAGTGGCAGACGAGGTGAAGCTGCCGATATGCGCTTTATCTGTGCCGAAGATAAACCATTACCAGAAGCTTCTCTACCAGAGCAAATACCCTGGCAACTTTTGCAATCTATCGCTATTATTCAACTTTATTTAGAGGAGAAATGGATTGAAGCAATCAGACCAATTAAATATCCTTTGAGTTTGCTTTATCACCAAACAATGAGTATTTTAACAGCAACGGGGGAAATTTCACCTAATGCACTAGCTAAACAAATTTTTAGTCTGCCGCCCTTTGCTGCTATTTCTAAAGAAGATTTTCAACTATTGCTACGCTATTTAATTGATATTGGTCATATTCAGCATACTGAGCAAGGTAAACTAATCTTGGGTTTGGCAGGAGAAAAGATTGTGAGAAAATTTCAGTTTTATGCTGTCTTTGCTGAACAACAAGAATATATTGTGAAGCAAGGTACAACGGAAATTGGCAGTATCGTCACACCGCCTGCTGTTGGCAATCAATTTGCTTTAGCTGGAAGAACTTGGGAAGTTGTAGAAGTTGACTTTAAAAAGAAGGCTATTTTTGTTAAACAAGCCGAGGGTAAAGCTAGTATTTATTGGCGTGGTGGTAGTGGTACTATCCATACCAAAGTTTTGCAAAGAATGCAGCAAGTTTTATTTGAGAATGTCGAGTATAGTTACTTGCAAAAAAATGCTTTGCAACGTTTACATAAAGTTCGCCAATTGGTGCAGCAGGTTGGATTAGATAAACAAAATATCTTGCAATTGGAAAAAGGTAAATGCTGCATCTTTCCCTGGATGGGTACGGTTGCTTATCGAACCTTAGAAAGATTACTCAACTCCTACTGTCGAGAATCGTTGGAAATTACAAGTATTGGCGGAGTAAATCCCTATTATTTAACAATTAAATTAGGCAAGGATAAATTAAAATATCTTTATCGTGAAATTGCTTCATTATGTGAGCAAAGAATTAGCCCAGAAGATTTAGTCAGTACTTCAGAAGCACCAGAAATTCAAAAGTATGATCAATTTATTCCTCATCCACTTTTACGAAAAGCTTTTGCTAGTGATTATTTAGATATGAGAGAACTAAAACAGCAAGTGGCACTGTGGAGAGGATAAATAATAGCACAATGGTTTAATTACCTGAAAATTGCTATAACTCCTAAAAATTATAAGGGATTTCCAAGAAATAAATTATCCAAATAAACGAACCACAGAGATGCAGAGAACACAGAGAGAGGAGAAATAGAGAGGGTTTTTGCGTCAGTTTTGGGATATTTTTTTATTTGGAAGTCCCTAAGTAGATAATCCAGTAACATCAGTTTGGAGAGCAAACAAATCACCAGAGTAGAAACTTTTTTCGATCTCTGATTGGCTGAGTCCAACTGAAGCAGTGGTAATGTAAAGTGTTTGCAAATCCTCGCCCCCAAAAGTACAGCTAGTTGGCAATTGTACTGGTAGCTTTATCCGCAGTATCTCTTCACCCTTGGCGTTGAAACGAATCACACACCATCCATCCCACATAGCTGACCAGATATGTCCTTCACTGTCTATTGTCAACCCATCTGGATAGAATGATTCATTAGTTAAATCAACAAAAATACGGCGATTACTAATATTTCCTGTTACTGAATTAAAGTCGTAAGCGTATATTTTTTTATGGGGGGAATCTGTCAAGTAAAACGTCTTTTCGTCAGGACTCCACCCCAGACCATTAGAGATAGTTAATCCTATTTCTATGATATGCAATGAATTGTCAGGGTCATAGCGATAGAGGCTAGCCTGGGGTTTTTCTAAAGAACACATTGAGCCAAACCAAAAGCGTCCTTGAGAGTCGCATTTGCCATCATTAAGACGGTTATCTGACAGATTTCCTTCAATCTCCAAAATGGGGGTAACTTCACCTGTCTGGGTGTTGAGAAATGCTAGGTGATGACGCAGCGCCATAATTAATCTACCTGCACCTGCTGTTGCGATCGCACCTACAACATCTCCCACATCAAAAAAGCAGTTTTTCCCCGTAGCAGGATGAAACTGATGCACCCGATGGTTATAAATATCGATCCAGTACAGTAGGTTTTGGTTAGAGTCCCAGATAGGGCTTTCGCCTAAACGTGCACGGGCTTGTAGAACATTGTGAAGTGGATATTGCAACTCGTTCATTTTATCAACCAACAACACCATTTACAGAAAGTACTTTCAGTGGACTTGACTTTCGCCAAACCTTTGCCCTGATCCGTTAACTTAAAGTTAGTCGGTCAAGATTCTCCTTATGTACCAAACAGACCCGCCTCTCTCCCCCAAAGAAGTCCTACCTACAATGTATGATCTTCCCAGTGAATGCCCGGAGGACTCTGGTTTGCCTGACGAATTTCACCTTTTTCAACCCCAACTTCTGCGCGAAACATTCTATCCACCTAACTATCCAGCAGAGGAGGTTTTTGTTGCCACCGACTTAAATCTTTACTATGACCTCCGGCATACACTGTGGTATAAACGCCCGGACTGGTTTGCTGCCGTGGGAGTTTCGCGTCTCTATGAACAGCAAAACTTGCGTCTGAGTTATGTTAAGCTGTTCCACATTTAACTTGCTATAACAGCATTACCTTTGTTTTTGACTTTGCGATGCCATTTAATAATTAATTCGCCTTGATTTAGCAA
>NZ_JBALFC010000024.1:0-42487 GCF_036917755.1 Nostoc sp.
GGTGTTGTCATAACTAGCAGAAGCTAACTGTTGTCCATTGGGGCTATAGGCGACGCTATAGACCGCACTGCGATGATCAGTTAGGGATTTGAGGAATTCACCACTGCTGACATCCCAGATTTTAATGGTGTTGTCATAACTAGCAGAAGCTAACTGTTGTCCATTGGGGCTATAGGCGACGCTATTGACCGCACTACTATGATCAGTCAGGTATTTGAGGAGTTGACCACTACTGACATCCCAGATTTTGATGGTGTTGTCATAACTAGCAGAAGCTAACTGTTGTCCATTGGGGCTGTAGGTGACGCTAAAGACTACATTGCTATGACCAGTCAGTGATTTGAGGAGTTGACCACTGCTGACATCCCAGATTTTGATGGTCTTGTCACCAGCAGAAGTTAACTGTTGTCCATTGGGGCTGTAGGCGACGCTATTGACCAAATCGCAATGACCAGTCAGGGATTTGAGGAGTTTGCCACTGCTGACATCCCAGATTTTGATGGTCTTGTCATCACTAGCAGAAGCTAACTGTTGTCCATTTGGGCTGTAGGCGACGCTTCTGACCAAATCGCAATGACCAGTCAGGGATTTGAGGAGTTTACCACTGCTGACGTCCCAGATTTTGATGGTCTTGTTACCAGCAGAAGCTAACTGTTGTCCATTGGGGCTGTAGGTGACGCTATTGACCCAAACGCGATGACCAGTCAGGGTTTTGAGGAGTTGACCAGTGCTGACATCCCAGATTTTGATGGTCTTGTCATAACCAGCAGAAGCTAACTGTTGTCTATTGGGGCTGTAGGCGACACTATTGACCCAACCGCGATGACCAGTCAGGGATTTGAGGAGTTTGCCACTGCTGACATCCCAGATTTTGATAGTCTTGTCATAACCAGCAGAAGCTAACTGTTGTCCATTGGGGCTGTAGGCGACGCTACTGACCGCAGTGCAATCACCAGTCAGGGATTTGAGGAGTTGACCAGTGCTGACATCCCAGATTTTGATGGTCTTGTCCCAACTAGCGGAAGCTAACTGTTGTCCATTGGGGCTGTAGACGACGCTATTGACCGCACTGCTATGACCTTCTAAAGTATTCACCTCTATGGCGCGGTTTTCTTTCTTCTCGTTTGGCTGTAAGTAAACCGCTTGCCGTAAAGTTGCTAGAGTTTGTGTTCGGGTATCGCTTCTTTCTGGTATCCAAGCTGTGCGTTTGAGTTTTCCACCTGCCTTTAAGGCTGCTATTAAAGCATCTAGATGTTGTTCAGAGGCAAAAAACGCTTCTGAAGAATTATTCAGGGCATTAATTTCATTTATATCGGCTACTTTTCTTTGCTCATTTGCCTCTACTGCCAGCCCAGTTAATACTAATCCTGGGGTCACGGAACCAAAAAGGGCGCGTTTGAGAAAGTTATGAAGTTTTGCGTCACTTAGTTTTCTTTGTTCTCGTTCTTTTTCCAGTTCCGCCATCACATGCTTTAACTTCGGTTCGTGTTGCTTGTGAATAAAGGCGGCGATGTAGTCATGTACCAGTTGATAACGGTTTGCCGGGTTTTCTGGTAGCAAAACCACTAAGCCGGATTGGACAAAAATTTCTACAATCAAATCTGATTTGCTGATGTCAAAAGCTTTATGCTCCCTAGTTTCTGATTCCCCCGCATTCGCCGATCCCCTTAAAAAGGGTGTGGAAGAAACTAAGCCCCCCTTTCTAAAACGAGTTGAGGGGATCTCCGATAAGTACTCCTGTAAATCGCGTTCCAACTCAGCGCGAGTCTTCAGAGGGCGAGTTCCTTTTTCATCCGTCAGCAAATACAGTAATATGTCTGCTGCTTGCTGATTTTCTTCACCGCAATCATTAACAACTTCTTCCAAATAACGCTTAACCAATTTCTCCTTAGTGCCACGCTGCCGATATTCTGCCAGAGTTGTAATATTCTCCGTTTGTAGTTGCGCCCCCACAATCTGTAACTCAATGGGACGAACTTCACCCAATTCTCCGGCTAGATCTAGCACCATTTGTTCAACTAAAGCAGGTTCTACCTGAAAACTAGTATTTTCAGTTAAATGCTGAATAATTGACTTCGCATCAGCAGGCGAGAAATTCCCCAACTTGTAAAGCACATTATTACTGAGAATGTCATTGCCAATAATCTTGAGACTAGACAAATCATTGCACTCCAGTAAGTAATGGATGTAATCTACCCGCAGCGATAAGATAACTTTCACCGATAAAACATTCAGACACTCTCCCAGAAACTTAAAGAATTGCTTTCTTTGTGCAGGTTCGGTGTAAACAAAGAAAAATTCCTCAAATTGATCAAAAATTAGTACTGTGCGGAGGTTGTGTTGTTCGTTTTTGCGGAGTTGGCAGAGCAGGGAGTGGGGAGTGGGGAGTGAGGAGTGGGAATTTTGAGTATTTGAGATAGCTGAATGAGGTTCCGAGATGGCTGAATCAAGTTCCGAGATGGCTAAATCAACTTCCGAGATGGCTGAATCAGATTCTGGGATGGCTAAATCAACTTCCGAGATGGCTGAATCAGATTCCGAGATGGCTAAATCAAGTTTCGAGATGGCTGAATCAAGTTCCGAGATGACTGAATCAACTTCCGAGATGGCTGAATCAGATTCTGGGATGGCTGAATCAAGTTCCGAGATAAATGAACGAAGTTTTAACTCTTCCTCATCCTCCTCATCCCCCTCATCTCTTCCCAAAAGACTCCCCAACTCTTCCACCCAGTTGGTGTAAACACGCATTACCACCGGCAAATAATCTTGAATACCGATTACTTTATTCTTTAAAGCTGGTACCAGTCCCGCATTTACCAGAGAACTTTTGCCTACACCCGATTGCCCATGAATTACTATCAACTTATAATCAGGGCGACCCATGCGTCCAATCAAACGTTCTACATCCAATAGGCGACCAGATGCAGTAATTTCTGGAGCAATATTTCCTTGTAGAGAGTTTGAGCGCAACCTCTCTACAAATGCCTGTTTTGTAGCTTCTAACCTACCCGCACCAATAAAAGCCCGTAAGCCAAATTGCTGTTCAATGGAACGCCGTTGCTGTTTGATTTTGTATGCTTTGAGATATTCTTTCTGCTCAAAATAAAGCTGCTGCAAAAAACTAAGAATATCCAAATAAAGCCTGACATCTTCTAGGGGATTACCCATATCCTTAGCAGTTTCTAAGCTGAGAGTTGCTTCTTGAGCTTGACCTAAATGGTATTGAGAACGACTTAGAATAAACTGATATAAGCTCAAATCCTTTGATTCTAAAACCCTTTCAGGAAGATCAGATAAAACTCCTGATACATTCGCTGATTCCAGATTGGGAATCGTGGCAAAAACTTTCAAAGCTTGCTGAACAAACTGATTTGCTTTAACCCAGTTTTTTTGAAACAAAGCCACCTCAGCTAAAAAACCGTAATCCTTAGCCAATTCCCTTGGCTGGTTGTGAGTTTGATGAATTACTAAAGCTTGTTCTGAAAGACTCTGCAACGTTTTCCACTTTTGCAAGTCTCGCAAGATATCACCGAATTTAACTACTGCATTAGCAATTAAATCTGGGCTTTGAAACTGGTTAATAAAATTTATGTACTCTTGAACAGAATGCCAAGTTGTCTGCCAATCTGGATGATTGATATCTTGATGTTTAAAAGCTTTGAGATAACAGCAAAACCCAATCTCACCGAGGATTTTTGCCTGCCTTTTCATAGGTTCTGGAAAACCTCTCTCCTGCAAGGAGAGAGGTTTGGAATTCTCACCCTTCCCTATTAGGGAAAGGGGCTGGGGGGTTAGGTTTTCCACATGAGGTGAAAAGTCAGGGATTTTTGTCTCTCGTTCTAAATTACTACTTTGCTGCCAAAGCTCTAAGGCTTTATGATAATGTTCCAAAGCCGAATCTTTGTGATTATTTATCTGTTTGATAAAACCTAATAAAGATTCTAAATTAGCTTGAATTTCTAAATTATAAACATCTGGCTGATTGAGTAAATCTCTTTGCGCTGCTTCTAGCTCCTTTTCCAGTTTTATATATACATCGGCGCTAAAATTTAAATTATTACTAAACCATTGATTAGCCGTTTTGCTGATAAAAGCTACTAATTCCTGTGTTGATATGGCAAAATTCCTCGTAGTTGCCCAACTTTCCAAATCTGGCGCAAGCTGTATTAGCTGTTTGTAGATTTCATCATCAATCCACACCACTAATGGAAAAGCAAAATTCTTGCGAAACTCTTCCCGCACCTGATTGGCAGAAGTTAACATCACAGGCAAATTCTGCACTGATTCCAAACCCACAACCATCACACAGGCTGGTATTTCTTCGCCGAATTCTTCCTGAATCGCAGTATAAAGAGTCCTGCGAGATTGCTGCACCGCCAAGACACGAATTTCGACTTGACAAATTTCACGCAATCTGGGGATTAAGCGATCGCGCTCTCTAGCATAATTACACCGTGCCAAAATTAGCTTAAACTGTCCCACGGAGGACTCAATCGCCCAAGCTAATTGTTGCAGAGAGCGTAGGCGAAGCCCGTCGTCGACATCGCTGTTTACATAGTCATCTTCTGGGGATTGTGAGTCTGTCATCAGCTGATAAATCTAGATTGGGTGGACTTAAACCCATTTATTCAGACGCTCACGGACTCGCTATCTGCAAGTCCCACAGCATTCAATTCTGAATTCTGGCGACTGGTGCCTTTATTCTATTTTGTTAAACGTTTTCTACGGCTTTATCCGAGGCTGAGTACAATTATTCTGTGATTTTGTGCAATTGTGCGTAAGCTTTTAACAAAACATTTCTGGTTTCAGGTTTCATAATCTAATTATTCATCACTTCTCTGATTCCTCATTGCAACTCCCTGGCTTCTGACAAAATGGGATTAACATCAAACCAAGACTCGCCACCATCCCGATATTCAAAGACAAACCGACTGCGGATCAGTTTTTGATATCCGTGGTCATCATTCACTTTTTTCTTTTCCTTGACATGACGTAACAATTGCCACTCATTATCAGAAATCGGCATAGCCATTTCATTCCGACGAGAACGAATAACTTGCTCTAAGGTTTCACGGGTTAAAGGAAGACTCATTTCTTCCATAATCCAGGTATTCAGCAGCCTCAGCACGTCCCGCACATGACCACCGCTCATTTTACATAACCGCTCTAGGCTAGCAGCACTATCAAAAATCTCGGTAATTTTATTTAAACGCTCCTCTGGTGTGAAATCGGGAAAAGCTCTTGCTAATACCATTTGCTCCATGAGTGCTATTCCCAGTGTATGAACACTGCCATCACGCCATTCTACAGGTACCATTGGTAACACCTTAGGATCTTCTGGAAAACGCTGGGTAAGCATTCCGTAATCATTAGAAAACTTCAAAGCCAAGGGCATGGTGTAAATTAGATGACAATTAAGCCTTGTCAAAAACTCACCCTGATCGACAAATAAATATTCCTGCTGCGGACGACCCCAAGGTTTGGCACGATTATCTATGCGGTCAAGATTATCGACAATTACCACCAGACCTTTTTTACCCTGCTGTTTGAGTTTAACCACAGCAGGTTCTAACAATTCTTGATTAATCGCTTCCAGCAGCTTCGTTTTTTGTGGTGCTAAATACTGATTGAGTTTCTCCCGTAGCGTTGGGTCATTTTTCATCTTCGCGGTGATTTCACCAATGCCCACAGACAGAGAAAGCTTATCTTTTTCATCAGAGGTTACACCAAAATCGCCGACATTTGGAACCTTAACTTTTACCCCCGTCAACTCGGAGTTTAAGACCTTCCAAGCACCTTGCAGCAATTCATTAAACTTGTTGGGTTCCGCTAGGGTAATTTTATCCAGACTTTGACTCACACGCCGAGCGATCGCTAGCAGCACATCAGCAATATCCACATCAGTCATTTCCAGGTCTTCGCTAGACTCAAAATAGACTACATGGAAGCCTAACTTTTCCAGTTCCGCTTGTAACCTCAATAGTTCCGTGGATTTACCACAACCAATATGCCCAGTAAATAGGGTGCAGGTAGGTTCATTCGGCTTGAAAAAAGTAATTTTCTGCTTGAGTTTGCCGATAATATCCCCACCTCGCACCGAAGAAAAGTCTATGTAGTATTTCACATCTGACTGATTGTTGACAAACAGAGTTCGGCTGGGGTCAGTTGCCTGAAAAAATGCTCGTAAATCTATGGGCATGAGACTGCTAATATATTTATTTTGTATAAATTAGATATCCTCGATCACAAGGATAAACTTAATTACAGTATTTCAGGTGAATATTTCCGAGAATTTTCGGTTTGGCTGTCTCAATTGCAGCACTTACGCAAAGTAACCTATTTTCGTCATTGCTAAGACTTACGCAAAATAATTACACGCGCTCCGGGGCAATTCATGAATTGCCCCTACAACGCGGGCTTATATAGCATCAAAGAATGATTAATAAAAGCCCAAAACGACCTATTTTTGTAAATGCACACCATGATTCATTTGTACAGTCCGTAAGTCGTACAATATTGTAATAATATTTAACATGAGTCTAAGTTGGGTAATTTAGATTAACTCTTGCAGAAAAATTCTTTCAGAGTGAGTAGAATAACAAAAACAACGACGCAACTATTTTATGGATTAGCTACCCTAGAAGTGTAGACTATTTTTCCATCTCCTGACTTATTTCAGTCCATCTCCTGATTTATTTCAGTATTTTGCCATCTGAGGCATACCAATTTAGACAACACCAAATCCTTCATTAAGAGCTCCCATAAATCATAATGGCTGTGATTGAGAAGAAAAGAACTCGCGATCTGCCCCAAATTAACGAACGAATTCGCTTCCCAAAAATTCGGGTCATCGACATTGACGGCGGCCAGCTGGGAATTATGCCCCCACAGGAAGCACTACAACTAGCAGAAGATAAAGAGCTAGATTTAGTGCTAATCAGTGACAAAGCTGACCCGCCGGTTTGTCGGATTATGAACTACGGGAAATACAAGTTTGAGCAGGAAAAAAAGGCGCGGGAAGCCCGGAAAAAGCAGCACACGGCTGATGTCAAAGAAGTTAAGATGCGCTACAAAATAGAAGAACACGACTATAACGTGCGTGTTAAGCAAGCAGAGCGCTTTTTGAAAGATGGCGATAAAGTCAAAGCTACTGTCATGTTCCGGGGTCGAGAAATTCAACACAGCGACCTAGCAGAAGATTTGCTTAAGCGAATGGCAACGGATTTGGAGCCATTTGGTGAGCTTCAACAAGCGCCAAAAAAAGAAGGGCGAAACATGATGATGCTCATCTCGCCTAAAAAATAATCCTCTAACTGTTTAATAGACCGAGTTTGATGATCCCCTGGCTAAAAGTCGGGGGATTCTTTTATTACAGAGAGTCAAACTATAGCAGTTCTCAATTCCATCTAGCCCTTTGCAAGGGTATTTTTGCCACAGCGCAGCTTGGCGGTGATAGCGAGTCTTCGTATTCCCTTAGATGGGTGTTAAAAGATCAGTATATTTTCTAATTGCAGTCAATTTTTTGAAGGTTATGTTGTCAGAAATCGTTGATTATAAGCTAATCACCATTCATTTTTCCAGACTGATTTGCTTGTAGTAAAGGTTACAACCCTGGTTTTATGCAATTTAAATGCTCATTAGCTTATTTACTAATGCAAATTGAGGAAACTTAATGCTTCTTAATAAATTTTCCGCTAAATTGTCCAGAAGAACTCTCTTAGCTGCGGGTACTGGCGCGATCGCTACCGGACTAAGTACTAATTTGCTCATTCCCAATCAGGCAGTTGCCGCCACACCTACATTAGAAGCGGCAACAATTTCTGCCAAGCAAGGTCTCCAATTATTAATGGAGGGCAACCGACGATACGTCTTTCTGCATTTGAATCATCCGCATCAAGGTAAGAGCCGCCTCCTAGAAATTGCGAAGGCACAACATCCGTTTGCAATTATTTTGAGTTGTGCTGACTCGCGCGTACCTCCTGAACTGGTGTTCGATCAGGGAATTGGTGATCTGTTTGTTGTTCGGGTAGCTGGCAATATCATTGATGATGCCGTCTTGGGTAGCATTGAGTACGCTGCTGAACACCTGAATGTCCCGCTTGTAATGGTACTAGGACATGAGCGGTGTGGCGCAGTTGCGGCGGCGGTTGCGGGCGGGAAGGTGGGTGCTCACGTCAGCACTTTGGTCAAGGCGATTCAGCCGGCTGTGGAATCGGTTAGGGACAAATCGGGGGATCTGCTAGACAATGCGGTGCGAGCAAATATTCAAATGGTGGTAAAGCAAATAAAAATCTCTGAACCTCTTGCTGACTTGGTAAAAAGCAAGAAACTTCAGATAGTTGGCGGACGCTACGACCTAGATAACGGTATGGTGGAAGTGATTGCTGGCCAAGTCAGTTAGCGTTTGAAATAAAGCTAAAGTCATAGCAGCAAGTCTGATTTGTGAATTTGAGATCATTCGTGAGAGGTTAAGGTCGGATACTATTTGTCAATAAGTAATAGTACTTAAAATATTGCTGAAAATCAGGGTTGAAAACACAATTTTTAAGCAGGCGATGCCTAGGTTGGGCTACGCCTACGCGTAATCTTGACACGCATCATTCATTCTTGACACATCAGTTCAGTATAAGAGTTAACTTAATACCTCCACTTCTTTGAATTTTTCAGCATAATTTCTAATTGACAAAAGTAAGATTATCTTAAATTCTCACCGATGATTTGAGATGCTCCCGCTTTAGCGGTGAGAGTTGTCACGCAATACAGGCCATTTGTCCGCTCCTACCTCTGAGGTCGTTTAAATTTATTTAAAATCGATAGTCCTGAAGGCTGAGTGGGAAACATAATACTCAGTTGCTCAGGACTTTTGCTATTTCCAGGGGATGAGGGAGATGAGGGGGATGAGGAAGTATTTTCTTCCCCTGCTCCCCCTGCTCCCTCATCTCCCCCTGCTCCCTCATCTCCCCCTGCTCCCCTTGCATGGTGATACTACCAGAAAATAAAACTGCATGGAACTGAAAAATCACTGGTTGGCTGCAAATAAAGTTGCTTTACCACGACTACTACAGTGGGTGAATCTCCGACCAGAGGAGAGCGAACGGACTCAGCTGATGTTTCTCTTTTACACAACTGTATCTGTAGGATTGCGGTGGGCAGAGGACAGTACGGTGGCGCTGTTTTTGGATGAATATGGGACTAATCTACTGCCGTGGATGTATATTGCCAGTGCTGCGATGAGTGCCGGACTGGTTTTTTTATACTCTTGGCTGCAAAAGATTTTTCCCTTACGCCAGGTGATTGTAGCGATCGCACCTTGCATGTTAATGCCATTAGTTTTATTAATTTTAGTCCGTTGGGGATCACATTTTTCCTACCTGGCGGTGATTTCGGTATTTCTGCTGCGGCTATGGGTAGACGCACTTTATGTAGTCAATGACCTCAACACCTCCATCGTCGCCAACCAACTATTTAACATTCGGGAGATTAAGCGCACTTACCCACTGGTTAGTAGTGGTCTTTTGGTAGCAGATGTAATCAGTGGCTTTAGTTTGCCTTGGCTAGTGCAATACACCTCGCTGAATAAGATCATCCTGATCGCCTGTGTAATGATTTTATTAGGATCGGGGATTCTATTCTATTTAACTCATCACTATCGAGCCGCTTTTCCTGAAACCCCACAAAGGCTAATTCCTGAAGAACAAGCCTCACGGAAGCGTTTCATCAAAAGTCCACTGAAAAGCTATGTCTTTTCGTTGTTTGCCTTTGTGGGTTTGTTGCAAGTCATTGGGTTGTTAATAGATTTTCAGTATCTGCGCGAACTCCAAGCCAATTTGAGCGAGCGAGAACTCGCCAGTTTCTTGGGTTTTTTTGGAGGAATGTTGGGACTGTGTGAGTTGTCGTTGCAGTGGTTTGTTTCTAGCCGACTCATCGAAAGGATGGGGGTATTTTTCACAGCCACGCTTTTACCAATCACCATTGGCTTTGCTCTACCAGGAGTGCTGGTATTGCTGAATTTAATTCCAGCTATGCAATCACAAAGCTTCTTCTGGGGTTTGATAATTGTCAAATTCTGTGATGAACTTCTGCGCTACACCTTTGTCATGAGTAGCGGCCCCATACTGTACCAACCGATTCCAGAGGGAATTCGCAGCCGGATGCAGACTTTATCTGGCGGAACTGCCGAAGCGATCGCTACAGGTTTGACAGGAGCGCTAATTTTTGTAACTCTATTGTTTTGTGGGCGGTTTGTACCAGTATCAATGCAAAAATGGGTGTTGGTATCAGAAACAATGCTGATAGCTGGCACCTGTTTAACAGTAGTTTGGGAATTGCGATCGCGCTATGTTCAACTGTTAGTCTTGAGTGTGGCGCGGGGTCAATTGAGTGCAACCAATGTGGGCTTACGATTTTTCAAACAGGGGGTAGTCAAAGCTTTAGCAGAAAAAGGCAGCGAGGCTGATAAACGCTCTTGCATTGAACTTTTAGCCCAAATGGATTCCCTTGGAGCTGCGGAAGTTTTAGCACCTCTACTAATCAAGTTAACCCCAGACTTGCAGCGCCAAAGTTTGGAAGTGATGCTGATGGGAGGTGTAAATCCCGCTTATCTAACCGCCATCCGTCCTTTGTTAGAACAATCTCAAGAAACTAACCCCGAAGTTTTTGCCCTAGCACTGCGCTATGTTTGGCTGGCTGAACCAAATCCGAATTTAAGCCTCCTAGAAGAATACCTCAACCCCCGGCAAAACTCACTCATCCGCGCCACCGCCGCCGCTTTAGTCTTACGCCAGGGAACGCCCATGCAAAAGGTAGTAGCTACCCAAACCATGCGCCGGATGTTGACTCATAAGCTAGAACGAGAACGAGTGAATGGAGTCAGAGCGCTCAGAGAAGCAGTTTATTTGCAGGCGTTGCGGATTCACATCCCGAATTTATTACAAGATGAGTCCTTACGGGTGCGCTGTGCTGTATTAGAAATGATTGCAGCAACCCATTTAGAAGAGTACTATTCGGCACTGATTGCAGCACTTTATTACAAATCAACCCGCGGTACAGCAATATCAGCCCTAGTGGGATTAGAAAATGAAGCTTTAGAAATGCTATTGCGGTTGGCTACGAATATTTACAAACCGGAAGTAGTGCGAATGTACGCTTGGCGAACCATTGCTCAAATTGGCACTCAGGAAGCATTGGAGGCTTTATGGGAAAACTTGGAAACATCTTGGGGTACTACCAGGGATCATATTCTTCGTAGCTTACTAAAAATACATAAACAACCAGGACTTAAAGATTTAGTTGATCGGTTTTATGAAAGTCGGGTAGAAAATTTAATCAAGCAGGAATTAAAGTTTTTAGGTGAGATTTATGCCGCATACATAGACTTTCAAACATTAGACCAAGAAGAAAATCATCAATCGAGTCAGAGGATTTTGATTGTCTCTGAGTTATTGCAACGCGCCCTTTTAGAATTAGAATTGGATGTCAAAGAGCGGCTGCTACTGCTACTAAAACTGCTTTACTCGCCAGAAAAGATGCAGGCAGCAACATTCAATCTGCGATCGCTCTCAGTGGTAAACTTAGCGCGGGGGTTAGAAATCTTAGAGCATACCATAACTTTGTCTTCAAAGTCCTTATTGCTGAATATTTTAGATAACCGACCGCAGTCAGAAAAATTGCAACATCTTGTGGAAGCCAAGATCGGAGAATATGAGAATATGTTAGTTAGCGATCGCCTCCACAGATTGCTGATGTTGAGTAACTTCCTTTCTGACTGGTGTCTAGCTTGCTGTTTTCATTATGCTCAAGTAACTCGCATCCGACTGACAAGTTCTGAGATTTTAGTGAGTTTGCGTCATCCAACTGGCTTTGTTAGAGAAGCTGCGATCGCATACTTAAATATGGTTTCACAGCGCGTTCTCCAGCAAATTCTACCCCAGTTACAAAAAGATTCACATCCTTTGGTGTCCGCTCAAGTTAAAGAGTTGGTCGAAAAATACCAGGTGAAATAATTCGTAATTAAGTAATGCATAGGAGACTCAGACCCCGCCACAAAACTTGCGGCTTACTTGTTGCCGGGGACTTAAATCCACCGAATTAGTTAAAAATTACAATTGAAGGAAAGTGAAGTACACAACGATTCATCCCAAAGCGAGGTATAAACCCTGTTTTACTTCTGAATTCTGGATTCTGAATTCTGAATTCTGCTGTAAATAGTCTATGAAATCGGCACAAAAAAATAATTTTTCTTAAAATAGAAAAAGATTACCTAATTTGGGTTGTGACAATATCTACTGAAGTATTACCACTGATTAAAGAACCAGAACGATTGGAAAACCGTCTAGCTGAAATACCACCGGAACCGGGGGTTTATTTCATGCGAGACAAGAGCGATCGTATTATATATATAGGTAAATCACGTAAGTTGCGATCGCGTGTCCGTTCCTATTTCCGCGATGGCTACAACAAGAGTGAACGCATCGCCAGGATGGTAAAGTTGGTGACTGAAATTGAATTCATTGTCACTGATACTGAAGCCGAAGCCTTAGCGCTAGAAGCCAATTTGATCAAGCAGCACCAGCCATACTTTAACGTGCTGCTCAAAGATGATAAAAAATATCCCTATCTCTGCATCACTTGGTCAGAAGATTATCCACGAATTTTTATTACCCGTAAACGTCAATTTGGCAAAGAAAAGGATAAATTTTACGGGCCTTATACTGATGCTGGTTTATTACGAGAAATTGTCCGCATCTGCAAGCGGATCTTTCCACAGCGACAACGACCTCAACCACTTTTTAAAGACCGTCCCTGCTTAAATTATGATTTAGGGCGGTGTCCGGGTGTGTGTCAACAGATGGTTTCACCAGAAGAATATCGCAAAATTGTGCAAAAGATCGCGATGGTCTTCCAAGGTCGAACTCAGGAACTGATTGATATTTTGACCCAACAGATGAACGCAGCCGCTCAGGACTTGAATTTTGAGTCAGCAGCACGAATTCGCGATCAAATTTCTGGGTTAAAGTCCCTGACAGCCGACCAAAAAGTTTCCTTACCAGATGATACAGTTTCGCGGGATGCGATCGCCCTGGCAGCCGACGAACAACACGCCTGCATTCAACTATTTCAGATTCGCGCTGGGCAACTGGTGGGACGTTTGGCCTTTGTGGCGGATGCTCACGCGGAACCAGGAGCTATTTTACAACGCGCTTTGGAGGAACATTACCAAACGGCTGACTCAGTGGAAATACCCATAGAGATTTTGGTGCAGCATGATTTACCAGATGGAGAAATATTGGCAGATGTCTTAACTCAACGTAAAGGTAAAAAAGTCACAATTTTGACTCCTTTGCGGCAAACTAAGGCAGAATTAATTGAGATGGTAGAGCGAAATGCTCAGTATGAATTGCAAAGAATGCAGAAATTTGGCGATCGCAATCACCAAGCAATGCAAGATTTAGCCACCATTCTCGATTTACCAGATGTACCTCACCGCATCGAAGGTTATGACATTTCCCATATTCAAGGGTCAAATGCAGTAGCTTCGCAAGTTGTGTTTATCGACGGATTACCCGCCAAACAACACTATCGCCACTACAAAATTAAAAATCCCACAGTGACAGCAGGACACTCAGATGATTTTGCCAGTCTTGCTGAAGTTATCCAGCGTCGGTTTCGTAAGTATGGGGAAGATCAGCAATTAGCACGTTTGGGTAATCCTGATTGGCCTGATTTAATCATGATCGATGGTGGTAAAGGTCAGTTATCATCGGTTATCGCCATCTTGCAAGAGATGAATTTATTAGAAGACTTGCGAGTTGTGAGTTTAGCAAAGCAGCGAGAAGAGATTTTTTTACCGGGAGAATCTAAACCTTTGATAACTGATGCAGAACAACCGGGAGTACAGTTATTGCGGCGGCTGCGGGATGAAGCGCATCGGTTTGCAGTGAGTTTCCATCGTCAGCAGCGTAGTGATAAATTGAAGCGATCGCGTTTAGATGAAATTCCCGGCTTAGGACATCATCGACAAAAGCAGCTACTAGGACATTTTCGCTCAGTTGATTATATTCGGCAAGCAACAACCACACAACTAGCTGAAGTAGCAGGAATTGGGCCGCGTTTGGCTCAAGAAATTTACGATTATTTTCATCCTGCTTAAAGTCACAACTCCCACTTTCGCCTTCAAGACTTGTCGCTACCCACATTTTCGTAACAGTCAAAGTGTCGCACAGATTGGCAATCCCGCCCAGAACTTAAGTTCTGGGCTGATAGCTAAAGTCTACTCAAGTGGACTAAAATTTTCCCTTTTACAGATGATAGCCATCTACATGGCTTAAAATCTTGTATTTAGTCCTCTTAAGAGAACTTTAGCTATTAGCCTCGGAATTTATTCCCAGGCGGGATAGGAACGAAGCTCAAGATTTATTTGATGTTGGTAATTATAAGCTGTCGCGTCTTTACTTTTCTAAAGCATTCTCGATATATAGGAATCATATTTGATTTCTGAAAAAATCTCGGTAGTCTTGTAGTGGACCCTCTTGGCTAAAATGTTGCAAAAAAATTGTCGGTTGGGTGGAGGCTTTGCGTAACCCAACATCCTGATAATCAGTTGGGTTGTGCTCCACCCAACCTACCTCTACATCTAATGCACTATTTTGTGTAGACAGTCCACTACGTGCATTTCAAAAATCAAATACTAGTCCTATATAAAGGGTTACAGTCTTCAAAAAGTGCAACTTGTAGGCGCGACAGATGATCAGCAGAATTTAATCTCATAAATCTTGTTGGCAAATATTAACTAAATATTAAGATGGAGATTTTGTTACTAAAGATACAGTAATTTCCAGGTTTTAATTTTTCAATACAAGAACAGCTTTTTTTTAGCCATCTGAAATAGCTATAAACAAGGCTCTCTCAAGGAATTAATTATAGGGATCAGTAAATCTCTAAGCAGTATTCAATTAAAAAATAATTTATGTGTCTAAAGTAGGAGGGTAAAATCACCTAAGTTTTAAGATAATAGATAGAGATATCGAAAAGTTTTCAAACCGGAAATTTTGTTTAAAATAATCAACCAAATATTACGGCAGTTTGTTAAGTTGGGTCGAACCAGAAGTTTTCCTGGTTTAACTTGTAACTTTACAAAATAAAAAATAATTAGAACCAGGGGTTTTAAAATGCAGACAGTACAAAAGATTTACTGCCCAAATTGTGGTAGTCATGCCGAGCGTTATTATATTTCTGATAGTCAATTAACTCGGACACAATGCCCAAGTTGTGACTACTTGATGATTAGTTGCACCCGCACAGGCAAAGTCATTGAGGCTTATGCCCCTGGCATTTACGCACAGCGCTAGATAATAAAACAGAATTCAAGAGTCAGAATTCAGGAGTCAGAATTGAATTCTGTGTAACTGGTGAGCCAGCACGTTGGGCGGGTTTCCCGACTTGTTCGCGCAGCGTCTCCCCTTGGGAGAAGCGACTGGCGAACCCGTTCGCGTAGCATCTCCCATAGGAGAAGGGCGAATGTGAATAAACGGGTTTAAGTTTCCCACAAAACAAGAAAATTTGGTGGTAACAGAGCAGCGCCGAAGTGTGGTCTAAAATTAGTGCTGGTCATTGAGCAGTTCGACAGGCTCACTGTGCCACTTTTGCCTGGCCTGAGCTTTGCCAAAAAGTCGAAGTGCGAGTTTGAATCCTATATTAATTGATTCAGAATACAGAATTCATAATTCTGTATTGTTCTTCAACAATAAAGTTATTTCTCAAAAATTTTGAACACTTTACAGGTTCTCATTTTGTTGTCTGAGTTCTTGCTGTTGTCTCTGTTGTTCTAATTTCAATTGTTGCTGTTGTCTCTGTTGTTCTAATCTCAATTGTTGCTGTTGTCTAAGTTCTTGATCTTGTCTGAGTTGTTGCTGTTGGATTCTCTGTTGTTGCTGTCGTGTAAATTCTTGCTGTTGTAGTCTCGTTTCTTCCTGTTGTAGTCTCAGTTGTTGCTGGCGTCTGAGTTGCTCCCGTTGTCGTGAAAATTCTTGCTGTTGTATTCTCAGTTGTTGTTGTTGTTGTTGTGGTTGTGGAAAGTGTAGCCGTAGCCATGTTTCCTTAAGTTGCTCTTGTGTTTGCTGAGTTTGATCCTCTTGTTGTTGTCTAATTCTTTCTTGAAAGGACTCAGGTTGCTGAGGATTCGTCTGAATTACTTGTCCATAGGCAGGAGAATTCATCTGCAAACTTTTTGCAATCACAATTACTAGTAGCCATAATTTAAGCATCAATGATCGATTCAACATACAGTAATTTTGTCAATCGTTATAATTCTATAGCCCTAAATACTTCATCTGCTTCTATCACTGGAGACATCTGCTTCTATCACTGGAGATATGAACAAGAATTCTTCTTCGTTGAACATGCTTAGGGATTTCCAAGAAATAAATTATCCAAATAAACGAACCACTCCAGACGCAGAGAAGCCAGTGCGTTGGGGAGCCAGTGCATTGGACGGCTCCGCCGACTTGAAGCACCTGGCGTCGGGTTCCCCGACTTGTTCGCGCAGCGTCTCCCCCTGGGAGAAGCAACTGGCGCAACACAGAGAGAGGAAAAATAGAGTGGGTTTTTGCGTCAGTTTTGGGATATTTTTTTATTTGGAAGTCCCTTATTTGGTCAAACATGGCGTGTGGCAACACACATCAGCGATAATGCTGCTTCTGGTGAATTAGGATTGATACCAGACCATAGTTGAGCCAAGCGATACTTCTTGTCAGATTTACCGTGATTGCCTTGAAATACCTCTGCACCAACTGTATGGTTGTGAGGATAAACCTTGACACTAAAGCCAAGTGGCTCCAGAATTTTGTAGTAGAGCTTGGGCGTTACTCCATCCCCAGGTCGGTGATGCACCTCAGTTGCTAATCCCCAAGTTTGCTCGCTTGCAGAGGTATGACCTCCTCGTTTGATTAGCCGATATAGCCCTAAGCGTAAGTTCCATAACCACAAACCTAATCCTTGGAAGTTCCAGGCAGTCAACTGAGGGTCGTGGTCTGTGATTAGGATACCCCCTGGACGGACTAAACGCGCTGCTTCCTCCAACACGATGTCCATGTAATCACAGTGATGTAGTGTAGCATTAAGTACTACCATATCAGCAAAATTAGAAATGAAAGGAAGTTCGTGGGCATCTGCAAGCACTGGTATATAGCCAAGACGTTGAGCCATAGACAATGCCCCATAGCTAATATCTACACCAATTAATAATTGTGGTTTTCCCCCAAGCGTTGCATACAAATTGCCCGGGCCACAACCAATGTCTACAACAATTTTATGATCCCAAGTCCCCGTGGCGGCTTCCCAGCAGGACTTGAATATTTGATCACGATGACAGTTTTCAAAATAGTTTTTTGCCCATTCTGGATGCCCAAAGTAATAACTATTCGCTTTGATGGCTGGACTGGAACTAGAAATAGGGAAATTTAGGATATCTTGTTTATCTAAATCGGCTCTAAAATCAGCAGCAATATAAGGTCTGAGAACTGAATATGAAGAAGTTGCCATAGCTATCACCTCTATTAATATCCTGCTTCAGTTCGCTACATGAGCAAACCCTTAAATATTTTAACCGAGCAGTATTGCCAGGTATCTGTGAGATTAAAGTAATTACAGCAGAATTCAGAATTCAGGGGTCAGAATTCAGAAGTAAAACAGCTTTTACACCAGGGTTTGAGACTTTGGTTGTGTACCTCACTTTCCTTGAAATGCGCTGTAAATTTATTGAGTGCAAGAGGTTTAATTCTTACTTGCTCTTAGTTGCCCACAAGCAGCATCGGCTTCTAAACCACGGGAATAACGGACACTAACAGCAGTATTTTGCTGCTTGAGGATGTTGACAAAGGCTTGAATACGATCGCGGTTGGGGCGTTTGTAATCTACTTCTTGGATGGGATTATAAGGAATCAAATTCACATGACTTTGGAATCCTCGCAGGCATTTTGAAAGTTCTAATGCGTGTTCTGGTAAATCGTTAACACCAGCAAGGAGAACATATTCAAAGGTAAGGCGGCGGCCAGTGATTTCCACATATTCCCGACATTCAGCCAGCAAATCTTCTAGAGGATAGGCGCGGGCGCTGGGGATGAGTTTTTCCCGTAACGCTTGATTGGGTGCGTGCAGACTAACCGCCAGAGTGATTTGCAAATGGTTTTGTGCGAATTCACGGATGCGATCGCGAATCCCAACTGTAGAAACTGTAAGCGATCGCTGTCCGATACCGACATCTTGATTCAGGGTTTTCAGGGCTGCTAGGACATTTTCAGTATTCAACAACGGTTCCCCCAGTCCCATAAACACCACATTGCTAACCCGTTGCTGAAAATCTTCTTGTACAGTTAACACCTGATCGACAATTTCATGACGTGCTAGGTTGCGTTTGTAGCCGCCTTTACCAGTAGCGCAGAAATCACACGCCATTGGGCAACCCACTTGAGTAGAAACACAAACCGTCAGACGGGCTTTTGGGCCTTCTCCCCCTTCTGCGAAGGTAGGGATACCAACAGTTTCAATAATTTGCCCGTCTGTTAATCGTAAAAGATATTTGACTGTGCCATCCGGTGCCACAGAGCGGTAATGTAAAATTGAGCGCCCAATCGGAATTTCTGCTACTTCTTTCCGCCAATGCTTAGGGAAGACAGAAATATCAGATAGCGATCGCACCCCCTTGTCATAGATCCATTCATGCAGTTGTTTTCCTCTGTAAGCAGGTTGTCCCTGCTGCTGCACCCAAGTGCTTAACTCTGCAAGAGTCGCACCTAGAAGGGGAGGGATTAATTCTGATTTTTCTGGGTTGTGTAAGTCAACCTGAGATACAAGAGGCGTAGCAGACATAAAAAATCACGAATTGATGCTGGATCTCTATCCTACACCGCCAGATTAACAAATCAGAATAAAGGCATCAGTCGCCAGAATTCAGAATTTAATCTAGATTAACCCCCTCACATCACTAACTGGGCGGCGGAATTAAAAAACTGACGACATAACCCCTTAGTAACTAAAACTGTTGTCAGCAAGTTAGCGAAAGCCACCATAAACATAATCAAAATTTCGTAGGATACAGCATCCAGGGGTTTGACACCAGCTAATAACTGTCCGGTGGTAATTCCTGGTATTGCCACCATCCCGATCAGGATCATTTGATTGAGAGTGGGAATCAATGCCGCTCTGATGGCGTCTTTGCGGTACTGACTAACTGCTTGCTCTGGAGTTGCACCTAAGCTTAAATGGGTTTCGATTTCGAGATGGCTGGAATTAATAGTGCTGACAAGACGATCGCCTGCGATCGCAGCTGCATTGGTAGCATTACCTAAAACTATCCCTGCTAGGGGAATTACATACTGTGGTTCATACCATCTTTCTGGTTGAATGATCAAGAAGTTGGTGTAAAGCACTGTCAGAGCGGTACTAATTAAAATTGCACCCCAGACCAAAGGCAACACATGAGGAATTTTTTGGCTGATGCGATTTCGTGCGACAATCGCCGTAATTGTCAGCATTATTGCTAATAGTGTCAAAACTGCCCAAGCATTGTCCAAAGCCAAGATGAAATCTAAAATGTATCCGAATACAAGAAGTTGTAAGATGGTTCTCCCAGTAGCAAGGGCTAAGTTCAACTCTAATCCTAATTTTTCCCAGGCAGATACACCAATGGCGATCGCCATCAATCCCACAGCAATAGCTAAATCCCCGAAATCCAGTTTGATCAGATCCTGCATGGGTTCTCTATCTCCTGGTATTTTTTTATCAAAGCAGCCCACACAAGAGGAACTTTGATCCGATGTGTTGGATCTTGAATGATATATATCACTTTCATCAATTCAAAATGGTACGACCTTAACATGGCAAACACCTAGTATGTCTACTATCTGTAAATTAAATGTGCGGTAATTAACCGCCCCACAATTTAAGTAAAAACCCTAATAGATGCGTATCTTGGGCGATAGTCTTTTAGTAGCTCCTATTTGATTAAGCAAAAATTGACTGTCGAAGTGCATCCTTTGTATCTCCCGATAAAATGAGAACTCATGATCCAAAGTGTAAATCCCATCCCTGTTTTTGATATTAAGCAGCAATACACCGCCATCGAAGCAGAAATAAGTGCAGCCGTCTTAGAGGTTCTGGCTTCTGGGCGCTATATCGGCGGTCCCTTAGTCGAAGGCTTTGAGCAACAGTTTGCCGCTTATAATACTGTTAGTGAATGTGTGGCTTGTAATTCTGGTACTGATGCGCTCTACTTAGCGTTACGAGTCTTGGGAATTGGTGCAGGCGATGAAGTGATTACAACGCCTTTTACCTTTATTGCGACATCTGAAGTGATTAGCGCCGTGGGTGCAAAGCCTGTTTTCGTTGATATTGATGCGACTACGTTTAATTTGGATGTGGAGCAAGTCGCGGCGGCGATTACACCCAAAACTAAAGCAATTATCCCGGTTCACCTATTTGGACAACCCGTGGATATGACATCATTGATGGCGATCGCACATTCTCACAATTTGTCAATAATTGAAGATTGCGCTCAGTCTACAGGAGCAATTTGGGCTAATCAAAGAGTCGGAAGCATTGGACATATTGGTTGCTTTAGTTTCTACCCTACCAAAAATCTTGGTGGTTGCGGCGATGGCGGAGCAATAACGACTAATGATCCAGCGATCGCTACTAAAGTCCGAATACTACGGGATCATGGTAGTAGAATTAGATATTTACACGAAGAAATCGGTGTAAATAGCCGCTTGGATGCTCTCCAAGCGGCTATTTTGCAGATTAAGCTGCGTTATTTAGATATTTGGAATGATCGCCGACGAGATATCGCCAACTATTATTACCAGTTTCTTAGTCAAGTTCCGGGTATCGTCCCGTCTCAAGAATTACCTGGGGGTATTGGGGTATGGAATCAATACACGATTCGTATATCAGGCGAAGGGCGAAATGGTTCTAGCGCCAAATATCGAGATTGGGTGCGTAGTCAATTGCAAGAACAGGGCGTGAGTTCGATGATTTACTACCCCCACCCTTTACATTTGCAGCCAGTTTATCAAAGTCTGGGCTATCAAATTGGAGACTTACCAATAGCAGAGCAAGCTTGCCATGAAGTCATATCCTTGCCGATGTTCCCAGAACTAACACAACAGCAGCAAGACCAGGTGATTTATGCGTTGAAGGATTCTTTGGGGTAAGGGGAGATGAGGGAGCAGGGGGAGATGAGGGAGAAAAGCACGATAAGAAGTAAATTTTTACCATTACTTCCTCATCCCCCTCATCCTCCTCATCCCCCTCATCCCCCTCAACTACTAAGCGATCGCGCGGCTGCTAGCAGTCGCTAACGCTTCCACCAAGCCACGCACGGCGGCAATCATGGCAACTTCGCTATTGAGTTGGTTGATGGCCGAACCAACACCAACACCAGCCGCGCCAGCCGCGATCGCTAATGGTGCAGTAACGTTAGAAATGCCGGAAGCACATAATACTGGCACTGACACCACACGGGAAATCTCAAAAGCTGCTGCCAAGGTAGGGGCAGCTTTTTCAATTAATCCTAGAGTTCCAGGATGAACTGGGTTACTGCTAGTACCGCCTTCGGTTTGGATAATGTCCGCTCCAGCTTTCACCAATTCCTCTGCTAACTGTACCTGTTGATCTAGTTCCAGGATGTGAGGAACGGTGACAGATAAAGTAATTTCCGGGAAGAGAGCGCGGGTTTGTTTAGTCAGCGCTAGCACTTCTGGAGCCTCAAAGCGGCGTCCTTGAGCATAGAAGGAATCGAAATTCCCGATTTCAATTAAATCAGCACCAGCTGCCACAGCTTGCACAAATTTCTCTGGTTCTACTGCTGATACACAAATTGGTAATTTTGTCAAACTTTTAGCTAGCTGGACTAAGGCTGCATCGGCGGCAATATCGACAAAAGTAGCACCGCCAAATTCAGCAGCTTTAACAATAGCAGCGACGCTAGCGGTATCGAAGTTATTCAAGCCGCTAATCACTTTCAGGACGCGGCGGTTAGTAAATGCACGTTGGAGTGTGGAATGCATCGTCATGGTTTGGTTTTTGAAGCTACGAAAATTAGGTATATTCTACCGTCCCTCAGTTGATGAAGGACTAAATCACTATGGTAGTTGCCAAATCTTGATAGTTTTATTCTTTTTTCGGATTTGCGATCACTATCTTATAAAATTTTACTCTTGGAGTTTACTATCACAATTTAGCTAAGTATTAAATCTAGTGCGGCATCAAAATATACTGTAAAGTCCCGCAGATACTTGTCTGAAAATAATTAAGTTATTCTTTTCAGGAGGAAAATATGACTGAAGAAATAATGGCAAACTTTGACGAGAAAGAAATACTTGAACTCTGGGATAATAGAGCTAGAGACTGGGATATTCGGCGTTGCATAAATGCGGGATGATTTAATTCAATACGGGTATTTCCCAATACTTCAAATAATGAAGTAATAATCGAATTGAATATTTCAGCATATCTACTGACTTTGAATAGCACAATGTTTTGCGGTGTAGTCGTGCAAAATAGTGACGCAAGCGGGTATTTTCGCCTTCAACTCTAGTCATATACGTTTTACTCACATCCTTGCTTTCCCCAAGGCGACTCGACGACTGTAAATGAGGATGGGACGGTTTGTTATGCTTGGGCTTCTTCTTATTTTGAAAGGACGCAACGCAACGACCAACCTTGGAACCATTTTACAACACCATTTATCTGGTTTCACCGTCCTCTTTCCGATTACTGGAAAGCTTTCAAGGCAGCAGGTTTTTCTGTGGATGAATTTGAAGAGCCAAGAATTACCCCAGAGCGATATCATCTTGCAGAAAACGACCAGAAGCTTTTCAATTCCAAAACACGTCCCTATTCGGTAGTTTTTAAACTCCAGAAAGTTAAAATAATTCGTAATTCGTAATTCGTAATTATCCTAGTCAAACTCTAGAGGCCACAAATCTGCAATTGGTACTTCCCATCCTGGGAGCAGTTCGGGAACTGTTAAAACATCGCCATCACGAAGTATTATTGCCTCTTGTCCAAAGTTGTAAACTTCAACAATCCGCTCATCTGGATTGAGCAAAATTCCTACCTTAGTTCCCAAACTCAGAAATTCTTGAATCTTGGTTCTCAGATCCTCTAAATTATCACTAGGGGACTTCACCTCTACAGTCAAATCGGGAGCCAATTGAGCAAAAGACTTCGGACTGCGACGCAAGCGTTCGGCTAAAACAAATGAGGCATCCGGTGCGCGCAAATCTGAATTTGGCAACCTGAAACCAGCGCTAGAAGCTGCTGTTCGTCCAAGTTTGCGCGGTCTAACCCAGTTAGATAACTGGGCAATCATCGCGGCTGCGACCTCATCTGATTCGTATCCTGATGGACTCATGACAATAATATTACCCTTGACTAGTTCCATGCGAAAGTCAGGATACTGTCGCTGCATTTTTTCCAAGTCTTCAAACGTTAGGGACATAAAACCTCTAATCATCACACGCCCTATATTTATATTATGGAGACAACAGACCTCTCTAGGAGCGATCGCCTTGCTTCTCCATGATGGAAAATTGCTCTGGTAAATTCTACCTGTTCTCGAAAAAGGGTTCTTCGGCTACTTTTATGGAATAAATTAAAATACTTAAAATTAATGCTGATACTTTTTTGACAACAGTAGTAATTATTTAATCCCTACGTTAAGAATCGAGGGAGTGGCGAGTCATTCAATTTTGGATTTTAGATTTTTTCTTCAATCCAAAATCCTCCTAACTCCTGTACAGACGCGATTAATCGCGTCTCTCTTAACTCATTCACTTTCCGTAGTAAACCCTGGCATTAGCGTATCCGATATTTCGCAGATATTTATTCCATTCCTCAGCTTGGAATCGATCAGAGAAAGGCCCGACTGCTACGTGTGGGCCTCGTGGTTGCGTCCTTTCGAGGACTGCGCCAGATCGTCCTAAATCTTGGCTAAATCGGGCTAGATTTTGCCTAATTTGGGCTGCGATCGCAGGTAACTGTTCTGAAGTGGTCGGAATCGCGACATAATATCTAGAGACTGGCCTAGTAGCAGTTATATTATTGCGATTATTGCGATCGCCTACACCTATTTCCTGTCCATTAGCAAAGCTGATAATCCGAGCGCTATATATACCTCGTGACTGTAGCTCACTGACTCGTTGTTGGGCGTTAGATACTTTGTTAAAAACTCCTGACTGAATTACATTCCGTCCTTGATACTGGCGAATGTAAGCACTGGGTTCAATCCGACGTATTTGTTGTAGCGTCTGCAAATCACTACCATCAACATAAACTAAATAGCGCTCAAAGTTCTGGTTATATTGATTAAACTGTGGAGGTTGGGAGGGCTGAAAATTCTGCTCTAATTGATTGTTTTGGACTGGTTGGGAGGGCTGAAAATTTTGCTCTAATTGATTGTCCTGTACTGGTTGTAACTGCGGTGATGGCTGTTGGCTAAAGGGAATTATTGGCGGTGGCGGTAAAATTTCACCTGCTTCTTGAGCCAGTAAGACTTTGCTGTTGTGGATTTGTGCTTGTGCTGGGGTAGAGTCGGGAATCAGCACTAACCATCCTCCCACTAACAAGGCCAGAAGTCTGTAGCCGCAGAAGCGGCTGAAAGCTGGGTAGGTTGAAAGCCGACGCTCAGAACTTCGGCGTAGCATCTGAAATGGCATAAATTGACTGGGTATTCCTCTCAACATAATAGTAAGAAAGTTATCAAAATATTTTTAGGTAATTTCCATCAGGAACTAATTAGTTCACCGTTGTAGCAACTATATAGTGTTAACGTCAAATTAGCTCATCTGCGTGGCAAAAAATACATCTTTTACCGAAGGAGGAAAGGATACAGAGCAACTAAATTGATTTATGGACAACATAGAAACAATTGTGCCGCGATGCCTAATACCATTTCACACAAAGCCTGATACATATAGATTTCTCGTAGGGCACAGCATTGCTGTACCCCTACCAACGTATTTGTATCATTATTAAAGTAAAACGGTATAAGCACAAGGCACAAAAAGTCCTAGTTTCAGAGCAAATAAATTTATTTATGGGGATTTGAATGCAAGAATTTTGAATTTTGAATTCCCCGTTGGCGTAGCGTCTCCAAGAGTTGGGGTTGACACTCCCACCTTTAAAGCCGTGGGATTCTTGGTTCATCGACTGAGAAATCCGGGTTTAAGCGAAGATGATGTAAAACCGTGTCCTATTTCAGGCGAATAAGACACGGTTTCAGAGGAGTATTTACTTATAAAATTACAAGAACCAAAGTAAAATTTGATTTATATCAAAGTAATCCATTTACTGAGATTTGTTTCCTGGTTGATTAACTTTCTCTGTTGTGGGAAAGATTTGGCGATCGTAGTTTGTCTTTTCCTGAGTCAGAGCGATCGCACTGAAGAAAATAGCACTTCCTACAGCTAGAGCGATCATCGGACGCTTAAGCAGGACAAAATCTCTGATAATCCTTGCTAAAGGTCGGCTTTGACGACGCAGCGCCGAAGAAATCATCAATTGTCTCCAAGTAAACGGATCGCGGACATAATGACCGCTTTGGCAGACTACTAGCCGTTCCTGGCAATAGGGACAACAAAACAAGCCCATGCGCGTTTTAACTGGTTTGGGCGTAGCATTTCTTTGGCAAATTGGGCAAGTAACATAATGATTATCAAAAGTGTGTATATTCATTTACCTCGTCCGCCTAGTCCATTTACTCGCTCTATAACAATAGATATATTGAATTGGGATCAATCTATGCTCTGACATCAGCCATAAATCATACATATATTGTATTACTACCAAGGATGAGTCAATGGTCGCAACACGAGTATAGCTAGATTTAGGCAAGAATGACTCCTAGTTAATGTTTGCAGGTGCCTCCACGCAGCCCTCAAAAACTCTGTTGTCTCTAGAAAGAATAGTGTTGGTGCCCACTCGCACCGCACTAGCGCTCGTTGATCCTTAAATAATAATTGTCTCTCATTTAACCATTCTCTCCACAAAAATTTTGCACAATGACATTTTTTACTAAAGCTTTATAAATCAAGCAAATAAAGTCTACTTGTCTGGTTGCTAAATAATGGCTCACAATGAGAAGTAACAGATAAAAATTTAAATTTTTTCTTACATTTACCCCGCCTCTCAATGACTCTCTTGCCTCCCACTCAACTGAGGAAGGTAACGGAACAACCTGCCTTTCCTACACCTTCTGCTCGTTTAGCTCACCTAATTAATCGTTTTCAACCATCCCCAGAAACCGTTGTGCTGTTTTTAGCCATGCTCATTGGCGGTGGTACTGGTATGGGTGTAGTCACCTTTCACTATTTAATCCAACTGATTCACCAGCTGATGCTGGAAAATTTAATGGGTCAAATCGGCGTCTGGGGTGCTTGGACTTTAGCCTGCGTTCCCATCCTTGGCGGATTAATCGTTGGCTTGATGCGCTGGCGCACTCAAGATTTTGGCCCGGGACTTTCATCTTTAATCGCCGCCTCTCAGGGAACAGAGATTAGACGACCACTACGACCAGTTACGAAGATGTTGGCCGCATCTGTTTCTTTGGGGAGCGGTGCTTCTTTGGGGCCAGAGGGGCCGAGTGTAGAAATTGGCGCAAATTTTGGGATGTTGTTCTCTGTGATCCTGAATGTATCTCAAGAACGACAACGTTTGCTGTTGGGTGCTGGCGCGGCGGCTGGACTTGCGGCGGGATTTAATGCTCCCATCGCCGGAGTATTTTTTGCCCTAGAGGTGGTGATGGGAGCTACATCTTTCGCTACTTCTGCTGTCAGTGTGGTGCTGCTAGCGGCGGTGGTAGCAGCATTAATTGCTCAAATTGGTTTGGGGACACAACCTGCTTTTGATTTACCTGCTTACCAAGTCCGCAGTCCGTTGGAATTACCCCTTTATCTTGGCTTGGGTTTAGGGGCCAGTCTAGTTTCTCTGGCTTATACTCAATCAATTCGGGGAGCAAAAGCCTGCTTTGCTGGTAAGGTTCCTGGTTTTGCCTTTTTGGGACGAATTCCTCAGCCGATTCATCCAATTATTGGCGGTGTAATCATTGGCGCAGTTGCTTTGCACTTTCCGCAAATTCTGGGGGTTGGTTATGAAACTGTCGAAGCAATGCTTCAGGATGTGGAGTTTCCCCTCTACTTGTTGGTGGTGCTGTTGGTAGTGAAGTTATTGATGACTGCAATTAGTACGGGTAGTGGTTTCATTGGCGGTTTGTTTGCACCAGCAATGTTTTTAGGTGCTTCTTTTGGATCAGCTTACGCCAAAATTTTGGCTGTGGCATTCCCGGCAATTTGCGATCAGATGGCGGCTCCCCCAGCTTACGCAATGGTAGGAATGGCAGCAGTACTGGCTGCTAGTGTCAGAGCGCCATTAACGGCTATTTTAATGTTGTTTGAATTAACCCGCGACTATCGGATTGTTTTACCGTTGATGGCTGCTGTGGGTTTGAGTGTTTGGCTAGTGGAAAGGATTAAACCAACTTTTAACTCTAACTCTAACTTACAACAAATTGGTCTTTCGGAATTGAAAGATGAAAAAGCGGAAATTGTGCAGCAAATTTTGGTAGAAGATGCCATGTATCCCTGTCCAAAAAAGCTACCTGCAACCCTTGGGGTGTTAGACGCAGCTGTGGAAATGACACGCGATCGCGTCCGTAGTGCTTTAGTAATTAATGAAGCAGAGCAATTAGTTGGTATACTTTCTCTGGAAGATATTAACCGTGCCCTTGCTCTTTGGCAAACTTACCCAAATTCGCTAACTGAAATTCCAGATAATTTATCCAGTCAAACCCTGATAGATATTTGTACTACTGAAATCCTCTACGCATGGCAAGATGAACTATTATCTGAAGCTTTAGACCGAATGAATCTTCGAGGTTTGCATCAATTGCCAGTGGTAGCACGAGACAAACCCGATCGCATTTTGGGTTTACTAGAAAGAGAGCAAATTGCATTCACCTGCAATTTAGCAGTTACGCGCAAGGCACTTCGCCACTATTTACCAGTCTTACCCACCACAGATATAGTCATTAGTCATTAGTCATTAGTCATTGGTCATTGGTCACTTGTACTGACTTGTACTGAGCGATGCCTTGCCTTGAGCCTGCGGCGAGGGGTCAAAGTAGCGTTGCCGTTGGCGTGGTAACAGAGCCTCTTGTCCTGAGCGCAGTCGAAGTATGCCGAAGTGCAGCCTCTCCTAAAGAAGTATTGGTCATTAGTCATTGGTTTTCACAAAGGACAAATGACAATTAACTAATGACCATTTATAGTCATTGGTTTTCACAAAGGACAAATGACAATTGACTAATGACCATTTATAGTCATTGGTTTTCACAAATGACAATTGACTAATGACCATTTATAGTCATTGGTTTTCACAAAGGACAAATAACAATTGACTAATGACGATTTATTAAGCCGTGGCTTCTATGGCTTCATCATCTTCCCGATCTTCTGGATCTACCTGTCTCAGACGAATGTGCTTTTTGCCTAAAGTGATCAGAAACTCATCTCCTGGTTTCAGATTCATCTGTTTTGTATAAGCTGAACCTATAAGTAAGTTACCATTCGATTGCACACTAATTCTATAGCTAGCACTACGTCCACCACGTCCATTAGCGCTGGGTGTACTGTCCAACTGAATGCCTTCGGCATCAATTAGGGCATTTAAGAACTTCATCATATTGACGCGCTCTATACCGTTTTTGGTAATGGTATAGTAGCCGCACTTTTTGGCTTTGTCTTCTTTGCTCTCACTCTCTAGCTCTTTGACTTTTTTGAGCAGTTCATCACCGAGTAGGGGTTCAATTTTTTTCAGTTTAGGCATCAACTTAGGTCGAAAACGAATGTTTGAAGTGTTGGAATCGATTTTATTTTAGCTGAGGTTGAGCTAATAGGAACATAATCCTTTAGTTTTTATCTCAACCTAGCCAAGTATATTACACTCATCGGCACAATTGTTATGTGATTAACAATATTTCCAAGACAATCTATTTTAGAGAATGCTGGCAATGCTGATAACTATATATATAGTTTGTGAATCACTGCTAGACTATAACAAGTTTTAAGTTTTCTAAACTAACGCTCAAAAGGTTGTCTCGTTGCTGAGGATGATAACTGAGTCACGGAATGATAAGCAAAACTGATCCTTAGTCATTGGTCATTAGTCATTGGTTATTTACAAAGGACAGAGGACAAAGGACAAACAACAAAGCTTGCCAAAATGAAACTAACTACCAGAGGGCACTATAGTGTGAAGGCGTTGCTAGATTTAAGTTTACAGCCAAGATATGGCCCTGTATCTGTGAGAGCGATCGCTAAACGCCAAGATATCCCCGCTCCTTACCTCGAAAAACTACTAATAGAAATGCGTCGTGCGTCTTTAGTGAAATCAATTCGTGGTAGCATCGGCGGATACCAATTGGCAAGAGAGCCTGCACAAATATCTATAGGACAAATTTTAGAAGCAGTTGGTGAGACTAGCCATTTACCCCATCACACCCCAGCACCTGCACAAGCTGAAGATTGGGTAACATTTAGCCTTTGGCAGAGACTCAACCAAAAGCTCAAAGAAGCTTTGTACAGTATTACTCTGGCAGACCTTTATTACGATGCTCGTAGCTGGCAAGCTTCTCTTGGGGAAGAAGCTAGTTTTGTGGTTTAGTCAATGGTCAATCGATTTTGGATTTTGGATTTTGGATTTTGGATTTGTTTCACCCACAAGGGGTGAAAGCGCGTAGCGGAACGTTAGTCCGGCATGAACCAAAAAAAATCTAAAATCGGCTTTTCTTCAATCCAAAATTGGCACGGTCAATATTTGGGCTATTGACCATTGACTTTTGACCCTTGACTCATAACTTATGACTAATAGCATCTATATCTTAATAATTGCGGCACTTTTAGATTATTTAATTGGCGACCCTTGGGATTGGCCTCATCCAGTACAAGTTATGGGGTGGGTAATTTCTCGCCTGAGCAAATTTTTTCTTCAATTGTGTCAAAATTCTCTAACACAACGCCTAGCTGGAATTGTACTAGGCATTATCCTAATAATTGGTAGCGGTCTTGTTGGCTTTTTGATTATTCAAATTGCCAGATGGGTTCATCCGTTGTTGGGAATTGCAATAGATAGCATTCTTTTGGCTAGTTGTTTTGCTGGCAGAAGTTTGCGAACGGCAGCAATGGCTGTTTTACAACCTTTAATAGCGGGAGATTTGGAGAAAGCTCGGAAAATTTTAAGTAATTACGTTGGTCGAGATACCCAAAACCTCTCACAAGCAGAAATTTTCCGAGCCGTTTTAGAAACGGTTGCAGAAAATGCCACTGATGGGGTAATGGCTCCGCTTTTTTATGCAATTGTTGGTGTATTTGTGCCAGTTGTGGGGCCAACTCCCTTGGCTTTAGCATATAAAGCCAGCAGTACCCTTGATTCAATGGTGGGCTACCGAGAAGCACCCTATACTTATTTGGGATGGTTCTGTGCGCGGTTGGAAGATTGTTTGACTTGGCTACCTTGTCGGTTAACAGTTGTGACTTTGGCGTTGTTATCGGGTAAACCGATGCACGTTTGGCGAATTTGTCTTCGGGATGCAATTAACGATCCTAGTCCCAATTCTGGCTGGAGTGAGTGCGCTTATGCTGCTTTTTTGGGTGTGCAGATGGGGGGTACAAATTGGTATCGCGGGATAGCTAAGTACAAACCACTGCTAGGAGATGCTATTTATCCGATTACTGTAACTTCTATTCAGAATGCTTTGCAGCTGACTCGATATTGTTTTTTGCTATGGTTAGGAATAGCGATCGCTATATTCTTAATACTCCAAAATAGGGAGTAGGGAGTAGGGAATAGGGAGTAGGGAAGTGATTAAGATTCTCATGTTCCCCACTCCCCACTCCCCACTCCCCCAATTTCTAATATGATTCATCATTCAGGGGTATCAGTCTATAGCTATGTCTGCCAAAGTAGTTGAAATTCTCTCATCCGAAGAAATCCGTCGTACCTTGACTCGCCTTGCCTCTCAAATTGTGGAAAGGACGCGTGATTTGTCTCAATTAGTGCTTCTCGGTATTTATACCAGGGGTGCGTTATTAGCCGAATTGTTGGCGCGTCAGATTGAGATGCTCGAAGGTGTAACCGTTTCGGTCGGTGCTTTGGATATTACATTTTATCGAGATGACCTCGACAAAATTGGGTTGCGGACTCCAGCGAAAACCAACATTCCTTTTGACCTGACAGGGAAAACAGTTGTACTCGTAGATGATGTGATTTTCAAAGGACGGACTATTCGCGCTGCTTTGAATGCCGTAAACGAGTACGGTAGACCAGAAGTGGTTCGTTTAGCTGTGTTGGTAGACAGAGGCCATCGAGAATTACCAATTCACCCAGATTTTATTGGCAAGCAGTTGCCTACTGCTAAAGAAGAAATTGTCAAAGTTTACTTACAAAATTGCGATGGACGAGATGCAGTGGAGTTGATTAGTCATTAGTCATTAGTTATTAGTCATTTGTCATTAGTCATTTGTCATTAGTCATTTGTCATTTGGAGTTGGGAGGCTGAACTATAGCTCTTCTGGTTTGGGTTTTGAGTTCTGAACACCAAGTTCCGAGTTCAAAGGTCAAAGTTCCGAGTTCAAAGGTCGGAGTTCCGAGTTCAAAGGTCAGAGTTCCGAGTTCAAAGGTTGAAGTTCCGAGTTCAGAGGTCGAAGTTGCGAGTTCAGAGGTCGAAGTTGCGAGTTCAAAGGTCGAAGTTCCGAGTTCAAAGATCCAAGTTCCGAGTTCAAAGGTTAAAGTTCTGAGTTCAGAGGTCGAAGTTCCGAGTTCTCTGCTCAAAAACTTAACTACGATCGCTACACTAATACTAAAATACGGCTGAATCAGCAGTTATTTTTAGAAGCTAAGGGCTTAATACCAAATGCTAAGAACAACTACAGTGTGATTAAGGAGCAATTAGGTAGCGATCGCTCAAAATAAACTGCGTGTTTAATCTTCTTCAGCCAATTGTAGAATTCTACACCAACTATAAAGTACTATTAACAAGCTGCTCTCACGTGCGTTACCGGCGATTGTGGGTTATTTCGGGTGGCTCATCTGGCGACATCGCCAGCGACGCATTCCAGAGAAAAGTTACCAAGCCCTCAAAATTAAACCCGACGACGACTACGAAGCTTGGTACAACGGGGGCAATGCGCTAGTTAATTTGGGAAAATTAGAAGAAGCGATCGCCTCTTATGACCAAGCCCTCAAAATTAAACCCGACGACTACCAAGCTTGGTACAACCGGGGCATTGCGCTATTTAATTTGGGAAGATTAGAAGAAGCGATCGCCTCTTTTGACCAAGCCCTCAAAATCAAACCCGACTTGCACGATGCTTGGTACAACCGGGGCGTTGCGCTAGAAAAATTGGGAAGATTAGAAGAAGTGATCGCCTTTTATAACCAAGCCCTCAAAATCAAACCCGACTTGCACGAAGCTTGGTACAACCGGGGCGTTGCGCTATTTAATTTGGGAAGATTAGAAGAAGCGATCGCCTCTTTTGACCAAGCCCTGAAAATCAAACCCGACTACCACGATGCTTGTTACAACCGGGGCATTGCGCTAGGAAAACTGGGAAGATTTGAAGAAGCGATTATCTCTTACGAGCAAGCCATCAAAATTAAACACGACTACCAAGAAGCTTGGTACAACAAAGCTTGCTGTTATAGTTTACTAGAGAATATCGATTTGGCAATAGAGAATTTGCAACAAGCTATCAATCTAAATGCTGAATGGCAAGAGATAGCAAAAACTGATACTGATTTTGACAATATTCGAGAAGATAGACAGTTTCAAGATTTGATTAGTTGTTAGTCATTGGACATTGGCCATTGGTTAGTAGTTAATCTACCGCATGATTGGGCTACCGTGATGATGAACTAAATACCACTTCCCACCAAGAAACTGAAATATATTTGTAGCTGTTGATTGTGCTTCAAGTCTTCTCCCACCTACCACTTGAAACACATTTTCTCTCAACACAACGTAGGCGATATTATCACTTAGTTCTGTAGCAATTACATCTGTGTTAATTTCGACATAAGCGGTATTTTTAAATATCTGTTCCCAAGAAGTGCGAATCTCTTTCCAACCTCGCAGTATATTACTTCCAGGATGAATACAAAAACTACCAGTTCCTTGTGACCATACTGCACTCATTGTCTCAATATCTTTTCTTTCAAAAGCTCGATAAAAAGCTGCATTAGCCGCTAAGACTTCATCTTTCGTCATAGGTAATCAAATATTTAAAGTTAGGAATTAGGAGTGGGAGTTTCAATCGATTCTCCTGTCGGAGATGCTGCGCGTAGCGTGGCTTACCCGTAGAAGTACGGGTGAAGCTCGTATCGACAGTCGATAGTGTCCCTTGCACTTCTGGTAGAGAAGAGAGACTTTGAATTTGGGGGTTAGGGGGTTAGGTTTTTCGTGGGGTCTTCTACATAACGTGAAAAGTCAGGGTAGAGAAGCGTTAGCGACGTCGGAGCGGGTTGGAGTTCTTCTTCGCAAGAGTATTTCCTTCGAGTCTTTATAATGAGATTTACGCCAATTTTAATGGGTTCCCAATTTTCTCGCTGATCCTGGTTGCGGTTATAGCTAAGGTAAAAGGTAAAAGAGAGAATTTTTTACTTTTAGCTTCCTAGCCTTTGTGAATAACTTGACGACAAACAAACTATCTACACCCCAGTTGTTTAAAGGCATTGCGCTATTTACACCTGGAGGAGATTTAATTTATTGCATCGATCCTAGCAAGCAAGGTCGATGGCACTTACATTTATGCTCGGCTTTGCAAGAAATCCTAGATTTGCCAGAGCCACCGCACTTTTTAGTGCCTTGTTATACTGCGACTATTGACCACTGGTTAGATCCGCGCACTCAACAAGTGCGAACTTTCGCCGAAGCTTATCCGGCTGTAATTAGACATCAAACTTTGCTTAATGCCATTTTTAGCACAGGGGAGTTAGTATGGCAAGCAGCTCCCTGGCAGGAAGGATTGTGCGATCGCATGGTGTTAACAACTTATCGTTCGTCATTCCCGCAGCTTTGGGAGGATCACGATTTAATTGTCCGTCTAGACCTTTCTGAACCTGTGCCAAGATACCACCAACCAGTAATAGTACAAAAAAAGGAAGCGATCGCACAAGGTTATGTTCTGCGCTTGTTTGTTGCAGGACATAGCAGTACTACCGAACGCATCCTGCAAAATTTACACGAATTGTTAGAGCGATCGCTCGGACATCCTTATACTCTGAAAGTGATTGATGTTTTAACTCATCCAGAACAAGCAGAACTCAATCAGGTTTCTGCAACTCCTACCCTTGTCAAAGTTTGGCCTCACCCAATTCGGCGAATCGTTGGAGAGTTGGATCATGTAGAAAAGATTTTACAGATGTTAGCTGCTAAGGAAAAATTTTAACTTTTACGCCTTTGTCCCCCACTGAATTCTGTACTCAGAATCAGTGGCAGGATATAAGGGGAATGCTCAGGATTGTATAGGGATTGAAACATATAGGGAACAAGTTTATAAGAAGAATTCAGAACTCAGGAGTCAGAATTGAATTGGAGTCCGACTGGGTAATGAATATTGGTTTAAAACCAAGCCGAATTGTGGGCGAAAAAAATTAAAATATTCTCGTCTTAAAACTCTATTCCTTTATGGGTAGAGTATTCGGAATTCGGAATTCTGTATTCTGACTCCTGTTTTATAGCTTTATGGCAATTTCGTTAAACTATAAAAACTGTCAGAACGTATCTGACTGCCATTCCGCCAAACTTCCACTTTTTTAGAGCTAACTAAATAATAAAAACTACCATTATCTGCTCGATATCTGCCTTTACCAATATTCAAAGCTGCTATCTTTATAGGCTTACTTGGGTCTTGCTTCAACTGCCCAATATAAAATAACTGACCATTTTCTTCACAGACTTTTACACGAATAGTTGCAGTCTCACCCTCAATGATGGTAACTCCATTGCATTTAGTATCAGTGTTAACAGGTGCAAAATCTATTGCAATTGGCTGTGAAGGTGAAACTTGCTGTGCTACTGGAGGTGGCGAGACTGGGCGGTTCGGGTTATCCACTTGCTGAACTCTAGAACCAGAACCAACACTTGCAGTTAAGGATGTCAACAGACGAAGAGGGTCAACTGCTATTAGACCATTTGGATGAACCTCAAAATGCAGATGAGGTGCTGTACTATTGCCTGTAGATCCCATCTCGGCAATAATTTGACCTTGAATGACCTGTTGACCTTTGCTCACCAACAAACGGCGATTGTGACCATAAACAGTAAGGCTGCCGTCGAGATGTTTAATAGTTATGGCATTGCCTAATCCCCAATCATCCCAACCTGCTTTTACAACTATGCCGGATGCAGCAGCAACAATCGGAGTTCCAGCTGCCCCTGCAATATCAATTCCTTCATGTTGATATTTGCGGAAGCCTTGAGAAATAAACCCTTGAGTCGGCCAGATTAAGTTAGAAGCAGGGATAGGAGTTTGCCAAATTTGGGAATCGTCTGCTAACTGTGTTAGAGCGGATGTAGTTGTACCTAATACGACGGTTAAGGATATTAACCCAATTAGTCCATAAGTACGGTATCGATAAACGGTAACTTTTTTCATCAGGTGTAAGCCGATTAAAACAATAATTCAGATAGTTTCTGATTATTTTTTGTTTCAAGCTTACTCGGTATATATCAGGAAATTAAATTGATAAATAAGTCTTTAACCGGACACGATATAATATCTGCCCCGTATGCCAGCCACCGAGGCATCGAACGGCGGCATACGTTTATGATAATTTTTCCCTTCTGGTTCAGACCTTAGTGTAATTATCGATTACTTTTGCTAACTCTGGCACTGCTTCTTCTACGTGCTTTTTGGCTGAACCGCGAAGTTTTTCATAGGTTCCTCGGACGATTTGGCGCTTTGCGTTCTTGACTCTGGCATCGGTGACACCCAGTAGCGCGTCTGCCGTATGAGTGCGATTCGCACTCAGGTGTTCAATTGGATCGCCTTTCTCTACGCCTTGACTCCATATGGGATCAAGTGCTGTGAAGCACTGCGGCAGGATTTGCTCAACCACGTAGGGGATATACCCTGGCTTGACCCCTTTCAGGGCGGCGAAGGCAGTTTTTAAAGCGATGCCGCTCATACCTGATTTGGATGCAAGCTGTCCTTCTATCATATTGCAACAGTCATTTATGACCATAGCCTTTTTAGTCGGGTTCAAAAGTCCGTCGCTAAGTCCCATTTCACTCTTCCTTATCTAAGTACTTAATTTCTATTCGACTGATTTTTTTAGTAAGCAGGAAATTACAGAAAATGGTATCAGACTTAGAGGATGTTATGAACATAAGACGATCGCCTAAGCAATCTTAAAGAGACTACCTCGCCCGTACCCTACAATCCCTGAGATTGCTTAAACAAAGGCCGTAAGCGCCACCCTTGAGATTGACGCTTAAACAAGCGCAAATTGGGCTTCATCCTCTTAAATTGACACCTTTAAATTAAAATTATCCCCAATTTCTTCAAGAAGTCGGGGATCTGTCTTACCAGGGAATTTGCGATCGCTCTTGGACAACTCGCTGATAAACTTGTTCAGTGTGCTTGGCTAATTTCGGCCAGCTAAAGCGTCGCTCTAAATCCTCATAAGCATTATCCACCAGCCATTGCCGATAACCTGGATTTTTCAACACTTCCAAAATTCCCCAAGCTAAAGAATCGGGATTGTTCACCCAAGTCACAATACCTGTTTTGGTATGTTGCACCACTTCAGGAAAACCACCAGTATCAGAAACTACTACAGGAACACGAGAAGCAAAGCTTTCTAAAGCCACAATTCCAAAGGGTTCGTAAAGACTAGGAAAAACGGCACAGTCAGCGATAGTTTGGAATTTATCTAAGTATTCATCCGAAAGAAAACCTGTGAAATAGCAATGATGCCAAATTCCCAAATTCCAGGCTTGGCGCTTGAGATGGTCAGTATTGCCGCCACCAACGATTACAAATTTAACCTTACCTCCCATTTGAGAAAGTATTTTGGGTGCGGCATTGAGTAATACAGGTATACCCTTTTCGTAGGTCATGCGACCGAGATAGTAAACGATTTTCTCATTGTCTGTGGCAAATTGGCGGCGAAAATCCAGAGCATGAAAATCTACGTGATGCTGTTTCTTTTCGGCTCGGATACCGTTATAAATGACATCGATTTTGTTCCAAGGACTGTGTAGCGCTCGTTCTACTTCTTGGCGCATATAGTCGCTACAAACGATAATTCGCCAAGCGTTGAAAGCCAGCAAGTTTTCTTTGCCATTTATATAGCCTTGAATGTCTGTGTGAATACCGTTATAGCGCCCGTATTCTGTGGCGTGAATTGTGGCAATTAGCGGTATTTTAAAATTATGCTTGAGAGCGATCGCGGCATCTCCGACTAACCAATCATGGGCATGAATTAAATCAAAAGACCCTTCCTCTAAGATCAACTTACCACCGTGATCTCCCATACTTAGGTTGAGATTCACTACCCAGTGGAAAAAGTCGTTACTATGTCCGACTGGCACCCGATGCACCTTTACTCCTTCAACTACTTCATACATCGATGCCTGACCAAACTCTGCCGTAATCAGGTGGACTTCATGCCCTAGCTTTACCAGTTCCGGGTATAACTCCGCTACATGCCGTGCAATTCCCCCAACAATCCTTGGTGGAAACTCCCAACTCAGTACCAATATCTTCATCTATTAGACTCCCCGACACTTTGCAAATATCTAAAAAACTATATTTATCTAAAATTTTTAGATTTTTTAACAGTGATTTTGTTAAAGTTTATCAAAGGTTATCAACTGTTGGACAAGTTCGGACTAATATAAGCTTCTTTTGCAGTGGCATTAATTGGTGAGATTTGAAGAAGAATTCAGAAGTCAGAATTCAGAAGTTAGAATTCAGAATCAAGAGCGTGGGGGTTTAAAAGCCTCTCAGGAGTGGAGGAGAGGAATGGAAGCGGGATTTTTAGTATACTTTACTACTTTCCAAACAACCTTTTAAGGGCTTGCTCACTCTGCTTTCATCTTTAACCAGCCAAATATCTGTTCAACTGTCAACTCTAAATCAACACCATCTAGAACAGTCAAGCTATCTTCTCTATGACAAAATTCTGGTTGTTGATGTGGTTTAAATACAAGAACTGAGCGGTCATCAGGATCAATTAACCATCCTAACTGACAACCATATTTTAAGCAGTGCAAAATATTGCTTGTAACTCGATTGGAACTCTGATTTGGAGAAAGAATTTCAATTGTCCAGTTCGGAGCAATTAGCACATCATCTACAGTTTCTCCGTTCTCGTCAAACTCAATTTGTTGCCAAGGAATAACCGCTACATCTGGAACAATTGAACGACCACCAAAAGTATAACGCAACTCTGGAAAAGCATAAGCGATTTGCCTTTTCTCTGTGACTTCATTAATCCAATTAATCAACTTAGCTTGAAGTCGGGAGTGGCGGGTTTTCGGCATTGGTTTCTGGATAATCTCACCATCAATATAAATACTTGCAGGCTTTGTTTCTGGTAACTTCAGAAACTCCTCTAAGGTTAGGAATGCAGATTTTGCAACACTCATGACTTCTGCTACTCCGAAAGTACTAGATCCAGTTTATCAACGTTCGGCACTGGCTGGATACAACAAGGCGATCGCCTCTATAGGAATCCAATTTGTTAGGCGTTGCTCACCCACTCCAACGAGGGTTTGCGCTGCGACTTTACACAATCCTGTAAATAAAGGTTGATCAGGCTCTGATAGGAAATGCCAGTTTCTTCAGCAAGAACTTTGAAGTAATCAACGACATCCTCCTCAAGTCGAATCGTCACTTGCTTCTTAAGCTTCTTAATATACGGATTCTTGACAGATTGAGAAAAATCATACTCTTCTTTCATAAGAAAAAACTCTGATATTGTTGACGCTCTCGCTTAGTAGCTTTACGAGCCGAGATGATACGGATAACCTCCTCACTTTCCTGATACAGATGACACACCAGCAACAAGCGTAGTGAATCACTCATTCCCAAGATTATGTAACGATCCTCTTCTAAAGAATGCTCAGGGTCGTAGAGTAAACGGGCATTCTTGTCATAGAAGACGGTTTCTGCTTCATTGAATGATACACCGTGCTTTTGCTCATTAGACCTAGCTTTTCGCTCATCCCACTCAAATCTCAACTCGCTCATACTTACAGTGTAATTACAATGTATATCATAAGCAAGTTGAGTGGACTGAAAAATGGAAATTTTCCAATGCTCACTCAAAGCTCAACTTTGTCGCGGAGAATACAGCAATTTTGTCTACGATTTGATGAGTGTTCTATTGGAAGAATTCCTAAACGTGAAGCCTAAGCTCTCAATTCATTGAGTAAAACCCGCGCGATCGCTAATCTTGAACAAGCTGAATTCTTCTTATAACTTAGATACGATCGCACCCCGCTTATAGGAATCTTGGAAAATTGAGTTGATGAAGCAACTTGCTACCCAGGTTGCGTAGGCGCAGCCCGTCGTAGACATCGCCTAAAACCAGCTTTTGGTAAAGAATTGTAATCTAAAATCCCAAATCCAAAACCCAAAATTCGTATAAGTCCCTGACTACGGTAGTCTAGATGAGAGTGAATTTATCGCCTCGTTTGATATATTGTTTTATGACTTCAGTAGTTTCTAGTCCCCCACGCACTATTCGGATTGGTTCACGCAAAAGCCAACTTGCTCTGGTTCAGACCTACTGGGTACAAGAGCAACTCCAGAAAAGCTTTCCTGATATCACTTTTGAAGTCCATACCATGTCTACCCAAGGCGATAAAATCTTGGATGTAGCATTAGCTAAGATTGGCGATAAAGGACTTTTTACTAAAGAACTTGAAGTCGGAATGCTCAATCAGGAGATTGACTTCGCGGTTCATTCCCTCAAGGATCTGCCGACTCACTTACCAGAAGGGTTAACATTAGCAGCAATTACTGAACGTGAAAACCCAGCAGATGCATTAGTTGTGCATGAAAAGCACAAAGATAAACAAATCGATACGTTGCCAGAGGGTGCGGTAATTGGTACATCTTCGCTGCGGCGGTTAGCACAGTTACGCCACCACTTCCCCCACTTTACATTTAAGGATGTCCGGGGAAACTTGATTACACGGTTGGCAAAACTGGATGCAGGCGAATACGATGCCCTAATTTTGGCAGCAGCAGGGTTAGAAAGATTGGGAATGAGCGAGCGCATTCATCAAGTCCTACCCAAAGAAATCTCCCTCCACGCTGTTGGACAAGGTGCTTTAGGGATAGAATGCCGTGCTGATGATAGTGAATTGCTATCTCTACTCAAAGCGATCGAACATCGCCAAACGCGCGATCGCTGTCTTGCCGAGCGATCTTTTCTACGCTCTCTAGAGGGCGGCTGTCAAGTACCTATTGGTGTAAATACAGAAATATCTGGTGAGAATTTGACCTTAACAGGGATAGTCGCCAGTGTAGATGGTCAAAAGTTCGTAAAAGATACCGTCACAGGGATTGCCAACAATGCCGAAGCACTAGGCATAGAACTAGCAGAACTGTTGCGACAACAGGGAGCGCAAGAAATTTTATCAGAAATTTTTGCGGTGATTCAGCGCGGTTCCTAAGCAATTAGGCAAGCCGATGTGATTAGATAAGAATTGATCGCCGTTGCACTAAAAAGATGTGTCAGACGCGACAGATCGCGTTGGTCGGGATCAAAGAGTTAATTTGAGAATATAGACTCAGGGAAGCAAAAATTACCATGCGGATTCTATTTGTTGCAGCAGAGGCAGCACCCATTGCGAAAGTAGGAGGAATGGGTGATGTTGTCGGGGCATTACCCAAATTCTTGAGAGAAATGGGGCATGATGTGCGGATATTCTTGCCTTACTATGGCTTCCTGCCAGACAAAATGGAAATTCCCAAAGAACCCATCTGGCGAGGCTCTGCCATGTTCCAGGAATTTGCTGTTTATGAAAGCATTCTGCCTGGTACTGATGTTCCCTTGTACTTATTTGGACATCCCGCCTTCCTACCGCGCCACATTTATTCGGGAGAAGGTGAAGACTGGCGGTTCACCTTATTTTCTAATGGGGCAGCCGAGTTTGCCTGGAATTACTGGAAACCAGAAATTATCCACTGTCACGATTGGCATACGGGGATGATTCCCGTGTGGATGCACCAAGATCCTGATATCAGCACAGTATTTACCATTCATAATCTGGCTTATCAAGGACCGTGGCGTTGGTATTTAGAGAGAATTACTTGGTGTCCCTGGTATATGCAAGGACACAATGTAATGGCGGCGGCGGTGCAATTTGCCGATAAGGTAAATACAGTTTCGCCTACTTATGCGGAGCAAATCAAGACACCAACTTATGGTGAAACATTAGAAGGTTTGCTGTCCTTCATTAGCGGTAAATTATCTGGGATTATCAACGGAATTGATACTGAAGTTTATAATCCAGAAAATGACAAATACATTGCTCAAACTTTTACTGCTGATACTTTAGATAAACGCAAAGCCAACAAAATTGCTTTGCAACAAGAAATAGGGTTAGAAGTCAATTCCAAAGCCTTTTTAATTGGGATTGTGACCCGATTAGTGGAACAAAAAGGCATTGACTTGATATTGCAAATCCTCGATCGCTTCCTATCTTATACAGATGCACAGTTTGTGCTGTTAGGAACAGGCGATCGCTACTATGAAACTCAGATGTGGCAATTAGCATCCCGCTTTCCCGGACGCATGGCAACTTACTTACTATATAACGATGCCCTGTCTCGCCGGATCTACGCTGGTACTGATGCCTTCTTAATGCCTAGTCGTTTTGAACCATGCGGAATTAGCCAAATGATGGCTTTGCGCTACGGTTCTGTACCGATTGTTCGCCGCACAGGTGGATTAGTTGACACCGTAACCCATCATGATCCCGAAAATGCGGCAGGTACAGGTTATTGCTTTGACCGCTATGAACCGCTAGACCTTTTCACCTGTATGATCCGGGCTTGGGAAGGCTTCCGTTTCAAACCGCAATGGCAAGAACTACAAAAACGCGGCATGAGTCAAGATTTTAGTTGGTATCAATCTGCCAAGCAATACGTGAAGTTGTATAGATCAATTTACGGTTTGCCAGAAGAAGAGGAGACACCACAACCAGAGTTAGTGTTAAACGAAGCAGTCACCAGTAGCAAGTCCTGAGCCGCCTAAATAACTTACGCATAAAAGATCCCCCAACCCCCTTAAAAAGGGGGCTTTTTAGATCCCCACTTTTTAAGCTATCCATTACCCACATCTTTCTTAACATGAACATTGACAAAAGTAAGAGATTATGCAGGAGGTAAGGAGACGAAAAAATCACCAATGACTC
>NZ_JBALFC010000025.1:0-36206 GCF_036917755.1 Nostoc sp.
TGGTGACAGTAATCTGCTGTCGGGCTGGATTAGTTATTTACGGGCTGTGTACCGTGATTCACTAATCAACGAATCGCACGACTATAATTACTGAAAATATCCATCTTTGGGCTATTCATGCGTGAATCATAATTTCAGTTAGCAATACCGGAACCTTAAAGGGGTTGCGCTGATTGTCGGTCAAGTTGAGAATAAATAGACGAAGCACACGGGGAAACTAACGTGAGTCAAGGATTTGATTACGATTTAGTAATTATCGGCGCTGGTGTAGGCGGACATGGCGCAGCCTTACACGCCGTGAGTTGCGGTCTGAAGACAGCGATTATTGAAGCTGCTGATATGGGAGGAACCTGTGTTAATCGGGGCTGTATTCCTTCTAAGGCACTGCTGGCAGCATCTGGACGTGTGCGGGAGTTACACAATGCCCACCACCTGAAGTCACTGGGAATTCAAATTGGTAGCGTGGAATTCGATCGTCAAGCGATCGCTAATCATGCTACCAATCTTGTCTCGAAAATTCAAGGCGATTTAACTAACAGCCTCAAACGTCTAAAAGTCGATATCATCAGGGGTTGGGGAAAAATCGCTGGGGCGCAAAAAGTCGCCATTACCGGAGATGGCGGTGAAAAAATCATCACAGCCAAAGACATCATCCTTTCCCCTGGTTCAATTCCTTTTGTGCCTCCAGGGATTGAAGTAGACGGCAAAACTGTCTTTACCAGCGATCAAGGTGTCAAGTTAGAGTCGTTACCAGACTGGGTGGCGATTATTGGCAGTGGTTACATCGGCTTGGAATTTTCTGATATTTACTCCGCTTTGGGTTGTGAAATCACCATGATTGAAGCCCTAGATCAGTTAATGCCAGGATTTGACCGCGATATTGCTAAACTCGCCGAACGAGTGCTGATTACTCCCCGCGATATTGAAACGAAAGTAGGGATATACGCCAAAAAAGTCATTCCCGGTTCACCTGTGGTAATTGAGTTAGCAGATTTCAAAACCAAAGAAGATGTAGATGTCATTGAAGTAGATGCTTGCTTGGTAGCTACTGGACGCATCCCGGCGACTAAAAATCTCGGTTTAGAGTCTGTGGGTGTGGAAGTTGATCGGCGGAACTTTATCCCAGTTGACGATCGCATGGCAGTATTATCAGCAGGTGAAGTAGTGCCGCATTTGTGGGCAATTGGCGACGCTAATGGAAAGATGATGTTGGCGCATGCGGCTTCTGCTCAAGGCATCATTGCGGTAGAAAATATAGTTGGGAGGGAAAGAATAGTAGACTATCGCAGCATCCCGGCTGCGGCGTTTACCCATCCAGAAATTAGCTATGTGGGCTTAACAGAAACCGCAGCCAAGGAGTTGGGACAAGCCGAAGGGTTTGAAATCGCCACCAGTAAGAGTTACTTCAAAGGAAATTCCAAAGCATTGGCAGAAAATGAAGCCGACGGGATTGCCAAAGTGATATATCGCAAAGACACCGGAGAAGTCTTGGGCGTTCATATTTTCGGACTGCACGCCTCAGACTTAATTCATGAAGCGTCAGCCGCGATCGCAAACCGTCAATCTGTGCAAAGCTTGGCACATCTAGTTCACGCCCACCCGACACTTTCGGAAGTCTTGGACGAAGCTTATAAACGAGCGATCGCAATTTAGTCATTGGGGAATGGGGCATGGGGTATGGGGTATAGGTTATTCCCAATGCCCAATGCCCAATGCCCAATGCCCAATGCCCAATGCCCAATGCCCAATGCCCAATGCCCAATGCCCAATAACTAATTATGCAAATTCGTCGTCGTTCACCTAACCCAGCTATTAATGTGTCCATATTACGTTATCAGGCTGCCGTGCCTGATGCAGCGCCAAACAACATCTTGGAGGAAATTGTCTGGCAGAAAGAAGTAGAATATGACCAAATGCGGGAAAAGGTTCCTTTGCAGGAATTGGTCAAGCAGGTACTAACTGCACCGCCAACCCGTGATTTTATAGCCGCCTTGCGCCAAGGTAAGACTAAGCCAGCGTTGATTGCCGAAGTTAAAAAAGCTTCACCAAGTAAAGGTGTTTTACGAGCAGATTTTGACCCAGTAGCGATCGCTCTTTCTTATCAGCAAGCCAATGCCAGTTGTCTTTCTGTGTTGACAGATGTCAAGTTCTTTCAAGGCAGTTTTGACAACTTAGCTAAGATTCGGGCTGCCGTAGATTTGCCGCTACTGTGCAAAGAGTTTATCATTTATGCTTACCAGATATACTTGGCGCGGATTAAGGGTGCAGATGCAATTTTGTTGATTGCAGCTATCCTGGGCGATCAAGATTTGAAATACTTCCTGAAAATTGCTCACAAACTGAAAATGGCAGCCTTGATTGAAGTCCATAGTTTGGCAGAACTTGACCGTGTGTTAGCCTTAGATGGAGTCTCCTTGGTAGGAATCAATAATCGCAATTTGGAAGATTTCTCTGTTGATCTGCAAACTACTTGCGAACTCTTAGCTGCAAGGGGTAGCCAATTGCAGGAAAAAAACATCCTTGTTGTCAGCGAGTCAGGACTACACAACCCAGAGGATTTGAGTTTGGTGCTAACAGCAGGTGCATCTGCTGTACTCATTGGAGAATCTTTGGTAAAACAACCAGATCCCGGCGCTGCGATCGGCCGGATCTTGCCGACGAATTTCTGAAAGCAACACCGTCCCTGCGCCCCTTAGCGCAGGGCAACTAACTGCACACAATAGACGAACAGGCACACTATGTGTAGATACGCAGCACTTTGCTGTTAAGTTATCATCAATATCTTTGCCAAATCTTCATTTTTAATCAAATAAAAGCCATAAGCAACTAGTTATTTCTTATGTAACAATTTATTAACAAGAGACAAACTCTGACTAATACAAAATCCCAAATATGAAATCAAAATTTAACTTCATGGAGCAAATTCCTCTACCTTCACCTATTCACTACGAACTTATACTTCAACTTTTAGAAAGACAAACCATGTTAGCGGTAAATGATAATCCAGATTTACGGCATCAGGTGAATCAGCTAATTATTACTCTCCGTAAAGCTGCTGTGCAGCAAAAGCGACTAGAAGAAATTTGCGAGTTTTCCTCTGTAACTATTGATCACCGTTGGTCGATCAACCATCATCACGATAGCAAAGTTGTTGCCCCTGATTGAAGCTGATAACGTAATATCTAAACCTCACATTTGGGATCTTTGTTAAGTTAGCTTACTATCATCAGAAAGTTTATTGAAGTGGTCAGTAGTTAAAAATTCCGCCGCATTTTCTTGACTAAAATGCACAGTTTGGGGTGTGACTTAAAATGATTCTGGTTACAGAATTTTGACAATTTATACAATAATTATATTAATGCTGGAGAAAAAAATTGTCATCTTGATAAAATTTTAGCCCTGAAAAAGTTCATATTGATTTAGAGGAAACTGTAGATCAGCTAAAATATTGATCATATTCTCTCTCGAATTTGACGAAAGATGAAATATAACAGCATCGATGAACTCTTCAGGAATAATCAGGCTTGGGTTGCCGAGAAACTGACTCTAGACCCAACTTACTTCCAAGAATTATCTAACGGACAAACACCACCTTTTCTATACATCGGGTGTTCTGATAGTCGTCTAGCATTAACAAGCTTTACCCGTACTGAACCAGGAGAGTTATTTGTACATCGTAATATTGCCAATCAAGTTTCTCTGACGGATATTAACTTTTTAGCCGTTTTAGAATATGCAATTTTACATCTTGGGGTGGAACATATTATCGTTTGTGGTCACTACGATTGTGGAGGAATTAAGGCGGCTTTAGAAGGGAGAACCATCGGAATTCTTGATAACTGGGTAAATCCGATTCGGGAACTATATTTACAGAAACAAGAAGAAATTGATGCCTTGCCAACAAGAGAAGAACGTCTGAATCGTTTGGCGGAAATCAATGTTGTGGCGCAAGTAAAAAATCTTTACCAAACTTCCATCATGCGTCAGGTACTCTATGAACGAAAAGCGCCTATGGTTCATGGCTGGGTACTAGATATACGCACTGGATTGATTAAAGATTTGAACGTTTCAACTGTGCAATGGCAATTGCACATCTGCCCTTTGCTTCTAGAGTTTAGGCTCTACGCCATGTTAAAAAATGAGAGTTAATTCGGTATTTACCGCCACACAAAAATATACATTTGAGAGGTGATCAATCATGCCTTTACAACGTTTATTTGAAGTGAAATAAAATAAATAGTTGTTTTTCACCACACTCTTGTAAATTTTACGTCAAAGTTATAAATTATTTTTTTATATTTTTGTCCAATTAGAAGTTGCAGATATCTAATTCATAACTCTTTTCGTAGAGGCAATTCAGGAATTGCCTCTATGCAAATATTACTCAGAATCATTAACGCCGAGATTGGTACACTCAACCTACCCCTACAAAGAATTATTTCTTATAAATTATCCATACTGCATGAATAATCCCAGGAATGTAACCAAAAAGCGTCAAAAGTATATTAATCCAAAAGTCTATACCAAAACCTACTTGCAAAAAAACTCCCAAAGGCGGTAAGAAAATGGCACACAGAAGACGAACTAAATCCATTTGAACCTCCTGTTAATCTCATAAAAATAGCTTGTTGGCGAAGTAATTCACCACTGGTCAAGCATATTTGGACTTTTCAAAGATAACATTTCTTCTCTCAATCGAAGTCACGGCTAAGATGCGGTAAACCGCACTCAAGATTAGCCACCGCTAATTTTAGCTTTATAACCTAGCTTGATCAAAATCTCGACAATTTTCTGCTTGTGTTCGCCCTGAATTTCAATTTCGTTGTCTTTAACTGTCCCACCTGTCCCACACTGGGTTTTCAACTGCTTCACCAAATCGGCCAAGGTTTCCGCTTTGCCTTGAAAACCGCTAATCACTGTGACGGTTTTGCCTTTGCGTCCTTTGCGGGAAGCTTGTACTTTGAGATTTTGTTGTTGTGGGGGCAGTTCTGGAATTGGTCTTTCTGTGGCGGCGGGGTTGTCGTTGCCAAATTCGCGGTAGACAAAGCCTTTATCAGAAGATTTGGGATTGGAAGAAGACATAAAATGAATCTTTAAGAAAAATTTCAAAGGCAGTGGAAACTTCTACGCAACCATTCTGCTGGGATATCAATTTCTAGGCTAACATCACAAATCCATTGCAAACGATTCAAAGTAATTGGGCATGGGGCCTTAACGAAAAATTTAGTTCCCAGTCCCCAGATGTGCCTCAGACTTTCTATAGCAGTTCTCGTTTGGATGCAATACATGGTAAGGGCACAGCAATACTGTGCCCCTACGAGTGGTCTGTATTCCATGCAATTGAGAACCGCTATATAATAATTAAGTCATTCCCGTCATCAAAATCAACTCGTGACTACCACTCCCCTGTCTCCAAGTTCAACTGCTCAGGTTCCCGATACGCTAGGTCGCTTTGGACGCTTTGGCGGTAAGTATGTACCTGAAACGCTGATGCCTGCTCTTACTGAACTAGAAACAGCTTATCAGCAATACCGTAATGACCCTGGTTTTCAAGCAGAACTACAGGAGTTGTTACGGGACTATGTAGGACGTGCCACACCATTGTATTTCGCTGAACGCTTGACTGCTCATTATGCCCGACCCGATCGCACGGGTCCGCAAATTTATTTAAAGCGCGAGGATTTAAATCATACTGGCGCTCACAAAATTAATAATGCCCTCGGTCAGGTATTGTTGGCGAAACGCATGGGCAAACAACGGATTATTGCCGAAACGGGTGCTGGACAACATGGAGTTGCCACAGCTACAGTTTGCGCTCGTTTTGGGCTGGAATGCGTAATTTACATGGGCGTTCATGACATGGAACGCCAAGCTTTGAATGTGTTCAGAATGAAGTTGATGGGGGCAGAAGTGCGTCCAGTGGAGGCGGGAACGGGAACTTTAAAGGATGCCACTTCCGAAGCAATCCGGGATTGGGTGACAAATGTGGAAACGACTCACTACATTCTGGGTTCGGTAGCTGGACCCCATCCTTACCCGATGATGGTACGTGATTTCCATGCAGTTATCGGCGAAGAAACTCGCGCCCAAGCAATGGAAAAGTGGGGTGTATTGCCTGATATTCTCTTGGCTTGTGTGGGCGGTGGTTCCAATGCTATGGGACTATTCTATGAGTTTATTAATGAGTCTTCTATACGCTTAATTGGGGTTGAGGCAGCCGGAGAAGGTGTCAATACCGAAAAACACGCAGCAACATTGACAAAAGGACGAGTTGGTGTATTGCACGGAGCAATGAGCTATCTACTGCAAGATGAGGATGGGCAAATCATTGAGGCACACTCAATTAGTGCGGGGTTAGATTATCCCGGTGTGGGTCCAGAACATAGCTATTTGAAGGATATTGGCCGCGCCGAATACTATAGTGTGACGGATGCAGAAGCTTTAGCAGCATTCCAGCGATTGTCGAAATTGGAAGGAATTATCCCGGCATTAGAAACAGCCCATGCGATCGCTTACCTCGAAACCCTATGTCCCGAACTAACCGACAGTCCCCGGATTGTAATTAATTGCTCTGGACGCGGCGATAAGGATGTACAAACGGTAGCCAAGCTCTTAAATAACGCCTAAATATACATAAAAATACATCAAATTTTCGGGAAAAAGCAATCAATAATTCCAACACGCTAAGTACACCTTTGCGTAAAATCCTAGCGTTTTTAAACGGAGAGAAAGTATCGTTCATACTTACCCTCAAGAGTCAGTATAAAAGTTTCGTTTATACTTATGTTTGATTAAAATTTAAGTACAGTTACTAATTGATAAAAGTCATCTTGTCTTTACCTATCCCGAATAGGTAGAGGCAAATTTTTGTGATCCTAATTGTATGGGACTTATGTTAGTAAGATTATTTACTATCTTTAGATAAGTAACACCACTTAATAAATTACTGAAAATCTGGGTCTAAACATAATTTTGGGCAGGTAATACTTACGTATAATCTGATATTATTATCCCATAATTTTAATATTAATAGTTAACTTCATACCTACAGCTTACTGATAATTTAAGTGTAATCACTAGTTTCTAAAAATAACATTGTTTGAAAATCTCACAAGATGATGGTAAGGAGTCCAATGTTTTGTAAACAGCAAAATTCTCTCGTAAGATCGTGGATTCAAACGTTTGCTAGTAATTTTTGAACATAAAACGCCATAAATAGAAATATATAGACATATAATCAATTTGTCATACTGAGATTATTTTAGTTAGATTGTCTGCAACTTTACTTTCAGCAAATGATAAAGACAACAATCTACTCCGTTGCTTTAGGCACTATTCTTCTCAGTAGCGGAGCGATCGCTACTTCTGTAACAAATCAAACTTCTACGCCAGAATCTTCACAGGTATTAAGTAATACTGTTTATATCGCAGCATCTAGCGTCAACACTGCTAGTTTAGAAGGGTTGGTTTTCAATCAAATCAATGACTACAGAGCTTCTCAAGGGCTACCAAAGCTGAGTCGTAATTCTAAAATCGATAATCAAGCCAGGATTCACAGTCAGGATATGGCTAGTGGTAAAGTTCCCTTTGGACATACGGGATTTCCAGAACGTATTAACGCAATCGGTATTTCCTACAGAGCAGCTGGTGAAAATGTCGCTTCCAACGGGGGATATACTAACCCTGCCACAATAGCTGTTCAAGGATGGCTCAAAAGTCCAGGGCATCTAGCCAATATCAGAGGTAACTATGATAAGACGGGGATTGGTGTCGCTAGCAAGGATGGACGCGAAATCTACTTCACACAAATTTTCCTTCGCTGATACAGCAAATTTCAAGGAAAGTGAAGTACATAACGATTCGTCTCAAACCCAGGTATAAAGCCTGTTTTACTTCAGAATTCTGACTCCTGAATTCTGAATTCTGTTTGATAATGTAGTTTAAATGACATTTGTCTATTGAATACGACATTATTTTTTTAGTAATTCATGAAAATCTGAAATTATCAGCCAAAATAACCGTGATTTCATGAAGCTGACCTATTGAAGTATTGACAATTGGAAATGATTGTTTGTACTTGCCGTACAAGGATTTAGCCAGATTGCCGAAATTCATCAATCCTTAATAGGATCGTGGTATATATCGTTGGAACAATAGGGTAGAGTAGAAGTCTTATATCTCTACACATTACGCAATTCTCCATGTTCCGACAAACTGCTTTTGGCATCGCTTTAAGTGCGCTTGTCCTTGCTAGTGGATTAACGACTGTTCCGATACCAAATTATCCTTCTACGAATACATCCACCCGTAATAAGCTGTTGTCGCTTTTTTCGAGTCAGGTTGCAATATCGACTCCTACTTTTAAAACTACGGAGCTAGAAAAATCAGTTTTTGACGAAATTAATCGATATCGGGCTTCTAAAGGACTGCCAAAGTTGAAGCTAAATGCAAATATCACTCGACAGGCAAGAATTCATAGTCAAAATATGGCTAAAGGTAAAATCCCATTTAGCCATCAGGGATTTGAAGGGCGAGTCAAAGCTATCCCTCTTCGCTACAACAGTGCGGCGGAAAATGTTGCTTTCAACCGGGGATATAGCAACCCAGTGGAGGAAGCTGTTACTGGTTGGATAAACAGTCCCGGACATCTAAAGAATCTTAAAGGAAATTACAACCTGACTGGAATTGGTGTTGCTACTAATAATCAAGGCGAAGTCTACCTGACACAACTTTTCTTTCACACTAGGTAGATTTATTTGGTGATGTTTTTGCACAATAATAATGTAGTGTCTAACAAGACTTTTGTTTGCTGGACACTGCTATTATTTTTGAAAAATTCATGACATTACAAGATTTTCAGGTGAGCGATCGCGATCTCAGTGATGCAGCCCTTAGCCAGTATTTAGAATCTACAGCGATCGCAGTTGATACAGAAACGATGGGATTATTGCCACTGCGCGATCGCTTGTGTCTCGTCCAGCTGTGCAACCTCGAAGGGAAAGTGACTGTAATTCGCATAGCTAAAGGACAAGCTAACGCCCCCAACTTAAAAAAACTCTTGGAAGCGGTGAATGTCATAAAAGTGTTTCACTTCGCTCGCTTTGACCTTGCTACTTTACGAGCCAATCTGGGGATTCAGGTTGTCCCTGTTTTTTGCACCAAAATTGCTAGTAAATTAGCCCGTACTTACACAAATCGCCACGGACTCAAAGATGTGGTGCAAGAGTTAGAGCAAGTGGAACTGGATAAAAGCTCTCAAAGTTCTGATTGGGGTAACGCCGCTAGTTTATCTGAAGCTCAACTAAGTTATGCTGCTAATGATGTGCGCTACTTACTTAGTGTGCAGCAGAAGCTAATAGCAATGCTCAAACGAGAAGAACGTTGGGAAATTGCTCAAGAATGTTTTGAATTTCTGCCAACAATAGTTTCCTTAGATTTGTTGCAATTTAAGGATTTGTTTGAGCATTGATCAAACAGTATACCTGCCTTGAAAATAGAGAATGGGGAGTCGGGACAAGAAATTTTCATTGCTGGTTGAGAGTTTGACAAAGTACTAGAACACAAATTCAGTAATCCTGGAAGAACCTCTCCCCCAACCTACGCAGTTTAAGGTTTTTGGCGTTAATTAAACCGTATTGTTTTATAACCCACGTTCGCCCTTGGTGTTCCGCAGGAAAGGTGGGTTTTGCATGTGTAGATGCGGTTTCTAACCGCCTTTTTAATTTTCAAACTACAACCACAAAAAAATCTAAGCGATCGCAAACATAGCTGTATAATTTACAGCAAGTTTTTCATGTCGGTTAGCAATACGCCAAAATTGCTTGAGTCGATTGTTCGTAAGTTTTTCAGGATATAACGAGTTTGAAAACACGCCCTACTTACGCTCTCTTAACGGCTAAATACGTATCTATAGCAGGTATAATTACAGATGATTTTATATAAGTACTATTGCTATAAATAAGATGTTTAAGAAAATCTCAAAAATAAGTTTTTTGTGCATTCATGAAATTCATCCAGATCCTAAAAGTAGCTGTAATTCCTGTTTTGGCTGTATTTAGCTTTCTGTCTACATCAAATACAGCACTAGCTGACTACTTAACAAGCAACGGGATACAAGGTAAATACCATTATGAATTATGGTCTAGCGATGATAACAAGGATTACTACTTGAAAATTTGGCCAAATGATCAAGGAAGTCCAGAAAGTGCCCCATCATACTCCATAACTCAACATTTCTCCTCTAATGGGGAAGCTCTAAGTTATGTAGGGCAGCTCTAAGTTATTTTGATTCTCTAGGGAGGTAGTCCAGTAAAAGATGAAGAGAGTTTCAGACTCTTATTTAAATCCCGACTGAAACTGAAGCTACGTGTAGACGAACGCGAGTGCGTCTCCAAGAGTTGGGGGCTTATACCGTTTTACTTTAATAATGATACAAATACGTTGCTAGGGGCACAGCAATGCTGTGCCCCTACGAGCAATCTATATGTATCAGGGTTTGTGTGAAATAGTATTAAACCCTTTAATTTACGATAAAAAAGAGCCAGAGAACTAACTATCTGGCTCAAAGCTGGAGACAAAAGAATCATCAAATAAAAGCTAACTTGGGTAAAAACCTAAATTCTTCCCAGGTTATGCAGCCCTAAAACAGTGCCCACTCCTAAGATATGACCAAAGGCGGTAGTTGCTAAAAGGGCTGGTAAACCAAAACCACCAAAGAAATTGGCTGAGGGTAGTGCTGGTTCTGCATTGGGATACTTGATGGTAGATTTGCCAAAGGCAATGGCAACGATATTAGCCAGAATTATAATCAGCCCAACTGTCGGACTCCATTGCAGGGGTGTGGTTGCAGCAGCGAGTAAGGTTGAAGTAAACACCTGATTTGCTCCTGAAATTTCTTAATGTATTGAAAATATAATCTGAAACTTTCCGAAACAAATTCCAGAAAGTACCCAATTTTGCATCAATATTTAACACTTATTCTTACTGCTTAATACAATGTCAGCTCAACGCGGTGAGTTGACTGTGGTAACTGGTTTGAACTTAAATCTACAAACTAAGCGGCTTTTTTGTTTTAAATTATACCTTAATTACAACTCTAATTTCGTCGAATTCACGCCAATGCATCTACAACAATCCGTGCCGGAGTTACCAATAAAAAGATCCCCGACTTATTGAATAAGTCGGGGATCTGAGCCTCTAGGTGGACAGCAAATCAAATAGGATTGCTATATCTATGGAATTGTATTTGTATCAATTAGATAAAAATATAATTTTCATCTATCAAAAGTATGAAATATGATAGTTAGAAGAATTTTTTATATCTAAATAAATTAAATCCAAATACTTAATTTAAAGCATACTTCTGGCAGAAGATATAAAAATCTTAGACATATTAAATTAAAATAAATATTAATCAAAGTTCTTAAACAATTCAAGTAAGTGTGCTAGACACGAACTGGAAACAGCCTAAAACTTTGTTAAAATCAGCAACACACAAACTATGAACTCTACCACCGAAAAACGTATTGCCTTGATTTCCGTCCACGGAGACCCGGCGATTGAAATAGGGAAAGAAGAAGCTGGGGGACAAAATGTTTATGTGCGCTACGTGGGTGAAGCACTAGCGCGGCTAGGATGGCAAGTTGATATGTTTACCCGCAAGGTGAGTCTGGAGCAAGACTCGATTGTTGAACACAGCGACAATTGTCGAACTATTCGTTTAAAAGCTGGTTCCCTTGACTTTGTGCCGCGAGATGAGATTTTTGAATATCTGCCAGAATTTGTGGATAATTTCCTCAAATTTCAACTAGAAAATGACTTTACATACCAGTTAGTTCACACTAACTACTGGCTCTCTAGTTGGGTGGGAATGGAGTTGAAGAAAATCCAAGGAAGTAAACAGGTTCACACATACCACTCCTTAGGAGCAGTCAAATACAACACTATAGAAAAAGAAAATATTCCTCTGATTGCGAGTCAGCGATTAGCAGTGGAAAAAGAGGTGTTGGAAATAGCAGAGCGAATTGTGGCGACAAGTCCGCAAGAAAAGGAACATATGCGATCGCTAGTTTCCACCAAAGGGAATATCGACATCATTCCCTGCGGTACAGATATTCAGCGATTTGGTTCGATTGCACGAGAACCAGCCAGAGATGAATTGGGTATTGACAAAGAAGCGAAAGTTGTATTATATGTAGGACGTTTTGACTCACGCAAAGGTATAGAAACCTTAGTGCGTGCAGTCAACGAGTCTGGGCTACGCGACTCCAACAATCTCCAGCTAATTATTGGTGGTGGTAGTACTCCAGGTAACAGCGACGGCATAGAGCGCGATCGCATTGAACAAATCGTCAACGAATTGGGGATGAGCGACTTTACCACTTTTGCCGGTCGTCTGAGTCAAGATATTTTGCCAACTTATTACGCAGCTGCCGATGTTTGCGTTGTTCCCAGTCACTACGAACCCTTTGGACTCGTGGCGATCGAAGCGATGGCAAGCAATACCCCAGTTGTAGCTAGCGATGTCGGCGGACTTCAGTTTACTGTGGTTCATGAAGAAACTGGTTTATTGGCAGCATCACAAGATGTCGATGCCTTTGCCTCTGCCATTGACCGAATTCTCTTAAATCCAGAGTGGCGAGACGAATTGGGTAAAGCCGGTAGAAAGCGTGTTGAAAGCAAGTTTAGTTGGGATGGCGTAGCAAATCAACTGAGTGAACTTTACACCCAACTGTTGCAGCCCCAACCAGTAGCCTCAACAGCAAAAGAACTAGTGCAGTCAACAACCGAACTAGTGCAATCAACAGCAAAAGAACTAGTGGAGTCAGCAGTAGAATTAGTGCAGTCAACAGCCGAATTAGTGGAGTCAACAGCAAAAGAGGCAGTTTTGATTGCTAAATAATTCTCTTGCATCAAATTAAAGCAGTTACAAATACTGCAAATACTGATAGTACTTTGGGTTTAACTTTGCCAGCGTAGGCGTTGGCGTAGCCTCTCCAAGAGTTGCCCGCCGTAGGCATCGCTTGAGCTTGCAAAACTCCACACCAAAAACAGACTGTATAAAAAAGTAATTTGTCACCCAAGTGCAGAAGTCTATCTGATGATATATTTCTGCGTTTTTTTATTGGCAGCTATCACCAAACCAAGTAACCGCTATGATAGTTGAGGTCTGCTATGCTTTGACTAAACGAAAATAAAAGCATAGCGATCGCTATGCTTTTGAATGTTAATAAGTAATCGCTTTGCAACCAGTTGACTTTACCACTCTCACAGCTGCTTGTAGCGAAATTCGCGCTAACTGGCTGCCCTCGCGGACAGAACAGGTTTATCAGCGCGATCGCTACACCATTGCCATAGCATTACGCACCCTGAAACAACGGGATTGGCTACAAATTTCTTGGCATCCCCAAGCTGCACATATTTGTATTGGTGATCCACCACCGCGATCGCCAGATACCTTCACCTTTAGCCAACAACTGATACACCAATTGGGTGGTTTGGCACTGGTGGCGATTGAAGCGATCGCACCTTGGGAGCGGGTTATTGATTTGCAATTTGCCCGTCGTCCCGGAGAAAGCGCCCTATATCATGTCTATGCAGAAATCATGGGCAAGTATAGCAACGTCATTCTCACCGATGCCAGCAATATAATTATCACCGCCGCCCATCAAGTCAGTCAGCAACAATCTAGTGTTCGTCCCATCCAAACCGGACAACCTTATGAAACACCACCGAAACTTACTGGGCCTGTCCCTAGTTTGAACGAATCTCAAGAACGTTGGCAAGAACGGGTAAGTTTAGTCCCAGGAGCAATCAAGCGGCAATTGCTAAAAAGTTATAGTGGCTTGAGTGCAGCATTACTGGAGTTAATGCTACTAGAAGCAAATATCGCACCAGAAACATCCACCGATAGCCTCAACCCTGACGATTGGCGACGGCTGTTTGAGCGTTGGCAAGAATGGCTGCAAGCTTTGGATTCCAGTAAGTTTAAACCCGCTTGGACAAAAGATGGTTACACCGTAATGGGTTGGGGTGTAGTTGAAAACGTCAAAAATATTCAGGAGTTACTCAACCGCTACTACAGTAACCAGATTAACGAACAGTTATTTTCACAATTACGCCATCAGTTGAGTCAGAAATTGCATAATATTCTGACGAAATTACGGAATAAGGCTCAAACCTTTAAGACGCGCTTGCAGCAATCAGATCAAGCCGATGAGTATCGCCAAAAAGCTGATTTATTGATGGCTCACCTGCAAAACTGGGAACCGGGGATGAAAGAAATTATCCTTGCTGATTTTGAGACAAATTTACCAGTAGCGATCGCTCTCCAGCCAGATAAAAATGCCGTCCAAAATGCCCAAAGTTTATACAAACAGCACCAAAAGCTCAAACGCGCCCGTGCTGCTGTCGAACCGCTACTCTTAGAAGTACAGACAGAAATTGAGTATTTAGAGCAAGTAGAAGCTGCGATCATTCAGATAGACACCTACCAAACAGCAGAAGATTTGCGAGCTTTAGAAGAAATCCGCGAAGAGTTGATTGGACAAAAGTATCTAGAAGATCCAGAATACCGCAGCCGCAGCGCTAACGAAGTCCCTAGCACCAACTTTCATCGTTACGTTACCCCTGGTGGCTTTGAAGTATTAATTGGTCGTAACAATCGCCAAAATGACCAATTGACCTTTCGTGTAGCTGGGGATTATGACCTATGGTTTCACGCTCAAGAAATTCCAGGGAGCCATGTGTTACTACGTCTAGAACCGGGTGCTGTTGCAGAAGAAACTGATTTGCAATTTGTAGCGAATCTTGCCGCCTACTACAGTCGCGCCCGTCAGAGCGATCGAGTGCCAGTAGTTTACACTCAGCTAAAACACGTCTACAAACCCAAAGGAGCCAAACCGGGAATTGCCATTTACAAGCAGGAGAGCATCCTCTGGGGAAAACCACAATTAGTCATTAGTCATTAGTCATTGGGCATTGGGCATTGGGCATTGGGCATGGGGCATGGGGCAATTCAATTTTGGATTTTGGATTGACGATTTTGGATTAAATTTCAATTCTTTAATCCAAAATCTAAAATCTAAAATCTAAAATTCTCACTCTCCCTTATCTCCCTTATCTCCCTTTCTCCCCTGCTACCCTGCTACCCATCTATACCCTGCAATCTGCTGAATTAGCCTGATAGATAAAGGCTTTTAAGCTTTTTTCCCATCTTTTTTAATGAATATTCAGGAAAAATCTGTGTTGGCTGTTACAATATTGTTAAGAAAAGTTGCCCCTTGCATTTTGGGAACGCGCAATTGGGTTTTAACTCTCTTGAGAAGACAACGCAAAAAAGATTTTCTAGACCAGCTGTGGGATGCTGGTCTTTTTGTATTTAAAGCGCTTATAGGTTAAAGAACTTTTGGTGTAAAGATGGTATGTATGCCCTTGGTACATCAATAGTATTTTTGAACTAACAAAAAATGTCAAGTTAAATACGCTTTTAAATTTACAAAAGGCTCTAAAATAGTACGTCAATGGTATGAATAATTTTCTTCATCCCTGAAACTATTGCTATGGCGTTATTATGTGCCAATTGCTCGGAATGAATTGCAATGTTCCAACGGATATTTGCTTTTCTTTTGAAGGGTTTTCTGCACGGGGAGGAAAAACGGATGATCATAGCGATGGTTGGGGCATTGCTTTCTTTGAAGGAAGGGGATGTCGGATGTTTTTAGATGCCCAACCTTCTGTTGCTTCTCCAGTAGCGGAGTTGGTGCGGAGTTATCCCATCCACTCGACCCATGTCATAGCCCATATCCGCAAAGCCACTCAGGGTGAAGTTGCCCTACACAACTGCCATCCTTTCCGCAGAGAATTGTGGGGTCAGTATTGGGTGTTTGCCCACAATGGTAATTTGCCAAATTTTGATCCGGAAAATTTGGGCTTTTATCAAGCCGTAGGTGACACCGATAGTGAAAAAGCATTTTGTATGATGCTAGAAACATTGCGATCGCACTTTCCTGATGGTAAGCCTGATATTAAGGAACTGTACCCTGTGCTGCAAGAAATTACTGGTGTAATTGCAAAACTGGGTATATTTAATTACTTGTTATCAGATGGAGAACACTTTTTTGCTTATTGCTCAACTAAACTCAGCTACATTGTTCGCCAAGCGCCCTTTGCAGCCGCTCATTTAATTGATCAAGACATGACCGTAGATTTTCGAGAGGTGACTACCGAACGCGATCGCGTCGCTGTCATTGCTACCACACCCCTCACTGACAACGAAGTTTGGACACAAATCCAACCGGGAGAATTACTAGTTTTTCAGGACGGATTGCCTCTAAAATATGCATTCACCTAAGAATCTGATCCTGTTAGCGAATTCAAAAATTAACCAGATATTTTTCCCATTTAGATACTTTCTAGATGGGTTTTGCTTTTCATGCTTTTCATATTCAGTAATTTACAGTTAATTTTCAGGTAAATAGACTCGCTATTTATGGACACGGTAATACTCATACATGTCAACTGAAAGTAAAAGCTAGTAAGCAAAAAAGTTTTAATATATTGCCTCAATATTGCCTCGTTCCTAGTCAGAGACTATTGGTGACAACTTAAGCTCAAACTTACTATGTCAATAAGCATTTATGCTGAAAAATTCGGTTTGAAAGGGACAAAAAACGAACTTTTTCAGGGACTATTAATGCTTTGTTTATTAGCATCACTCCCAGCTTGCGTATAAAAGGCAGAAAAAAGTTAACTTTATACTTCGTTTCTCACCAAACCTATCGTTGACAAATGGGTTTTAACCTTAAGTTGACACTAATGGTCAGAGACTAGGAATGCCCTCTTTGACACTCTCAGGTCTAAAGACACTGAGATTCTTGTTTCTTCAACATAACTTGCTCAATCAGGGTTGCCCCAGAAAGAGTAGCGGTTTCATCTCCCCAAGCGTTGCTTGCATCAAGTGCAAAGGTTCCGGTATGCCCTACCGTACCCAATCCCCGACTAAGGATAATTCTAGCTGCGTTTTCGTCCCTATCCATCACACAACCACACAAACATACGTGCGTCCTAGTGGATAGTGTTTTCTTGACGATTTCACCGCAGCTAGAGCATTCAAGGCTTGTATATTGCGGATTAACCGCAACCGTAACTTTCTTAAATACCTTCCCAAAGTATTCAATCCAAACACGGAACTGATACCAAGATGCGTCATTAATAGACTTAGCTAAACAATGATTTTTCACCATGTTTTTAATCCTCAAATCTTCGTAGGCGATCAAGTCGTTAGACTGAACTACGCACCGTGCTAATTTCACAGCATGGTCTTTACGTTGCCTACTTATTTTGAGGTGGCGCTTTCCTAAAAAAGTCTTAGCCTTGCCCCTGTTCTTTGAACCTTTTACTCTTCTAGAAACACGACGCCCAAGACGCTTGAGAACTTTTTCACCAATACGAAGAAACTTAGGGTTTTCAACCATTGTTCCATCGGAGTCGGTGTAGTACTCTTTTAGCCCGACATCTAAACCAACTGTATTTCCAGATGGCTCTATACTTTCTTGACGGTCTACGTCAATGCAAAACTGAGCATACACACCATCTGCACGTTTTACCAATCTTACCCGTTTAATTTGGTTAATTTGATAGAAGTGTAGGTCACGAGTACCTTTGAGCTTTAACCACCCAATCCCCTTTTTGTCGCTGAAATTTATGGATTTGCGATCATCAGCAAGTTTCCATCCTGATGTTTTGTACTCAACAGAACGACAGTCTTTCTGGAACTGAGGATACCCCTTTAAACCTGGAATACCCTTCTTGCAGTTATCATAAAACCGAGAGATAGAAGACCATGCTCGTTCAGCAGAAGCTTGACGATCCATTGAATTAAGTTCATTAGCAAAGGGAAAGTTAGCTGCAAGTACAGCACAATATTTCTGCAAATCGTTTTTACCTGTATCTTTAACATCCATCCATAGCCGAATACAGCTATTACGAATGAACTTAGCAGTCCGAATTGCATCATCTACTGCTGTAAACTGGGCTGACTTCCCATAAGCTTTAAACTCAAAAACAAGCATTTCCTTCTTAGACCTGGAAAGGAGCTTTTAAAAGGGTTTCACCTTCAGTTGACACACATAAGTAATGTTCTGTAGAACAGATGTGGTTCACTGTTAAAATTTACCAATTTATACAACTTTCCCCAACTTAGTTGTTACCAATTTATATAAAAAATACCACTTTTATTGGTATAAAATCTATAGCTTTACACTGAATTATATCTAGATTAATATAGTTAAAACAAGGCTGTAAGTTTTTTCAAATAAGAGCTTTAGATATCTTTTGGCTATTGCAAGCATCCTTGTAAAAAATGTATTTTTAACAACATAAAAAGAAAATATCTAATGACTGCTACCCAATTACTCCTCCTCATAACAATTTTCTTTATAACAAGTATATTAAGTGTAATTACAGGAAGCACTTCTTTGATTACCGTCCCTGTAATGTTGCAATTGAGTATCGAACCCCGTACTGCTCTTGCCACTAATATGTTGGCATTAACCTTTATGAGTATTGGTGGTACATTGCCTTTTGTTGGTAAAAAAGTAATTGACATCAGTCGCTTGCCAATAATTATTTTCCTAACGCTTTTAGGCTCAATTATCGGTGCATTACTTGTTTTAGTTGTACCTTCAAAATCGATGCCTCTGATTATCTCGATTTTGATGATTGTGGTTGCCGTGTTTTCAATCAGCAATCGGAATGCTGGAATCGTTTCCAGAATAAAGAGTCCATCACGAATAGCAGAAATTGGTGGATATGTGGCAACTTTTGTACTTGGTATTTATGGTGGTTTCTTTAGTGGTGGCTATGTCACCATGCTCACAGCAGCTTATGTCAACCTATTTCGGATGACGTTTGTTCAGGCGGTAGCAAACACAAAGTTTATCAACATTTTTTCTTCGCTGATTGCCACCATTATTTTCTTTATACAGGGAATAGTTGATTACAAACTAGGTATTATTCTGAGTATTACTATGTTTATCGGTGGAATCGTCGGCTCGCGGGTTGCCCTTAGACTAAGCAACATCTGGTTGCGGCGTATATTTCTCACTACAGTAATTGTGCTTGCACTCAAGACGTTACTTGATTTTGTTGCACTGGTTTGAGCGAAGCCGATGTCTACGATGGGCTACGCCGATCGCTAGAATAAACTATCTTCAAAAATTAGCAATTCCCTAGCAAGTTGCTTGATACAGTAAGTAGTCAATTGTAATGACAACTTGATAGTTGGAAGTAAAGTATTTCTAATTCCTCACAGAACTGGTAAAATCACCATGTTCTTGATAAAGAATGTGAGGTTCTTAGGTGTTTGCAACTAGATATATGGAATAATCCAGTATTACAAACAGTACATATAATAGTGTATAACTGTATTCCCATCAACTATCTGTAGATTTAATGGAGAAAATAGAATGAGTTTATGGCAACGCCCACTGAAAAGGTTACAAGCGATCGCTGAACATAGAACGTATCGGTTCAGACTAAATTCACTCAAAGGCTTTCTATCACTCTTTTTGGTAGGTACTGTATTGAGTGTGGCGCTTGCCGCCTGCTCCGGTGGAAGTGAGAGTAATTCTTCCACACAAACCCCTGCTGCTAGTCCTGTTGCTGCAAGCAAGGATAATGTTGAATTAACTCTGGTATCCTTTGCAGTTACCAAAGCGGCTCACGAAGCGATCATTCCTAAGTTTGTAGAACAGTGGAAGAAAGATCACAACCAAACTGTCACCTTCAAGCAAAGCTATGGCGGTTCTGGTTCCCAAACTCGCGCCGTTATCGATGGTTTGGAAGCAGATGTTGTTCACTTGGCGCTGGCTGGAGACACTTCAAAGATTGAGAAAGCTGGATTGATTCAGGCAGGATGGGAGAAAGAAGTTCCTAATAATGGTATTGTTTCCAAATCGGTGGCAGCATTAGTCACGCGTCCAGGAAATCCTAAAAACATTAAGACTTGGCAAGATTTATCTAAAGACGGTATAAAACTAATTACTGCTGATCCAAAAACATCAGGAGTTGCTCGCTGGAATTTCTTAGCTCTTTGGAATTCAGTGATTAAAACTGGTGGAGATGATGCTAAAGCGACTGAGTTTGTTACCAAAGTGTACAAAAACGTGCCCTTGCTGACTAAAGATGCCCGTGAAGCTACTGATGCCTTTTTCAAGCAAGGTCAAGGTGATGCCCTAATTAACTATGAAAATGAGATTATCTTGGCAGAACTAAAGGGTGAAAAGTTGACTGCGATCATCCCTGATGTCAATATCTCCATCGACAATCCCATCGCCGTGGTAGACAAAAATGTTGATAAACACGGCAACCGTGAAGTTGCTGAAGGTTTTGTGAAATATCTATATACTCCAGAGGCTCAACAGGAGTTTGCAAAATTGGGATTCCGACCGGTGGATGAGACTTTGACCCTAAGCAAGGAAGTTGCAGATAAATTTCCCAAGGTGAAAACTCTGGGTACAGTTGCAGACTTCGGCGGTTGGGATGGAATCAATAAGAAGTTCTTCGCAGATGGAGCTATTTTTGACCAGATTCAAGCCAAAAAAAAGTAATTAGTCTAAATAATTCGTAATTCGTAATTCGTAATTCGTAATTGAAGGACAGACCAACTAACTTGTTTTCGGCACGCTGTGCGAAGATTTGTGGGGTAATAATTACGAATTACGAATACTGGCAAAAAACTTTTTTGAATTTTGAATTTTGAATTTTGAATTCGGAGCGAAGCGACGTGACTCTATCTCCTTCTGTGGAAGTTGAACGCAAAACACCATTCTGGAAGACATTGGGGCGGGTTCCTTGGACTTGGCGAATCACCATAGGATACCTGACGGTGATGTTATTTATCCCCATAATTGCCATGTTTCTGAAAGCGAGTACAGAAACTCCGGCGAGATTTTGGGCGATCGCAACCAGTGATGTCGCATTAGCAACATATAACGTCACTTTTTTTACAGCAATATTTGCTGCCTTACTCAATGGCGTATTTGGGACTTTGATTGCTTGGGTTCTGGTTCGCTACGACTTTCCCTTCAAACGCTTAATTGACGCCACTGTAGATTTACCCTTTGCACTACCAACTTCGGTAGCAGGGCTAACCCTGGCAACAGTTTACAGCGATAATGGCTGGATAGGTTCGCTACTAGCACCACTGGGAATTAAGGTATCTTTTACCCGCACGGGAGTAGCGGTAGCAATGATATTTATCTCACTACCTTTTATCGTGAGAACTGTGCAACCCGTGCTTCAGGAAATGGAACATGAAATTGAAGAAGCCGCCTGGTGTCTGGGTGCTTCTCAATGGCAGACATTTTGGAAGGTGATTTTGCCGCCTTTATTTCCGACAATTTTAACTGGTGTTGCCTTGGGTTTCTCCCGTGCAGTTGGGGAGTATGGTTCGACTGTGATTATCTCTTCCAATACGCCATTTCAAGATTTAATCGCACCTGTGCTGATTTTCCAGCGCTTAGAGCAGTATGACTATTCTGGTGCAACAGTAATTGGCATAGTTCTACTATTAATTTCATTGGTAATGCTATTGGCAATTAATTTCTTACAAGCATGGGCAAGGCGATATGACAGTAGATAAGCCAAGTTTTCACTCATCTGCATCTGATACAGATATAGCCAAACCTCTTAAAGAGCAGAAGAGTTGGGTACCAATAGTTTTAATTGGTATAGCGATCGCTTATTTAGCCCTAGTTCAATACATCCCGGCAATCAACGTTTTTGTCCAAGCCTTCAGCAAAGGATTTGGGCCATTTCTGTCCAACCTGACGCGGCCAGCTTTTCTCCATGCAGCTTGGCTGACACTATTGCTAGCTTTGATTTCTCTGCCTGTAAATACTGTATTTGGGTTGTGTGCAGCTTGGGCGATCGCCCGCCATAAATTTCCTGGACGTGCCATAGTTTTGAGCATAATTGACCTACCCTTTTCGATTTCGCCCGTAGTCGCAGGATTGATGCTGGTGCTACTTTACGGACGCAATGGATGGTTTGGCCCTTGGCTCCAGGCACATGATATCAAAATTATCTTTGCCTTTCCAGGTATGGTACTGGCTACAGCCTTTGTGAGTATGCCCTTTGTCGCCCGCGAAGTGATTCCTGTTTTAGAGGAATTTGGTAAGGATCAAGAAGAAGCTGCTAGAACTCTAGGTGCGAAAGATTGGCAGATATTTTTGCGCGTCACCCTCCCCAGTATCCGTTGGGGCTTACTCTACGGTTTAATTTTGACCAATGCCAGAGCAATGGGTGAATTCGGGGCGGTTTCGGTGGTATCTGGCAACATTGCCGACCAAACCCAGAGTTTACCACTATTTGTAGAAGACGCTTACAAACAATACGAAACCGAAGCTGCTTTCTCTGCGGCTGTACTGTTAGCGTTGCTAGCAGTAGTAACCTTAGTGCTGAAGGAGATTCTGGAACGGAAAACCACCATTAAAGATGTTGAATAGAAAAATCAAGCGATTATAGTTATCCTTTGAATAGGATACAAGCAAATCATGGGACATGGTACGATCTACTTAGTACCTATCAGTAAATTACCATTAGGGTTTAGGGTAGTTCTGTACCAATCCCGATCAGAGATTGAAATAATTCAGATATATATGGCTAGTGACAATACACTTACCAATAAACGGATTCGACTAAGAATTCCTCAGAATTATCACCAGGAACCTGTCATTTCTCGCCTGGTGTCTGACTATGGACTGACTGTGAATATCACAGCAGCGATTTTGGGAGCCAATGCTGTCGGTGATGGGTGGTTTGACCTTGAACTACAAGGAACAGATGCACAAATTCAGAGCGGGTTAACCTATCTCCGCGACTTGGAGTTGGAAGTCTGGGATGACACTAAAGCAAGTGATTGGTAAAGGTTATAGCAACAGACAGGGGGGCACAACTAGCTGTGCCCCCTCACGAATACTAATCTAAACCTCTCTCTAAATCTCTCTCCTAAAAGGAGAGAGACTTTGAATTTCCCCCCTTCCCGTGTCGGGAAGGGCAGGGTGGTTTCATACAAGCAGAGAAAAACTAAAACTGGGTTTCAAAGCCTCTCTCCGCTTCGGGGAGAGGTTTGGAGAGGGGTAAAAAGCCATGCCGCAAAACGAGAAATCAAGACTTAATGTATTTTTCTTTTTTCGTATGAAACCACCCTGCTTCCCGCGTTGGGAAGGGGGTTAGGAGGTTAGGTTTTTTAATAAGCGATAGAAATTAGTTTTTCAAAATCTTGATAATCAAAATTTTGTTGTTTTTTGGAGTATTTACCACATACATCATAATACACTTTATTTCCTTGCATATTAAAGAAATATCCTTCTATTTCTGATTGCTGTTGTTTAACTTTAAAGACTACTTTATTAGTTGTATATTTACCATATTTGCTAATCAGAGAAGCAAAACTATCAAAATTTCCGTTTTGAGCTTTTTGAAATTCTAATAAATCATCATTCTTCTTATTATTGCTTTGTAAAATTAATGTCTGTATGTCTGTAAGACTTTTGAGATGATTAATTTCAAAGTTATCATCTTTTCTAGTAAAGACGATAATCTCATGATAATTATACAAAATTCCAATATCGCAACCAGCTTTTGTTAGATACCTTTGAATCTGATTATAATGATTTTTTAAATTCGCGTCTTCTCGTTTTACTTCCACAATTATCAAAGGAGATTGATGTGGCTTAAAATTATCATTTTTTTGCTTTTTGGATATTTCCAGATCATGATTATTCACCTCAACTTCGATATTAATGATATCTGGAAATAGCCGACTTTCTTTAATAAAAAAATGAATAAATATTTGTCTAACTAACTCCTCTGGTCTTGCATTAATTGGAATTTGTATTCCCCTAATCAAACATTTTGTATATTCTTGATAATCTTTTTTATATTTGATGAGTTTTGTGGTTATTTCTTGTTGTAAATCAGTCATATATCTTTTGATAGCAACTAATGGTGGATAAAATAGCTTTAGGGACACAATTATATTGCGCCCTAAACTGTATATTAAATATGCAATTGAGAAATTGTCTATTTTTCCCCAAAAAAGCCTAGTATTTTGATAATTAATTTCTGCCAATAATATTCAGCTTTGCTTTTTAAGAATGTATTTAAGTTTGTCTCTTTTTCCAGTTCTCGCTCAAATATCAGACATACATTACCTGTAAAAGTTTCCCCTTTCTTGTTTTCCTTACCTTTTTCAGCAATTAGAGCCTTCCAGAAATCAGAATCTTCGCCTTCGCCTCGAGGTAATAGTTTTCTCGTGACTTCTTCTTCAACTTCTGTGCCTACTTCGTCTATAAATTCGTCATATAATCCGTAAAATTCTTTGACTAATTCGGGGATAAATGTCTTTAAAGATTCATTCGCATATGTAAGCTCATTCAGTATATCTTCTAATTCCTGTTTTACTTCTTTGGTAAATTTTTTAAGCATTTTATTTTCATCTATTCCCTCAGCAACAACCTTCGCATCGTAATATATATCTATATCTCTTGGCTCATAGTAACCAAAATTTCTATGGATAGCGTGTTTAGTATTCCATGCTGGATAAACCTTGCAATAGTATTTATTAACATATTCATCAATAAAAGTTTCAAAGAGAAAACCAGACATTCTTTTACTCAAATACCGTAAATCCTTTATCTTCTTAATGGCATTTTCAATTGCCTTGATTTCTGATTCGGTTAAAGCACCACTATTTTTGATTCTCGCAGAGCTTTCTTTGATAGCCTTGATTTCATCTAATAAAATATTTCGCCTACGTTCTACTACACCCGCTATAGCTTCGATAAATTGATTTTTATCTGCCTGTACGTCTTCTTGATCGCAGTCTTCATTTAGCTTAACTATGTCATCACGATAGTATCTCAATGAATCATAGAACAAGATATTTTTCGGGAAAAAATCTAAATTAGAATTTTTGAATGTAGCTTGAACTTGTTCGTTTCTAATTTGAATTCCTATATCATAATCGCCATCACATCCACTCACCTTTTCAGCTTCATTTTTATGAGGTAATACCAAAGTTACAAATCTATGATGAAAGTCTTTTGATTTAGATGCAAGATGATAACCCATTAATTTACTAATATTATTTTCAGGAGCATCATTAAAGGGAGTTACAAAGATACAGATGGTATCCTGACTATCAATATATTTCTGTAAGTCTTTACGAATCGGGTTCTCATCAAGTCCTTTGGTATCAACAACTGAATCGAACTGAGACAAGTTGGAACCAGATAAAATATCATCGCTCAGATAAAGATATATTTTCCTTGGAATAGCAAACTCTTTTAACTGAACATCATTGATGGCAGCAAAGGTATTTTTTATCCATTCTTGCTCATTTTTCTGGTTGTCAAACTCAATTTTAGTAGTAGTTCTAGCTTCGATATTTGCATTATTCAATGCAGTTTTTTTCAGAAAGTCTACTCCTGATTCATTAAGTAATTCCTTCGCTTGATCAGTTCTTGGGCTATCCTTTTTGTCACCATTATAGACTGTTTTAGAAGTTATTTTAAGTTCTGTAACATTCCTAATAGCTCTCTCAATTTCTGTAGAAATGATTATTTTCTCGTCTGACTGAGTATTATCTTTATTAGCAATAGAATCGCAGAAATCAGAAATAAGATTTTCCATCTCATCAACTGTATAAGGCTCTATCTCTATGTAAGTTTTTTCAGATGCCTTAATAATTACTTCACATATAGTAGTTCTGCCTGAACCCGTTGAGAGTAACTCTTTAGTTTCGATTACATTTGTAGTTTTTCCTTTTTTTGTCTTGGAAACATTGAAGTCGCTAATTAAGTTAAAAAGATGACAGATGGCTGTAGTTTTTCCTTTACCAATAGTACCTATAAAAACAATTTTATATTTATCTATACTAAGGATTTTCTCGATTTCTTCTAATCTTTCTAGCTTTGAATTCAGGTTATTGATGCAAATATACTTAGGTATATTATTCTCTGCTGCACCTGATAGTTTACTGATTTCACGTCTTAAATTTTGCTTCAATGATGTAATTTCTTCTTGCGGCAGTGTAGTCAACATACTGTTTTCCCTGTTTCGATGCTATTTACTTGATACTTGCAGTATGCCCACTATGATCTAAAATCTAACAGTGATGCATTATTTATTGTCTGTTGGCTTAAGCTTTCAAGTTTGCCGGGAAGCTTTGGCTATGTTGCAAGATAAGAAGCCTTGGCTGTTTGAGGAGTTTATCCCTAAAAAAAAGATGAGGCGACTGATGTTAATGTCTAGCCTCTCAGGAAAAGTATTTAATATCAGTAGAATTTGATCAAGAGGCGGCGCTAGAAGTTCTTTCTCAAGGGCAACCTGTGATTCCCTTTTGGTGCGATGCCCTTCTCTACGAGACGCTACGCGAAAGGCGCAGGCTCAGGGTAAGACCTGCGGTGGTCACAGATTCTTCCTGCGATCGCTTACTGCGGGTATCTCACGATCGCACTCTAGGCAGTTTCTTTTAGAGCATTGCAATCACCTAAAATATAGGTGAAATGATATTGTAGAGAAGCTACATTCTAGTTCTCTAAAGTGATATTAATTTCTCAAAGAAGATATTAATCTGTTAACAGTGACATTAATTAGTGAAAAGTGATATTAATCTGTTAACAGTGACAAATAATTAATTAATCTACAGAAATACTTAAAAAGTGGGTGACGAGGGATTTGAACCCGCAACCAATAGATTAAGAGTCACCACTTCGACACAATTGCAAGTTAAATATCTAGCAATTACCTTGCTAGATAAAACATTCTTAGAAATTAGAAATTTATAATTCTGGTGGCAGAGGGCGATCGCTTTTATTCATCGCTAAGTCAAAAGCCCTTTGGTGATGCTGGGCATCAACCCAGGCGTGATAGAGATTGCTGTGAACTGTTAGACTGTGACCCATTTGCTGTGCTGCTAACGAGATATCAATCCCATACTCAAGGGTTCTGATTGCCCAGCAATGGCGTAGATCGTAAACCTTGAAGGGCAGTCCATCATTTCGCCTAAATCTTTGAGTAACGGTTGCTCCAATTGCAGAATTGTTTCGATTTAAGTCGATATCAGGGATTTTGACATTTGGCAACCCAAATAATTCAAACCACTCTGGATGAAAAGGCCAGATTTTTCTGTAGCCAGTCTTGCCAGCAAGGACAGTAATAATTTTATTACCTGCTCGTAACTGCTCTAAATCAAGGAAAAATACTTCATGATTTCTCAATCCGTAGGTGGCAAGCATTCCAAATATCCACTGCCATTTCACATTATCAAAACTAGAATAACATTCATAAATTAATTTATCTGTTGGCAGACTACGAATCTGTCTGCTTCTATAGCTATAATTTCCTGAATAAGAGTGAGGATTGAAATCAAGATCAGCAAATTTAGCTAATAATTTCAGTGTCAAACAAAACCGTTTCCGGGTTCTAGTGTCTGGTGTGGTTGTGAGAATGACTTGTTTGAGTATTTCAGGATTAAGTATTTCATGTTCAGGCAGGGTTTTGAAAACTGTCTGATATTCGATTTTCCATGTACTTTCTGTCTTAAAATTGCGTTGTCTCCTCTGAAAATAATCTTTCTCAAATTCTCGAATCCATTCCCCAATAGTTTTTACTTGATTGCTTTTTAATTCGGTTTTTAAATAATCATTCCAGTCAAAGGTATTAGTATCAAGCTTAAGGCTCAAAATTTTGCCTTCACTCTCAGCAAGCTTTACACCTTCTATTGTGGCTACAGTAATATTTATTCTTTGTTGATGCCAACTGTTTTTTGATGCCAATGATTTTGGCGGAAGCGTTGCACGTAAATAAAGCCGATTACCAATTTGTTCTATATTTATGCCGTAATTACGGAGTCGTCCATTGGCCTCCTTGATTCGGTGTTCAATATTTTTCACGAGTATAATTCCCATTAAAAATTCATCCCAAAAGGAAGCAGGTTCTTACCTACTTCTCTTGGGATAAAGTCACTTAATTTAAGTCAAAATGCTCCTGATGGCTACTATGTCAAGTAGCCCGCGCAGTTAGCGCGATCTACGATTCATCAGGGGGTTCTAATTTCTTTTTCCAGAGAATCAACTATTTCCTGAATTTCTGCTTCTGATAATTGGTGGTATTGCTCGTCAGCTTTTGACCGTATACATTCCCTCCATGCTTCTATGGGTTCCTCGGTTATTTTGGCAAGAATTTGTATAGCTACCCCCATAGCTAAGGTGTTTAGAACAAATGCATCTCTAGGCAAACGAATAAAATCATCTTCGGACGAATTATTCATCGTCTCCAATATCCTCCGAGTAATCTGTTAAATCATTTTCGATAACTAATTCAAGTTGTTCTAAAGCTGGTTCTAGTATTTGTTTAAGTTTTTCATCGGTTGCGTAGTCTGCCGTCTCTTCGCCAGAAATAAGTTTTATTCCGGCATCAATTTTATTTTTGATAGTGTGTAATGATTGCCAGACTTCGTAATAGTCCCAATCTGGATCTGGTTGAGAGATGTTTAAATTATTCATAAATATCCTCATCATCAAATTCGTCATCATATCCAACTAATGAATATGAGTTTTCTGGGTCAATGATGTTAAGAGCATCGGTAAACGCTCGACCCGTTAGCACATCAAGAACTGAGTAGTTACCCTGCCCGATCGCAAACTCAATTTTTCTCCTAGTTAAAGCTCGTTCCAGTTCTGGGGTTCTGAGGCGTGGGTCAACATCCTCTATGGAATTAATTGGCGGCGGCTGCTCATTACCTGCAATCCATCGCTCATGTTGACTGTTATAAAAATTACGCCAAGCTTTTTTTGATGGTGGTTGGGGTGCAGATTCAAAAAAGTCGGCTACCTCCTTTGACCTCTGAAAGCCTTCAGCATCACACTCCATTGATTCAATCCACCCATCGGCCATTGAAAACCCCCCTTTGGTTGCAGCTTCTTGGGCGACTTCATCAACACCAGCACCGCAGTAGCTGGCAATCAGTTGAGCTAGAGCGCGAGTTTGTGGAATACTAAGGCGGTCTATGTCAATAATCCACAGTGGTACATTTTCCCCATCTGCATTGACGGCCATTTCCAGGGGGAACGGGTCACGCATGGGTATCATCCTATCTGGAAATAAATCTAAAATTGGCTCGAACGGATTGCCGGGTTTGAGTTTCACCCAAGTGTCATGTTTGCTCATGATGCTTTTCCAGTAGCGATCGCCTAAAAATCATCGGTTTGTGTAGGAACCGACTCCGGTGGGAAAAGTTGACTTTTCACCAGTTCCCGGAGTCGCTCGCTAACTTCATTTGGGTCGTCATATTGGTCTAAGACTGCGGTGACTTCCATTGTTTCATTCTGGTAATTTCCCAGGCTTTTGACCCGCTTGTAAGTGATGGTTTCAATTTTCATAGGCGTGTGATATTTTTGACTTGTACAGTTTCGAGTGTTGGATCGAGAGAGCGATCGCACTCCTGCCGCGATCGCTTTTGAGCTATAGTTAACCAGGGTGATCGAAAACTACCTGAAATTTCCCACCCCCCTGGCGGAGAATGCTAACGTAAGCATCGGCATCGCTTCGGGTGCGAAATCGACAAAAGCAGACATTTTGGCCATTGGGCAGAGCCTGAAAAATTGCCCACGGACGAAGTTGATCACAGTAAGTCATAGTTCTAGTCCTCAAAATTCCCTAAAAAGTAAAAACACCAGCGCTAGCTAACAACAGCCCGCGCTGGTGTTTTGTGCCAAATTCAATGCATGACTTGAACAACCATTTATCCCATAGGCAATACCTCCGTATCGCTGAGACTGCGACCCCATCGGACTTGATTGATCAGCGCTTCAACCAATCCTGCTCTATCCCCCGGAGGCAAAGAACTGTTTATCTGATGCCCCACTACGTAAATTTGATCGCGGCATCTGCCAGGAGCTTGATCGCACAGTTGAGCCGCGATCGCCGATATCAAAAACAGCTTTTCGCGTTGGGTCATTTTTTCAAAGCCCGACCCATACTGCTGTCCGAGGGAATCCAACAAGGAACCGTCGCCAGGGGTGTAACTTGTAAAATGTCCTACAGGTCTACTCATGTGATGGTTATGTGAATGTTATGTGACTGTTTATTCGCCGTCTCCCTCCTCCCCGTCTTCGTCGTATTCCTTCTCGCCGATCTTGATAGTCAGCACGTTTTCGGAAAAGACAAAATCAACGATCGCAAATTCTTGATCGTCAACATCTTGGATGGCTATCGCCGTCTCAAGAGGGTAGTGTTTCACGTTTTCAAGCAGTTCTCGGATTGTGATTGTCATCTTGTTTTTGTAAGTTTTAAGTTTTAAGTCTGCGTTGAGTCAAGACAAACACCACGCGGCAAACTCGTTACCGCGATCGCTTCACAGATGATTTTTAGGGTGTTTCCGCGCCGGGGCATAAAAGCAGTGGCGTGGGTGCTTGCTCCATTTGTGCAACGCGAACGGTGAGGCGTTGGGGAGCGAGATCACAGCAGCTTTGCGTCTGAGTGAGAAACTTAGACACAGAGAAGCTAGCCAAATTAATCAACCCGCCAAAGTCAGAATTTCTGGCTAGTCTTCTGTTGTCTACGTAAGCAAGCATACTTGCTTTTTCTGACTTATGTCAAGTGTGCTTGCTTTTTTTCTGAAAATATGGCAAGAAAGAAGAGACCGCAGAATCCAGAAGATATGCCTCCTTTGCAACGTCTAAGAGAGGCGGCTAACTTGACCCAGGCACAGCTAGCAGGCCGAATACCCGACAAAAGTAGAACAAAGACCTTAAGCCGACAGGTTATCAGTGGATGGGAAAGAGGTGAATATGAACCAGAGTTAACAATTCCGCAGGTTAAAGCATTGTGTCGAGCCTTGGGCGTGTCCTTGGATAATCTGCCTGATGATTTCGGACCACCAGCTACGCCTATGACATAAAAAACCAACGCGATCGCGGTTGCTGAGGAGAATTGCGATCGCGCTCACCACTTCTGGAGTGTGATCGCCAGCCAACAACTAAACACGTAAATAGCCACCTAAAATCTGACCTCCAGGTGGCTAAGTTACTATTCAAAACTAATAGTATTATGACAGATAATTCATCAAAAAATTCACTTCCTTGGACGGAAGAACACACAGCATTTTGTTATCAACACCATATTAGCCCTGCCGCCAAATCACTTTGGCAATGGCTAATGATACAGGGTGAAATCGCCCAAGAAGTCGAGCCAGATTTATCAGAATTCAATGCCACAGTAGCCAAAGCAAGAGGTAAAGGATACTCACATAATTACCTCAAACAGATTTTTGATCAGCTAGTAGAACACAGAGTTATCCAAGTCGTTAAACAGTATAGTTGGAAGATATTTAAGTTACTTGTAAGACCCCTGGAATGGTTGAAGCCACCGAGAAAGAAGCGAGAAAAAAACTTACAAAACCATAACTTAAGTTACAGTTTAGACCCTTCAAATGATAAGTCTGCCGTGACGGGTGATATACAGCAGCAGCATTCTAATTCTGATATCAACTTAGAGACCCTGGCAGAAGCGGGTATACATTATGACTCTTCTGAAAAAGAAGTCCTTGAACGTCCAACCAATGAGATTAAGTTGGCAATTTTAATGCTTAATCTCCGTGGTGGTTTAGAGAAAATTCTTAATCCAGAAGGATTTATACGGCGATGTTTACGTGAGCGCTGGTGGGAATTCCCTCGAAACTACAATTGTTTACTTTCCATGTTTGGGAACTCTACAGAATGGGATGAATTATTCCCCTCTGGTTGATTCCTATGTATAAAAAAACGGACGCGTTCAACGTCCGCGAATTCTAATCCACAAACATTATGAAACATAATTCTGACGTGCCGGTACAGTTAACACTATTGACTGTTGCCCCAACTGAAAAGAAAACTATTGTTCACGATCCTTACTGGGATGAGATAGAACTTGCGCCCCAACAAGAGGAGGATAGTCACTGGAATCCTTCTGACTTTGGGGAAGTGCCGCGCAAGTTAGACTCGGACGGTCAGCCGACAATTTTCTACGATGACAGTCACGAACCACTCGACCCAGATGATTATCAAAATGTGAATGATTATCATCGTGCCTGGGCAGAGTGGCGGACACTTGTTGGGGCGCAAGTTAAACCTGACACTATTAACACCCCTGTAAAATCTCGTGTTGGGGCGCAGGTAGCATTACATACCGAAAAAACTGCGCCCCAACACGATACTCACTGGGTAGAGAAATATTGGGTTGAGCGGTCTGGTAATAAATATTGGTATTACCGCTATTCCTGGATGGTAGGCAGGAAGAAAAACCGCATCTACCTGGGTAGTGTGGATAGCATCATCGCCAAGCGGAAAAAGGCAGATGTCGAAGTTTGGATCAGCGATGGGAAATCACCCCAGGAGATTGAGAAACTAATTCACTCCTGGCGTGGTTAACAGATCCAGAAGCGATTGCGTTTCTGAACCGTCGCAACTCATCCCATCTCCGGCTATTAGTTGAGGCAGTGCGGCTGTGCTGATTGGGATGAAAGGAAGCAACCCTTTGTTCTACAAACTGGTCAATCAACAGAAGAACTGTTTTCTGAAGCTGTTTAGGGTCTAAATGAACACTTCCCGAATCCAAAGCACGAGCGAATTCTATTATTTGTTCCTCCAGCGCTGCGGGAACTCGAATATGTTTAGTATCGCCGTGGTTCCATTGAGAATTCCAAGTCGTACCCCGGCGGCCGCCTTTGCCTGCCATATCTAACCTCAAACGAGAGTCACAGGTACTTTATCAGGCTGTATTGCGCGTGACAAGGCAATGGGGAGTGGGGAGTTAGGACAAATGACAAATGACAAATGACGAATGACGAATGACGAATGAGGAATTGCGATGGCACCGGTGTTCTCGTTGCCATCGCAGTTGACATGCTACAACTGAGTCGTTCAATCTATTTTTCAAGAAAATGACTAAAACTGACGATGCTCTCACATCCCAGACCGCATTGCTTAACAAATTTGCAGAAATCATTAGAGGACTGATTCAACGTGCAGTGACTGCTGAAAGCGATCGCGATAAGGCTTTGACTCAAGTAGGGGAATTGCTTGGAGCTGATCAAGCAACAGCAGCAGCCATTCTAGCTGACAGCCCACAGATTCAAGCCTTAATTGATGAAGCTGCTGCTTCTAGCCTGCCTCCCCAAGCCTTACCAGTAGCTGCTTAGACTACACCCACTCCCCACTCCCCACTCCCCACTCCAAACATGAAAAATGCGATCGCGCTAACTGAGATGAAGAGGCGATCGCACATCATAATGGTTGTGATGAGTGTGATATCAGCCTATCCGCCACAAGGCAGTTTGTCACAGGTTGGGATAAACCGCGTCCACTTCATCCCATGCCATATTTGTCAGGCTTTCCAGCGCCATTGCCAAGAAAACCGGATGGTCATAGTCTCCAGCTTGCAAACGCCCAAAGAAGATTTCGATTTGGAGGAACAGTAGATTGGCGTTCATAGAGTTGCGATCGCGCCTCGTTTCTCGTCGATCTCAATTTCGTAATAAGGGTCTAAACCTTTGTTATCACGGTGTCCGGTGAGAGTTCTGATAATTTCTTTAGAAATCCCACTTCTCCGCAAACGATTTACCAAGCTCCGGCGGGTAGTGTGAGTTGAGATGCCTCTACTACTCAAACCCGCATTTTCTGTGGCGCGTTTGAGAATATCATAGGCATTTCGCCAGCCAATCGGCTTTTCGCCACACCGCGACGGGAATAACCAAATTGATTCAGATGGCTCAAATCGTTGCAGAGATTCGCCCAAAGCTTCATGAACCGGAATTTCAGTATTCTCGGCTGTACCGTCGGGGCGGTGTTTTCTGATAATGCTTTTGAAAATCAGCAAATCTTTGGGCTTGCCACTGCTGGAGTAAACATCGGCTACCTTCAGTTGGATGATAGCCCCCCAGCGTTCGCCAGTGTACCAGGCTAAATCCCAAAGCAACTTGTACTTGTCAGTTTTAATTTGCTTTCTGATTTTGAGATATTCAGCCGGTGTAATTGTTGCTGCTTTGCCACATCTGTTAATCTTTGGCATATAAGAAATTGAAATTGTTATGTTCCGCTTTCACCTCTTGTTCAGGTGAAAGCGGAATTCTCTAAATATTCACTATTAGTAAATATCACCTCAAGCTTAGTACTGGCAATTGATACACGCCATCGGTGAATATGCTACTTCTACATAAAACTGGAATATTTACACAAATTTTGCTAGCGCGTACAACAGATGTTATTCACTTCAAAACAAAATCTGTTTATGCAACCTGGAATCACTGACTTATTTGGTGCAAACTCAACCTTCTCCGGTTCACCAAAAGTATTAGAAATTCCTTTAAGTTCTCTGCCTGCGCTAACAAGTGCTAATCCTACAGCCCTGGAATTATACGCTGCAATCGTCCAAACTGCTCACATTTCGCTAAATGCAAATACTGACGCTTCAGTGATGAGTGCTAGCGATTTAACAATATCTTCCCCAATAACTCGGAATGGAACTGCCAAGACGCAATTCCAATTTACAGAAAGATTTTATGGACCTTATGCCGCTCCAACTTTTGATCCAAATGCTGTTTAACAAATGACTTACCACTTAAGAGTAGTTGGCTCAAGTTATGGCGGAGGCTGCTTTGCTTATCCAGAGGACGACGTATATGTAGACCTTGGAAATAAAAGCCATTCTAACTTTTCACTTGTAGTAGTTGAAACTGGCATTACTTGCGGTGGTTATAGTTTCAAAATAGTAGATAACAACACAGGAACTACTATTTATACGTCTACAAGCCCCGCCAAAAATGTTCATCTTGACATCATCGATAATGACACCGGGCAACCGCCGCCAACTACTCCTAAATATGATTGCATCAACGGTCAATGCATCTCAAAAAATACTTACAGCACCCCAGGGATTTACGCAACACTTGCTGATTGTCAGGCAGTTTGTGCAAATGGTGGCGCTTGCGCTGCTGGCAAGCAATGCGTCGATCCCACAACATTCTGTCCAGATGGTAAAATCTGCATTGAGCAAAGCGAATTCTCTTCAATTGAAGCCCTAATTTCTAAAATTAATAGCGAGGTCTGTTAAGTGTCCGGTTCTGGTCAAGCCCTTATTTCCTCGTTATCAAATATTAGTAATTGTGCCGGACATCAATGTGATTGCTGTCAGGGATTGCAAAGTCAGATTGATGAATTAAGAAATCTAATTAATAATTCAAATAATGGAAATCTTCAGAGTGAAATCGATGCTCTAAAACATCAGTTAGCTGATGTTTATCGCCAGTTAGCCCAAGATGAAATTCAGATAGGCAGCTTAGAAACTGAACTCCATGATTTAGAAGCTAAATTAATAGCCTTTGGTGCTGGAATTGCAGCATTAGTAGCGATCATCGCAGCTCCCTTGATTGCCGCAGCTCTTGAGGGTCTATTTGCTGCGATCGCGGCGGCAGCAACAGCAGCAGCAGAAGCCCTTGCACTTGCAATTGGTGCAATAGAGGGTGAACTGATAATTATGCAGGCCGAAATCGTTGCAGCCGAAGCTACGGCAGGTGGCGCTCTAGTTCTTGCTGGCACAGCACAATTCACTGCCGGTGGTGCTTTGGCATTAGCAGAAGCAGTCCAACTAGAACTAATTCCTATTGGTGTCACCGCCGCTGGTGCTTTGGCATTAGCAGAAGCAGTCCAACTAGAACTAATTCCCATTGGTGTGACTGCCGGTGGTGCTTTAGCATTAGCAGGTCATGCTGAGATTACTGCTGAAGAGGCTTTAACACGTTCAAAGAAGGGAGACAAGGGTGATACCGGAGACAAGGGTGACGACGGAAAGAAGGGTGATACCGGAGACAAGGGTGACGACGGAAAGAAGGGTGATACCGGAGACAAGGGTGACGACGGAAAGAAGGGTGATACCGGAGACAAGGGTGATACCGGAGACAAGGGTGACGACGGAAAGAAGGGTGACGACGGGAAGAAGGGTGACACCGGAAATCAAGGTGACAAGGGTGATACCGGAAACCAAGGTGACAAGGGTGACACCGGAAATCAAGGTGACAAGGGTGACACCGGAAATCAAGGTGACAAGGGTGACACCGGAAATCAAGGTGACAAGGGTGACACCGGAAATCAAGGTGACAAGGG